>CP016836.1:3537019-3865165 GCA_002240395.1 Xanthomonas citri pv. mangiferaeindicae
CCGCACCCCGGTGGGCAAGGCGCCCAAGGGCGTGTTCCGTAACACCCGTCCCGACGACATGCTCGCGCACGTGCTCAAGGCCGTCGTCGCGCAGGCGCCGGGCATCGATCCGGGGCGCATCGACGATGCGATCATCGGCTGCGCGATGCCCGAGGGCGAGCAAGGCATGAACGTGGCACGCATCGGCGTGCTGTTGGCCGGCCTGCCCGATACCGTCGCCGCACAGACCGTCAACCGCTTCTGCTCCTCTGGCCTGCAGGCAGTGGCGCTGGCCGCCAACGAGATCCGGCTGGGCAATGCCGACCTGATGCTCGCCGGCGGCACCGAGAGCATGAGCATGGTGCCGATGATGGGCAACAAGGTCGCGCTGTCGCCGTCGGTGTTCAAGGACGACCATGTCGCGATCGCCTATGGCATGGGCATCACCGCCGAGAAGGTCGCCGAGGAATGGAAGGTCTCGCGCGAGGATCAGGACGCGTTCGCCCTGGCCTCGCACCAGAAGGCGATCGCCGCGATCCAGGCCGGCGAGTTCAAGGACGAGATCAGCCCCTACGAGATCCTGTCGCATCAGCCGGATCTGGCCGGCAACACTGTGCAGCTGAAGAAGCGGCTAGTGGATACCGACGAGGGCCCGCGCCCGGATTCGTCGCTCGAGGGGCTGGCCAAGCTCAAGCCGGTGTTCCGCAACGGCCAGTTCGGCGGTTCGGTGACCGCCGGCAACAGCTCGCAGATGAGCGATGGCGCGGCCGGCATCCTGCTCGCGTCCGAGCGCGCGGTGAACGACCACGGCCTCAAGCCGCTGGCGCGCTTCGTCAGCTTCGCCGTCGCCGGCGTGCGGCCCGAGGTCATGGGCATCGGACCGATCGCGGCGATTCCCAAGGCGCTGGCGCAGGCCGGGCTGACGCTCGACGACATCGACTGGATCGAGCTCAACGAGGCATTCGCCGCGCAGGCACTGGCGGTGATCCGCGACAGCAAGCTGGACCCGGACAAGGTCAACCCGCTGGGCGGCGCGATCGCACTGGGCCATCCGCTGGGTGCGACGGGCGCGATCCGGACCGCGACGATCGTGCACGGCATGCGCCGCCGCAAGAAGCGCTACGGCCTGGTGACGATGTGCATCGGCACCGGCATGGGCGCTGCAGGCGTGATCGAGGCGCTGTAACGCACCACGGCATGTGTGCGGCCTCCGATTCACGAGGCCGCGACTGCTGACGGGTGCCGCCTGTCCGTCGCCTCGCCCCCGGATTGGCAGCCAAAAAAAGCCCCGGCACTGCCGGGGCGTTTCTTCAAGCGTGATCGCGTGGCGATCAGCCCTGCAGCGGCACCACACGGACCTCGACGCGGCGGTTGGCCGCCCGGCCCTGTTCGGTGCTGTTGTCGGCGATCGGACGCGTCTTGCCGAAGCCGACGATCTCGAAGCGCTGGCGCAGCAGGCCCTGGCCGATCAGGTAGTTGCCCACCGCATTGGCGCGCTGTTCCGACAGTCGCTGATTGACCGCATCGCTGCCGACGCTGTCGGTATGGCCCGAGATCTCGACGATGGTCTTGTCGTACTCGGCCAGCGTGCGCGCGACGTTGTTGAGCGCGGGATAGAACTGGGCCTTCAGATCGGCCTTGCCGAAGTCGAAGGTCACGCCGTCAGGCAGATTGAGCTTGATGACGTCGCCTTCGCGATCGACCTGGATACCGGTGCCCTGGGTCTGGCGACGCAGTTCGGCTTCCTGGCGATCCTGATAGGCACCGATCGCGCCACCGGCCAGGCCACCGACACCGGCGCCGACGAGCGCACGCTGGCGGCGTTCGGTTGCATCCGACCCGCTGAGCAGGCCCGCAACTGCGCCGATGCCGGCACCGATCAGGGCATTGTTGCGCGTGCGATTCGGATCGTCGGGCGCGTTGGTCTGGCCGGTGTAGCTGGCGCAGCTGGTCAGCAACAGGACGCCTGCGATGGCCGTGGTCAGGCCTGCGGTGCTCAGTTTGCGCATGTCTTGGATCTCCCTTAGGTCAGGACACGAATGTCCGCGAATGGTGATGGCGGGAGCGAAAGTACCCGTTGCCTGATGCAAATAGGGTGACGGATGTGACGGTGTCCAAGGCCTGTTCAGTTTCGCGCGCGCCACCCCGCATCACGAGCGTGCGGCTCGGTCAAACGCTCAGCGTGATGCGCGATAGGCGGCGAGTGCCGCCTCCCGGCCTGCATCCAGATCCACCATCGGCTTGCGCGGATAGTCTGGCGCCAGCGCCGCCAGGCGGTCAGGCTCGGTCCAGGGCGCGAACAACAAGGGCGCCGGCATGTCAGTCAGTTCGGGCAGCCAGCGCCGGATGTAGGCACCGTCCGGGTCGAAGCGCTGCGCCTGGGTGACGGGATTGAAGATCCGGAAGTACGGCGAAGCGTCGGCGCCGGTCCCACCGATCCACTGCCAGCCGAGCGTGTTGTTGGCCAGATCCGCATCCACCAGCGTGTCCCAGAACCAGCGCGCACCTTCGCGCCAGTGGACGCGCATGTGCTTGCACAGCCAGCTGCCCACGATCAGCCGCACGCGGTTGTGCATCCAGCCGGTGTGCCAGAGCTCGCGCATGCCGGCATCGACGATCGGCACGCCGGTCCGGCCTTGCTGCCAGGCTTCGAGGCGACCGGCGTCGGGCCGCGCCCAGCGGAAGCGCGCGAAGCGGGGGTTGAGGTCGCGGCCGATGCTGTCGGGGAAATGGTGCAGCAGGTGGTGGGCGAACTCGCGCCAGCCCAACTGCCGGATGTAGGCATCGATCTGCGGCGCAGTGGCGGCGCGACGTTCGGCCTCCAGCGCGGCAACGATCCGCCACGGCGCGATCTCGCCGAAATGCAGGTGTGGCGACAGGCGCGAAGTGCCGACCTGATCGGGGCGGTCGCGGCCACTGGCGTAGTCGCGCAGTGCCCGTCGACGAAGACTTCGAGGGCCTCCCTTGCGCCGTCCTCGCCCGGCGTCCACGACGACCAGAAGCCGGTGGACCAGTCGGGTTCGGGCGCGAGCTTCAGGTCGGCGAGCGCGACGCCGTTGGGCCCGGCCTCGGCCGTCGGCAGCAACGGCGGCGGCGACCAGGTCGCCTGCATGCGCCAGGTCGACAGGGCCTTGCGCCAGAACGGCGTGAATACCTTGTACGGGCCGCCCTGCCCGGTCTGCAGGGCCCACGGCTCAAACAATAAGGCGCCGTCGTGGCTTTCGGCACGCACACCGTCGCCGCGCAAGGTCCGCTTGATGCGGGCGTCGCGTTGTTCGATCGCCGGCTCATAGCGGCGGTTCCAGAACACCGCCTCCGCGTCGCAGGTCTCCACCAGCGTGCGCAGGGTCGGCAAGGTCGGGCCGTGGAAGAGGCGCAGGCGTGCGCCATGACGGCGCAAGGCCTGGTCGAGCGCGGCCAGTGCGCGATGACGCCAGGCGTTGGACGCTGCGCCCGGTGCCCAGTCGCCTTCCTCGTCGGGGGCGTGGATATAGACGCACACCGGCGCCAGGCCGGCCTGGAGTGCTGCGTGCAGCGCGGGGTTGTCGTCGAGCCGAAGGTCGTTGCGGAACCAGACGATCGCGTTCGCCATGCGCTCCTCCTCGCGCGTCGCCGGCAAGCCTAGCCGACCGCGATGATGGCGGCGAGAAGACCGCTACATCCCCTTCGCGCGCTTTTGCTTCACACTATTGCGTTCTGGCCCGCCCTGCGACGCCGCCCGTTTCCCGACCGCGCCTGTGACCGATTCGCCCTTCCCGCTCGAAGCCTCGCCCGAACAGGCGCAACGCGCCATCGCCGACGAATTCGCCTTCTTCGGCGACTGGTCGGAACGCTATCAGTACCTGATCGACCTCGGCCGCAAGCTGCCGCCGTTTCCCGACAGCGATAAGACCGAAGCCAACCGCCTGCATGGCTGCCAGTCGATGGTCTGGATCGTGGCCTCGGGTGATGCGGATCGGCTGGACTTCGCGGCGGCCAGCGACTCGGCGATCGTCTCGGGCCTGATCTACCTGGCCTTGCGCGTGTATTCGGGCCGCAGCGCACGCGAGATCGTGGATACCGACGCCAGTTACATCGGCGACATCGGGCTGGCCAAGCACCTCTCGCCCACCCGCAGCAACGGCCTGGCCGCCCTGCTCGCCTTCATCCGCGATCGCGCTCAGTCCGCGTTGGCGTGAGCGTACCCGGCGACAAGTCTTCCGACAGCCGGGCCGCGCCGCTGCGCAATCCAGGCTTTCGTGCATTGCTGGGCTATCGCATCCTGACGATCCTGTCCTACCAGATCGTTGCGGTCACCGTCGGCTGGCAGATCTACGCCGCAACCCAGAACCCGTGGATGCTCGGACTGGTGGGGCTGGCCGAAGTGCTGCCCTACTTCTGCGTAGCGCCGTTCGCCGGCTACCTGGTCGATCACCTGCCCCGGCGCAAGCTGGGCATGGCGGCGGCCGCAGGCCTGGCAATCACACCGGTGCTGCTCGCCCTGCTGTCACTCGACGGGCTGGGCGACCACGTCTGGCTGATCTATCTGCCGATCATGCTGACCGGCATGGTGCGGGCGTTTCTGGGACCGGTCTACAACGCGCTGTTCGCGCGTGTGCTGCCGCGCGAGCAGTTCGCGCGGGGCGCCAGCCTGGGCAGCATCGCCTTCCAGAGCGCGGTCGTGGTGGGCCCGGCGATCGGCGGATTCGTCGTCGGGTGGGCCGGCGAAGCCAGCGCCTATGCGCTGGCCTCGGTGCTGGCGCTGGGCGTGATCGTGTTCTTGGCGCGGATGCGCGTGACCGAGCCGCCGCGCATGCTGCAACGCGCCCCGATTTTCGCCAGCATCGCCGAAGGCGCGCGCTTCGTATTCGGCCACCAGATCCTGCTCGGCGCGCTGGCGCTGGACATGTTCGCGGTGCTGTTCGGCGGCGCAATCTCGCTGGCGCCTGCCTTCATCCACGACATCCTGCACTGGGGCCCCGAGGGCCTGGGCATCCTGCGCGGCGCGCCGGCACTGGGCTCGGTGGCAATGGGCATCTGGCTGGCTCGGCATCCCATCCAGCGCAACGCCGGCCGCTTCCTGCTGCTCGCGGTCGGTGGCTTCGGTCTGTGCATGATCGGCTTTGGCCTGTCCACTGCGTTCTGGCTGTCAGCGTTTTTCCTGCTGCTGTCGGGCATGTGCGACGGGGTGTCGGTGGTCATGCGCTCGACGATCATGCAGTTGGCGACGCCCGACCACATGCGCGGCCGGGTGTCGTCGATCAATGGCCTGTTCGTGGGCTCGTCCAACGAGATCGGCGCGTTCTACATGGGCTCGATGGCCCGCCTGCTCGGCCTGGTGCCGGCCGTCGTGCTCGGCGGCTTCATGACGATGGGCGTGGTCGCGACGACGGCATGGAAGGCACCGCGCCTGCGCCGCCTGGACCTGCGCGAACTGCAGTAACGCGGAACTGTGACGGGCGACCGAGTCGCCCTGCCCGATCCCCGGAATACTCGCCCGAACACGTGACCTGCCACCGCAAGTCGTCCGCGCTCGGGATCGCGCGGATTTCGCCAAGGAACCGGCCATGCGCGCACCCGTTCTGGTATCGATCGCCCTGCTAGTCGCCTGCGCGCTCGTTGTCGTGCTCGGCATCCAGAACCGCCGGCTGCAGACGACGCTGACCGACCTTCAGACCGCACATCTGGCACCGCCGGTAGGCGCATGGTGGCCGGCCCTCGAACTGCAGACCCTCGACGGGCACACCGAGACGCTGGGCGGCGCAGGCCGGGCACAGGTCATCTATGTCTTCGACACCGGTTGCCCGGCGTGCAAGGCCTCGGTGCCGGTGGTGCGGGAGATCGAGCGTCAGCTGCGGGACGGCCCACGCGCTGTCTCGCTGGTGGGCATCGGTGGCGGACGCAATATGGCGGCCTACCCGGAGGACGCCGCATTCGACTTCCCCGTCTTTCCACAATCGGAAAAGCTGGTGTCGCTGCTTGGTCTGCAGCAAGTACCGCTGCTCGTCGCGGTCGATCACGATGGACGCGTGGTCTTCTCGCATGTCGGGCCTTTGGACAAGGACGTAGCTGCATCCCTCATGACCGGCATCCGTGGCCTGGACGTCGCAGACGCTGGTCTCACTCCAGGAGAAGGCAGATGAAGAAGGTCACGAGCAAGATGAAGAATGCGTTGGTCGCGTTGGCGATCATCGGGTCCCTCGGGTTCGGGGCTGCCCAGGCGTTCCAGTCCAACGCCGCGGGCAGCCGGTGTACGCATCCTGAGACCGGCTGTCCCTGCAAGCCCGGTTGCCAGTACGGCGGTCGTGTCGGTTGTTGCCTGATTCCCTGACGGGCGCGCAAAGAAAAAGCCGGTCGAATCGACCGGCTTTTTCTGGAGCGATCGGCGGAAGCCGTCAATCCCCCATCTGCTTTTGCAGATGTTCCCAGCGTTCCTGCTCGTCGATCGTGCGCTCGGCCGTCAGGCGCGCCTCGAGACGGTCGAGACCGATCTCCTCGCCCGAGTCCACGCTGTAGCCGTACTCGCCCGAGTCGACACGCTTGAGCGTGCTGTCGATCTTGCCGATCAGCTTGCGGTAGCGGTCGCGCGTGCGAAGCTCGAGCGAGTTCTCGGTCTCCCGCGTCGCACGTTCCGCCTCGTCGCCGACATCGCGGACTTCGTCCTTGAGGTTCTCGATCGTCTGCTTGGATTCCTCGACCAGGTCCGCGCGCCACTGCAGCAGGCGCTGGCGGAAATACTCGAGCTGCAACGGACTCATGTACTCCTCGTCGGCGGAGGGCTTGTAGCCCGCCGGGAGGATGGGACGACCTGTCTCTTCATCGGTCTTGTACTGCACGACCTTCACCTTCGTTCTGGGCGCCGGCTCCGGCTGGCGCGCCACGACCGCGACGGCGACCTTGCCGGCCGGACGCGGACGTGTTGTGGGAGTGGAAGCCGGCACCGGCTTGGGTGCGGCGGTTTTCGCCGGCGCCGACGTCGCCTTCGCAGACGCAGCCTCCGGTTTGGCGACAGGCTTGTCGATGACCGACTTCGCCGGTGCCGCCTTCTTGGCGACGGACTTAGTGGCCACCGACGGAGCGGCGGCCTTGGCGTTCGTCGCCGGCTTCGGCGCCACGGTCTTGTTGACCGGAGCGGCCTTGGCGATCTTCTTGGCCGGGGCCTTCGACGGCGCCGCCTTCTTGGCAGGCGTCTTGGTGACCGGCGTCTTCTTGGTCGCCGGCTTGGCCACGGCCTTCTTGGCGACGGCCTTCTTGGTCACGGGCGCAGACTTGGCCACCTTCTTGACGGCCGGGGCCTTCTTCGCGGGGGCAGACTTCTTGGTCGCAACCTTGGCGGGCGCCTTGGCTGCGGGCTTGACGGCCTTCTTGACGGCCTTTTTTACGGGTTTCTTGGCTGCCACGAGCTGCGATCCTTGTCATTCCCTTGGACGGGGAAGCGGGCTGTTATACCCTGCAAACCCTGCAGCGGCAACCGGACCGGCCGCCGCATTCATCGCCTCTGCCGACCTGCCGTGATCGAGCGTCTCCTCATCGTCCTGCTGCAGGGCTACAAACGGTTCGTCAGTCCGTTGCTCGGCCAACGCTGCCGCTTCCATCCCAGTTGCTCGCAGTACGCCATGATCGCCATCGCCCGGTTCGGTGCATGGCGCGGCGGCTGGCTGGCCCTGCGCCGGCTCTCGCGCTGCCACCCCCTCCACCCCGGCGGGCACGATCCGGTGCCGATGCCCGAAATGGACCCCAAGCCATGACTCAAACCCTGATCCGCAACGCCCGCCTGGTCAACGAGGGCCGCATCGTCGAGGGCGATCTGCGCATCGGCGCCGACGGCCGCATCGCCGCGATCGGTGGCGACCTGTCCGCACGCGAGGGCGAGCGCGTCGTCGACGCCGCCGGGCGCTGGCTGCTGCCGGGCATGATCGACGACCAGGTACATTTCCGCGAGCCGGGCCTGGAGCACAAGGCCGACATCGCCAGCGAATCGGCCGCGGCGGTCGCCGGCGGCCTGACCAGCTTCATGGACATGCCCAACACCAGCCCGCCGACCTTGAATGCGGACGCGTTGCAGGACAAGTACAACCGTGCCGCCGGCCGCGCGCGCGCGAACTACGGCTTCTACATGGGCGCGAGCAACGACAACCTCGATCACGTGCGGCGGATCGACCCGCTGACCACGCCGGGCGTCAAGGTGTTCATGGGCGCCTCGACTGGCAACATGCTGGTCGACGACCCCGACACCCTCGACGGCATCTTCCGCGAGACGCCGGTGCCGATCATCACCCATTGCGAGGACACGCCGACGATCGACGCGATCCAGCGCGAGTATGTGGCCAAGTACGGCGACGACATCCCGGCGCAGTGCCACCCCGACATCCGTTCGCGCGAGGCCTGCATCAAGTCGACGCGGCTGGCGCTGGCGCTGGCGCGTCGGCACGACACCCGGTTGCACGTGCTGCACATCTCCACCGCCGAGGAGCTGGCGTTGTTCGAGGCCGGCCCGCTGGTGGACGCAGATGGACGCCTGCGCAAGCGCATCACCGCCGAGACCTGCATCCACTTCCTGCGCTTCGACCGTGCCGACTACGCGCGGCTCGGGCATTTGATCAAGTGCAACCCGGCGATCAAGGACGCCTCCGATCGCAGCGCGCTGCTGGCGGCGCTGGCCGACGACGTCATCGATGTGCTCGCCACCGACCATGCGCCGCACACGCTGGCCGAGAAGCACAACCCCTACACCCGTGCGCCGAGCGGGCTGCCGCTGGTGCAGTTCGCGCTGGTCGCCGCGCTCGAATGCGTCCACGAGGGACATTTCGACATCACGCGTGTGGTGCAGAAGTTCGCGCACGCACCGGCGCAGCTGTTCGACGTCTCCGAGCGTGGCTTCCTGCGCGAAGGCTATTTCGCCGATCTGGTGCTGGTGGAGGACACACCGTTCACCGTGCAGCGCGAGCAGGTGCTGTCCAAATGCGGCTGGTCGCCGTTCGAGGGCACGACGTTCCGCTCGAAGATCGCCTCGACCTGGGTCAATGGCCAACTGGCCTGGGACGGTACGCAACTCGTGGGCGACCCAGCCGGCCAGCGCCTGGCCTTCTCGCGCTGAGCGCCGGGGCCTGCCTGGGCGCCAGGCCACCGCAGCTTCATGCGCGCTCACCTATTCTGCCCGCCCCTTCCGCTGCACTGCGCTTCCTGATGCCGACACGTTTCGTACTGCTGCTGCTCTGCGCCCTGTTCGCACTGCCGCTCGCCGCCCAGGACACCGACGCGCTGCGCTTTCCAGAGCGCGTCGAGCAAGGCAGCCTGGTCGTGGGCAAGGTGCCGGCGGGCAGCCAGGTGCGCTATCGCGACCGCGCGCTGCGCGTCAGCGGCTACGGGACGGTGGCACTGGGCATCGGTCGCGACGAGGTCGGCCCGGTGCAAGTGCAGGTGATCGACCCCGAAGGTCGCGAGCATGTCGCCACGATCAACGTCGCGCCGCGCGACTGGCCGATCGAACGCGTCAATGGGGTGCCGCCGACCACCGTCAACCCGCCGCCGGCGATCGCCGAGCGCATCCGCCGCGAACAGGCGCAAGTGACCCAGGCGCGGACGCGCGACGACGCACGCGTCGATTTCGGCGGTCGTTTCCTTCGCCCGGTCGAAGGGCGGATCAGCGGGCGCTTCGGGCGTGCGCGTTCCTACAACGGGCAGCCGGGCGCACCGCACTCGGGCATGGACATCGCCGCGCCGACCGGCACGCCGGTCAAGGCGCCTGCCGCCGGCATCGTGACGTTCGCCGCGCCCGATCTCTATCTGACCGGCGGCACGCTGCTGCTCGACCACGGCCATGGCGTGAGCTCGAACTTCCTGCATCTCTCGCGGCTCGACGCCAAGGTTGGCGACCGCGTCGAACAGGGCCAGGTGATCGGCGCGGTCGGGGCGACTGGGCGTGCGACCGGGCCGCACCTGCATTGGGGGATGAGCTGGTTCGACGTCCGGATCGATCCCCAGCTTGTCTTGGAGCGCTGAAGACGGGTCTCCACGTTGCTCGCCTTTCCCTCGCGCGGCGACGCGTTCGTCAGAGTTGCGAGGCGTTGGGATCATGGAGGCGCGCTTGATTAGACTTCCTCGCACCATGTCGGCGTTCAACAGCATTCTTCTTGTACTGCTCGCAGCACCCACGGTCGCCGGGTGCGCATCGAAGCCGCTCCCGGCTCCTCCCGTCGCCAGGGGCGACATCACCAAGACGCCGGGGCTGCGATTGACCCAGCCCGGCGAAGAAGTGACGCAATCACGCGTGCGCTTTCCTTCCACTGTGGTGCGTGGCACGCGGCTGGAAGGTCGCGCGCCCCCAGGCAGCACGATCCACGACGGCCATGGCGTCACGACGGTCGGCGCCGATGGCCGCGCCGTCCTGCAGGCCCCCGACCGCATGGGCGACTGGATGCTACGGGTCGACCGCCCCGGATCGGCACGCGCATTGACGATCCGTGTTCGCGTCATCGATGCGGACAACTGATCGACATGGGGTCTGCCCCGATCTTTTGCCAAGCATCCCGGCTAACATAGATGAACGCCAGCTGGATGATTCACATCGCCAGTGGCGTTTGTTCAGTCAACTTAGGGAAGCAGCATGACTCGACGCAACACCGTTTCACGCTCACGCAGCACGCGCATTTCGCGCTCGCGTCTCGCACTGGCCATTTCCTGTGGCGTTATGGCACTGGCCTCGTTGCCGGTTGCAGCACAGACATTTTCGTCCGGAAACACGCATTCCGCGATCGAGTCCGCGGTTTCCCGGGCATTCTTTGGGAGCAGAGCGACGGCCTCGACCACACAGCCGGTCCTGTTCGCTGATGGGTTCACCGCACGCTGGCGCCTGCGCGACGATGCCCGGGCCAAATCGGCTTCGACCGACATCGCGCCCCGCTCCACGTCGGCCGCCGTGCCGTCGCAACCCACTGATTCCACGTCCTGGGTCACCGAGGAGTTCAAGGCGGACTGGGGACTGGAAGTCATCAACGCCCATCACGCTTATGCGCGCGGTCTCAGCGGCGCTGGCGTGCGACTGGGGCTGCTGGATTCCGGCGCCGGCTTCGACCATCCGGAGTTCGCGGGCAAGGATCATCGAGCGATCACGATGGCCGAGCTGCTTGCCGACGGTTCGCGCTGCGCTCAGACCGAATTGCTCGATGGCCCCGATGCCTGCTTCTACTCCGAAGGCGATCAGGTCGCGGTGGAGGGCGAGTACTACGATCCGTCGCTGGCGCCGCTGTTCCCCAACCCCGCCAACGACTACCTGTGGGGCAATACGCTGCTGTCCTTCAATAGCCACGGCACCCATGTCGCAGGCACGATCGCCGCCAACCGCGACGGCAGCGGCATGCATGGAGTGGCATGGGGCGCGGACCTGAGTTCGGCGCGCCTGTTCAACGACAGTCTCACCATCGTCGACATCCCATGCATCTTCTATAACGAGTGCACGACGCTGACCACTTCGGCCGACAGCTCGGCATTCGCGCAGATGTACGAGCAGGCGATCGACCATGGCGTCCGTGCGATGAATCACAGCTGGGGCTACACGTACACCGCGTACACGCCGGAGGAGGCGCAGGCATATCACGATGCGCTCATGAGTATCGCGTCGGTCGCCGCAACCCTGGAGACGATGGCCGAGGCCTCGCGCGTGTCGGGCATGCTGCAGGTAGTCGCCGCAGGCAATAGCGGTGTGAATCCTTCGCCCGAAGAGAGTCCGCAGGCATCGGCACCCGCAACACTGCCGGCCATCTTCCCGGACATCGAGCAGTACTGGATCAGCGTGGTCAATCTCAACGACCAAGGCGTGCTCGGCAACCAGTCGATGAAATGCGGCATCTCGGCGCAGTGGTGCATCGCCGCACCCGGCAGCGTCATCACCTCGACCGTCTACGACAACGACTTGCTCGAGGGCGACTGGTTCGTGGACGACGCGGGCAACCTGCGCTACGAGTTCTCCAGCCGAGAAGGGCTGCCCGGATTCGCCGACTATTCGGGCACCTCGATGGCCGCCCCGCACGTCACCGGCGCGCTCGGGCTGCTGTTCGAGCGCTTCCCGTATCTGGAAGGCCACCAGATCCGCGACGTCATGCTGACCACTGCGACCGACCTGGGCGAGGAAGGCGTCGACGACATCTATGGCTGGGGTCTGCTCAACCTGGAGAAGGCGATCGAGGGCTACGGCCAGCTGCGCGTCGACACCGACATCGTCATGGACCAGGCTGCAGGTGGCACCAAGGTCTGGGACGGCGATGCCTGGGACGACTGGACCAATGACATCGGCGGCCCTGGCCGGCTCGGCTTCCACTCCAATACCGGCGGCTGGCTGCGCCTGTCGGGTGACAACAGCTTCAACGGCGCCACGGTGACCGGCGGGACGCTGGAGCTGACCGGGCGCAATACGCTGGCCGACGACGTGCTCGTGCAAGGCGGGCGTCTGTTGATTGCCGAGGATGGGCGTCTGCAGGACACCGCGCTGACGGTGACCGGCGTGGTCGATGCGCAGACCGGCGCGATCCTCGGACGCGGTGTCGCGGTCGTGAACGGCACCGTCGAGGGGGGGCAGACGCGCGTCGAGGCACTCGGCACGCTGGGTGGCAGCGGCACGCTCGGCGACACCTGGGTCGCCGGTACGATCGCGCCAGGCAACTCGATCGGCACGCTGGTCGTCGATGGCGACTATGTGCAGACCGCCGATGCCACGCTGGTCGCCGAACTGCAGCCGCCAGACCTGTCCGACCTGCTGTCAGTCACCGGCTCGGCCACGCTGTACGGCGGCACGCTCGTCGCCAGCCGCTTGCCCGGCACCTACCTGCTCGGCCAGCAGTACCGCATCGTGTCGGCACAGGGCGGCGTGACCGGTACCTTCGACACCATCGACACCAGTGCGCTGTCGCCGTTCCTGTCGCTGTCGCTGCTGTACGGGCCGAACGCCATCGATGTGGGCGTGGCGCGCGGTGTGGCGCTCGCGACCGCGGCACAGAGCGGCAACCAGCGCGCCACAGCGGCGGCGCTCGATGCACTACCCGACGATCAGGGTCTGCTGGTCCCGCTGACCCAGCTCGGCGAGGCCGGCGCACGCAACGCGTTCGACCAGCTCTCGGGTGAAATCCACGCCAGCGCGCAGCAGGTCCTGATCGACAGCGGTCGCCTGGTCCGCGATGCTGCCCTCGCCCGGGCCTCGGCCGGACACGACGGCTTCCGCGGTCAGCGCGACGCCGACGCCAACACCGGGGCATGGGTCGAAGTGCATCGCCAGGGCGGCCGGGTCGGCGGCGACGGCAATGCCGCGCGCGCGCAGTACAACGGCACGGCGGCGCTGGTCGGTATCGACCGCCAGTTCGACGGCGGCTGGCGGGTCGGCGCCTTTGGCGGTGTCGGCAGCACTGACTTCGACGTGCGCAGCCGTGCCTCGAAGGGTGATGCCGATACGCGTCACGTGGGTGTCTACGGCAGCCAGGTCTGGGACGGCCTGGGCCTGCGCGTGGGCTATACGTATGCGTGGCATGAGCTGGACGTCGAGCGCGACGTCGCGTTCGCCGGCTTCGCCGATGGCGTGCACGGCCGCTACGACGCGACTGCATGGCAGGTCTTCGCGGAACTGGGCTACCGGTTCGGCAACGAGCGTTGGGAACTGGAACCGTACCTGCAGTACGCCCATGTCGAACTCGACCACGATGGCTTCGCCGAGGACGGCGGCGCTGCAGCGCTGCGCGGCCGCGACGGCGACACCCGTGTCGACCTGACCACGGCCGGCGTGCGCTTCAACGTCAACCTGCGCGGTACCGCCCAGGACCAGAGCTGGTTGAGCCTGCGCGGCAACCTGGGTTATCGCTACGCAGGTGGCAACCAGGTGCATGACGCGCAGTTGTCGTTCGACGGAAGCCGCTGGTACGGGGTGACCAGCCCGTCGATCGCCGACGAAGCCACGCTCGTCGAGCTGGGTATCGCTGCCCGCACGTCGGCCAACAGCCTGCTGGAGCTCGGCTACAGCGGCGCGTTGTCGGACGACGCCCGCGACCACGGCGCCAGCGCCCGGTTCTCGTTGCAGTTCTGAGCGACGGCAATCGGCATCACGAAAAGGGGCGGCTTCGGCCGCCCCTTCTCTTTGCGACGGCGGGCCACGACACGAGGGATCTCGCGGCGAAGGTCCGCGCTCAGCCGCTGACGCGCGCCACCGCGTCGTGCGCGTGCAGGCTTTCGAAGTGGGCGACGGTTGCCTCGAATCGCGCAACGCGCGGGTCGGCGGTCAGCACCGCGGCGACACGACGGGCGGCATCCTCGCAGAACATCAGATTCTCGGCGTTGAGGGCGGCGAATGCCTGCTCGTCCTCGCGCTTGACCGCAGTCTGCACCGGCGTGCCGAGTGCGAGTTCGAGTGCGTCGATCAGCGACAGGACCGGCAATGCATCGACATCGGGCGACAGCCGCAGGCGCACGGTCGCGCGGCTGCGCTGGGCATGCGGGGTCGCCGCCAGGCCGCGCGGCGAGGCCAGCCAGTCGTGCACCGCGTCGAAGCTCGGCGTGCTGACGGCGAAATCGGTGGCGAATCGCGCCGCATTGAGCTGGCGCGACAGCGCCGCCGAGGCCGGGCATGTGCTGGAGTACTCGACCGAGAGGGTCAACGTCAGCGCCAGACCATCCGGGCCCAGCACCGCATCGAGTTCGATCGGATAGGTCTTCCAGCCGCTGTGATCGCTGGCAAGCGCCGCGCGGCGCAGCAACTGGCCGTACTTCAAGGTCAGTTGCACGCGATCGGCCAGGCCGCGCTGGGAGTCGATGCAATCGGCCAGCACGCGTGCGAGCGTGTCGCGCCCGAGGGTCTCGCGCGCCAGTGCGTCCTGCAGGTGCAGGTACAGCCGCGACATATGGATGCCGCGCGCATCGGGATCGATCAGGTTGACGCCGATATCGGCGCGGGCCGGCACGGTGACCGCCTGCCCGTCGCCATCCTCGATGCGCAATGGCAACGCGATCTCCGCCATGCCGACCCAGTCGAGCAGGCGCGCCGCCTGGGCCTGGTCGCCGGCGACATCGGGAAGGACGGGGGGACGGATGGAATCGCTCAAGGCTGCGCTCGCGGGGGACGGGACGACACCCTTGCGGGCGTGGGCCACGCAGTTTAACGGCTCGGCCGGCGACCGCCCTGCAACGCAGCGTGTCGCACGGGCCGCGGCGCTCAGCCGCGCGCCGCGCGCCAGCCCAGCCAGAGCACGGCCAGTCCGTTCGCCGGACGCAGTTGTCCGTGGCGCGCGAGCGTCCGCAGGCGTGCGGCGAGGATCGCGTTGCCGATCCGACGCGGCCGGGTCCCACCGTCGCGCTGCGGCCACCGCGCAAGCAGACGCGCGGCCAGCGACTGGTCGCCGCGCAGCATCGCCTGCGGTGCCAGCAGCGGTGCCGCAGTGATGCGCCCGGCCCCGCTGTCGCGGCGTCCATCGCCGAACAGCGCCATCTCGCACGCAGCCACGGCAAGGGCGAGGTCGTGCAGCCGCTCCAGGTGCGCGGCCGGCTCGGGGACAGCCTCACGCGTGGCCGGCAACAGTCGCAGCGCGAGCGCCAACGTGCCCCAGGGGGCGGCGTGCCGTTGCAGATGCACGGCCAACGGATGCCGGCGTGCGCCCTTGTCCCAGCCCTGCAGTTCTTCCTGCCACCAGGCCAGCTTGGCCAGCCCGGGTGTCGGGTCGCTGCCGCCCCAGGCGGCCTCGCCGAACTCGTCGAGCAATGCGAACCAGGCCTGCACCCGCTCGCGCAGGTCCGGGGCCACGAAGGCCAGGCCGATGCGCCATTCCGGCCATCGCGCCTGCCACTTGGCGAGGAAGTCGTCGTCGTGCGGGGCGGCGCTCATGTCGGGCGCGGCCAGGCGGCGGGTTGCAACAGGGCATCGGGCGTGTCGAGCATCGCATCGCCCTGCCAGGCGATCGGATCGTCATCGTCCAGGCGATACCCCCACAGCGCGACGATCGATGGCATGCCGGCCGCACGCGCGGCGAGGATGTCGCGCGCGTCGTCGCCGACGTAGACGCAATCGCGTGCCGGAATGTCGATCGCGCTGGCCGCGTGCAGCAGCGGCAACGGATGCGGCTTGCGCTCGGCCAGCGTGTCGCCGCCGATCAGGACGGCGCAGCGGTCCTGCCAACCGAGCTGCGGCAGGATGCGTTGCGCCAGCCCTTCGGGTTTGTTGGTGACGATGCCCCAGCGTGTGCCGGCGGCCTCGAGTGCGGCCAGCATCGCCTCGATGCCATCGAAGGGGCGGCTATGCCGACCCAGTTCCTCGCCGTAGACCGCCAGGAACTCCGGCACCAGGGCGACCACGCCCTCGGCATCGAGCTCGGGGAATGCGACGGCGGCCATCGCTCTCGCACCGCGCGAGACCACCGGGCGAACATCGGCCAACGCCAGCGGTGGGCGGCCGCGGGCGTCCCGCATCCGGTTGACCGTCGCCAGCATGTCGGGCGCGCTGTCGAGCAAGGTGCCGTCGAGATCGAACAACGCACCGGCCGGGAACGCCATCGGGACCTGCGCTGCCGCTGCGCCGCTCACGCTGGCTTCCGCGCCCAGGCGACGTAGTTGACGTCGGTCCGGCGGACCAGCCGGGCGGCGTTGCGCCACGGCTCGTACATCAGGCCGCTGACGTCCTTGAGTTGCAGATCGGCTTCGCGCAGCCAGCCGGCAAGCTCGGACGGCCGGATGAAGCTGTCGTAGCGATGGGTGCCGCGCGGCAGCAGCCGGGCGACGTACTCGGCGCCAACGATCGCCAATGCAAATGCGGCGGGCGTGCGGTTGAGCGTGGACACGAACAGGTGGCCGCCGGGACGCAGCAGGGTCGCGCAGGCCTGCAGGATCGCCGCCGGATCGGGCACGTGCTCGAGCATCTCCATACAGGTCACGACGTCGTAGCTGCCGGGACGCTCGGCGGCCAGGGCCTCGACCGACTGCACGCGGTAGTCGGCCTGGATGCCGGTTTCCAGCCCATGCAGGCGCGCGACCTTGACGAGATCCTCGGCCAGATCGATGCCGGTCACCTTGCCGCCGACCCGGGCCATGGCTTCGCTGAGCAGGCCACCGCCGCAGCCGACATCGAGCACGTCGGCGCCATCGAGCCGGGCGCGGGCACGCACGTATTCGAGCCGCGCCGGGTTGAGCGCATGCAGCGGGCGTTGCGGCCCGTCGACATCCCACCAGCGGCTGGCCAGTGCGCCGAACTTGTCGAGCTCAGCCTGATCGTAGTTGTCGTGTCGGGCGTTCATGCGGGCCTCGTCATGCACCGGTGCGTAGCGTTGAAATGCGGTCCCGCCACTGGCGGGCATTGGCGGCGATCGCCTCGAGGTCGAACCCGACCAGCGCGCGCGCGCGCAGCTTGGGCTGCCCGGCGATCCAGACATCGCTGACCTGGTGGCGGCCGGCGGCGTAGATCAGCTGGGAGACGACATGGTGCAGCGGCTGGGTCTCGATCGGCGACAGGTCGACGCAGATCAGGTCAGCCTGCTTGCCGACCTCGATCGAGCCGATCCGGTCGCCGAAGCCGATCGCGCGCGCGCCGCCGAGCGTGGCCGCGCGCAGCGCGGTGAACGCATCGAAGCCGGCCGCGTCGCCAGCCACCGCCTTGGCGAGGATCGCGGCGGTGCGGGTCTCGCCGAACATATCCAGGTCGTTGTTGCTGGCAACGCCATCGGTGCCGATCGCCACGTTGACGCCCGCGCGCTCGAGCGCACAGGCCGGGCAGAAGCCCGAGGCGAGCTTGAGATTGGATTCGGGGCAATGCACCACGCTGACGCCGCGCTCGGCGCACAGGTGGATTTCGCCCTCGGTCAGCTGGGTCATGTGCACCGCGATCAGGCGGTCGTTGATCAGGCCGAGCCGGTCGAGCCGCGCGATCGGCCGCTGGCCATACTGCTGCAGCGACTGTTCGACCTCCTGGGCGGTCTCGTGCAGATGCAGATGGATCGGCACGTCGAGCTGGTCGGCGAGCATGCGCACGCGCTCGAAATTGGCGTCGTTGACCGTGTACGGTGCGTGCGGCGCGAACGCGGTCGCGATCAGCGGATCGTCGCGCCACTGGTCGTGGACCTCACCGGCGCGGTCGAAGTACTCGTCGTCGCTGCTGGCCCAGGCGGTCGGAAAATCGATGACCGGCAAGCCGATGCGCGCACGGAACCCGTGCTGGCGGTAGACCGCCGCCTGCACATCGGGGAAGAAGTAGTTCTCGTTGACGCAGGTCGTACCGCCGCGCAGCATCTCGGCCAGCGCCAGCGTGATGCCGTCGGCGACGAACTCCGGTCCGATCACGGCGGCCTCGACCGGCCAGATGTGTTGTTGCAGCCAGACCATCAGCGGCAGGTCGTCGGCAATCCCGCGCAACAACGTCATCGGGTTGTGGGTGTGCGCGTTGACCAGGCCGGGCAGCAGCGCCGACTGTGGGCGGCTGACCGTCTGCGCGGGCGCGAAACGTTGCCGCGCCTCGGCGATCGGCAGCACGGCCACAATCTCGCCGCGGTGGACTGCGACAGCGTGGTCGTCGAGCACGATCGCGTGCGGCTCCACGGGCACGACATGGCCGGCTTCGATCAACAAGTCGATGGACTGGGGCGATGGATCTTGCATGCTCATTCGTCCGATGGCTTCTGAGCCCAGAAAAAGCCGCTTTCCAGGGCAGTCTGGTCGTAACGCGTCCCGTCGTAACGCAGGACACGGCTGGCGCGTCGGCGGGACGTGTCATCCCGATCGCTGCCGACCACGGTATGGGTCCGGGTCACGTCCGCCTGCACGCGCAGGTCGGCAAATCCATGATGGGCGGTGTTCTCGATGGCAATCGTGAGCTTGGCATTGTCGGTCACCACGTACTGGCCACGGCTCCAACTGCAGGGCTCGCCTTCCACGCGGGCCCAGAATTCGAGGTTGGAGGTGAAGACCGGGCGCAAGGCCGCGCCGTCGCGGACATACAGCGTCAGCTCGTCGTTGGCGCGCGCATCGGGGCAGCTCGGCCCGGGCGCCGAACTGCGCACCACGACGCCGAACGCACGCACGCCCTCGGCCAGGTCGTAGCGCGCGGTATCGAGCCGGAGCCCGCCTTCGATGAGGGCGAAGGCCGCATCCTCTTCCAGACTCGTCTCGTGCACGGCATGTACCTGCGCATCCGCCGTGCCCAGGACCGCGACGACCAGCCGCAATGCACGTTCGCCGACCTCGTCCGAACCCGGCAGCGGATACGCGACCGCGGCCAGGGTGAGCGCGGGATCGTAGGGCCAGGCCCGGCAGGCTTGCGCGGCAAGCGACACGCCCTCGCCGGCCGGCCGCAGACCGGCTTCGGACAGGGCGTGAAGCGTCTGCCCGGCGCAAGCATCGCGCACGGGCATCTCGTCCGCTGTGGCCGCGGTACTCGCAGCCGCCAACAGCATCAGCGCGCCACCATTGCGCCGCCATCGCGACGGCGTCGCGATGACGCGCACGATCGCCAAGGCGCCAGATCCCCGCCTGCGCGTGGGCGATGGCGTGGCGTCGCGGATCGCGCGGCGATGGCGCTGCGGATCGATCACTTGACGCGGCTGACGTACTCGCCGGACCGGGTGTCGACCTTGATGACTTCCTCCTGCCCGACGAACAGCGGCACGCGGACCACGGCGCCCGTTTCCAGGGTCGCCGGCTTGCCGCCGCCGCCCGAGGTGTCGCCGCGCACGCCCGGATCGGTCTCGGTGATCTGCAGCTCGACGAAGTTCGGCGGCTGGACCGCGATCGGCGTGCCGTTCCACAGCGTCACCACGCACTCTTCCTCGCCCTTGAGCCACTTCTCCGCGCCGCCCATGCCGGCCTTGTCGGCCTGCACCTGCTCGAACGACTCGGGATTCATGAAGTGCCAGTACTCGCCGTCGCTGTAGAGGTACTGCATGTCGGTGTCGAGCACATCGGCCGCTTCGACCGAATCGGTGCTCTTCATGGTGATTTCCTGTACCCGGCCCGTGCGGATCTGGCGGTACTTCACGCGCGTGAACGCCTGGCCCTTGCCCGGCTTGACGTATTCGGTGTCGGTGATGACCGCGGGCTCGTTGTTGACCAGGATCTTCTGGCCATTCTTGACGTCGTTCATGCCATAACTGGCCATCGCTCGCTCCTGCTGGGCCGGCGTCGCCGGCGGCTACACTATGGGGTTTCCCGGCAGCGGTGCACGCGGCCGGCTCGAATTGGATCGCAGTCGTACATGATACCCGCAGCCCCCCTTCCGACGCAGCCGCGCCGCTGGCAGCAACTCTGGCGCGATGCCGTGCGCGATCCGCGCGAGTTGCTCGAGCTGCTCGGGCTGCAGGCGCAGGCACTGGGCCTGTCGCCCGAGGCCGCCGCCCAGTTCCCGCTGCGGGTCCCGCGCGGCTTCGTGGCGCGGATGCGCCCGGGCGACCCGTTCGACCCGCTGCTGCGTCAGGTCCTGCCGCTGGATGCGGAACTGCGCCCGGCGCCGGGCTTCGGTCTGGATGCGGTCGGCGATGGCGCGGCCAAGGCCGGCCATGGCGTGATCCAGAAGTACGCGGGGCGAGCGCTGCTGGTCGCGACCGGCAGCTGCGCGGTGCATTGCCGTTACTGCTTCCGCCGCCACTTTCCCTATGCCGAGGAGACCGCGGCGGCTGGCGGCTGGGGCGCGGCGCTGGCGGCGATCCGCGACGATGCCTCGATCGAAGAGGTGCTGCTGTCGGGCGGCGATCCGCTGTCGCTATCGACCGCCAAGCTCGTCGAACTGACCGACGCGCTGCGCGGCATCCCGCATGTGCGGCGCCTGCGCATCCACACCCGGTTACCGATCGTGCTGCCCGAGCGGGTCGATACCGAATTGACCGACTGGCTGTCCGCACTGCCCTGGCCGCTGGTGATCGTGGTCCACGCCAACCACGCCAACGAGTTCGACGGTGAGGTCGATGCGGCGATGCGGCGCCTGCGCGCCACCGGCGCGGTGCTGCTGAACCAGGCGGTCCTGCTCAAGGGGGTCAACGACCGCGTCGAGACGCTGGCGGCCCTGGCCGAGCGTGGGCTCGAGGCCGGCGTGTTGCCCTACTACCTGCACCAGCTCGACCGCGTCGCCGGTGCGGCTCATTTCGAAGTCGACGATGCCACCGCACTCGCGCTGCACGCGGCGCTGGTCGCCAGGCAATCGGGCTATCTGGTGCCGCGTCTGGTCCGCGAGGTCGCCGGCGACGCCTCCAAGCGTGCCCTGACCGGCGTGCCGGATGGACGCCCGGCGCCCCCCGTGGCATAAGGCGCACTTCACTGGAGGCCGCCATGCCCGACAGCAACGCCGAGTCCGCGCTGCGCCTGTTGATCGTCGACGACCGCGTCGAGGATGCCGAGGCGGTCGTGAGCGGATTGCGCAATGCCGGCATCGCGGTCCGCCCGTTGCGGGCGACCTCTTCCGAGGAACTGGGCCGCCTGCTGACCGGCCAGGTGATCGATGTGGCGATCGCCGCCCATGCCGCGGTCACCCTGCCCTTCGCACAGGCGCTGCAGTGCATTGCCGACAGCGGCCAGGACATCCCGGTCATCGCGCTCGTCGATGCGCTCGATGAGACCGCCTTCATCGACGTCATGCTGGGCGGCGCGCGCACGGTGGCGCTGCGCCACGCGCCGCAGCAGCTGCTGGCCGCGGTGCGCGATGCCTGGGCCGATCGCCAGGCGCGGCGCAATCTGCGACGGCTCGAGGCCCGGGTCCGCGAGAGCGAGCGCCGCAGCGACGCGCTGATCGACTCCTCGCGCGATCCCATCGCCTACATCCACGAGGGCATGCACATCCGCGCCAACGCGGCGTACCTGGAGATGTTCGGCTACGGCGACTTCCAGCAGATCGAGGGCGTCTCGCTGCTGGACATGGTGGCGCCACAGCATGTCGATGCCTTCAAGACCCTGCTCAAGTCGCTCAGCCGGGGCGAACCGCCGCCGCTGCGCCACGAGATCGAAGCTCGCGACGCGGATGGCAACGCGTTTCCCGCCGCGATGGAGTTCACCGCTGCCCAGTACGAGGGCGAGCCCTGCCTGCAGGTCGTGTTCCGGCGCCGGGAGCTGATCGATCCGGAGCTCGCGCACGAGCTCGAAGCACTCCGTCAGCGCGACCACGTCACCGGCCTGCTCAATCGCCCGGCGTTCCTGCGCGAGCTCGAGGATGCGGTCGACGATGCCGCGCGCGGGCAATCGCGGCATGGCTTTCTGATGATCGAACCCGATCGGCACCAGCAGTTGCTGGCCGATATCGGCCTGGACCATGCCGACGATCTGCTTGCCGCGGCCGCCGCACGGCTCGAATCGCTGCTCGATGCGCCGGCCATCGCCGCGCGCTACGGCGGCACGACCTTCGCCGTGTTGCTGCGCGACGGCGACTACCACGCCACGGCCGCGCTGGCCGAGCGGTTGCGGGCGGGTTTCGCCGATCATGTGTTCGACATGGGCGCGCGCTCGACCGTGGTGACGCTGAGCATCGGCGGCATCCAGATCGGCGAAACCAGCGCCAACGTCGGCCAGGTACTGGCACGCGCGACGCAGGCGCTGGAGTCGGCGTCCGGCGCCGGCGGCGACCAGTGCGAGGTCTTCGACCCGGGCGCAGCCGACCGCCTGGAGCAGGAGCGGCTGCAGATCTGGATCGCGCGGCTGCGCGCCGCGCTCGACCACGACGGGTTCGTGCTGCACTACCAGCCGGTGATCAACCTGCAGGGCGATACCGCGCCGGTCTACGAATGCCTGCTGCGGCTCGACGGCGGCGATGGCGAGCTCGTCGCGCCGGGCACGTTCCTGCAGATCGCCGAGGACCACGGCATGCTGGCCCAGATCGACCGGTATGTGGTCAGTCGGGCGATCGCTGCGATTGCCCGGCGCCTGCACGAGGGGCGGCCCACGACGCTGTTGGTGAAGGTCAGTCAGGCCTCGCTCGAGGCCGCGGGGCTGGCGGCGTTCATCGGTGAGCAACTGGCGCATCACCAGGTGCCGGGCAAGTACCTGGTGCTGCAGTTGCCCGAGTCCAAGGTGTTCACGCATCTCAAGGCGACGCAGGCCTTCGCGGCGCATGTCGCGCGCTTCGATTGCGCGTTCGCGCTCGAGCAGTTCGGTGCGGGGCTGGATTCGTTCCAGTTGCTGACCCATCTGCAGCCGAACCTGCTCAAGCTCGACCGCAGTTTCACCCAGGGGCTGCCGAGCAATGCGGAGAACCAGGCGCGTCTGGGCGAGATCGCGGCGCGGGCGCGCGAAATCGGCATCCGCACGATCGCCGAATTCGTCCAGGACGCGGCCAGCATGTCGATCCTGTTCGCCGCCGGCATCGATTACGTGCAAGGCAACTTCCTCGCCCCGGCCGGGCCAGGCATGCACTACGATTTCGAGTAGTCGCCACGCGGCGCGAATCCGCGTTCCAAAGGTTCTTGGCCGACGTCAGGGGAATCTGGCTTGTGCCCACTCGATCACTCGATCAGGGGGCTTTCTTCTCCGGAACGCGCGTCGCGCCGGCCGGGGACTGCTCCCCGGCTCGGTCATCCATCCATGGATGACTCGCCGCCGCGGACCATCCATGGCCCGCTATCGCAATCCCCGACCAGCACGACGCACTGAGACCGGAAGCGCGCGACTTCTTCCAATACGACGCCGTCCCCCGTAGTCAGGCTGCGAACGCCCGCAGCAGCGGACTGGCGGGCGGTGGCCGCGACAAGCGCGCCATGGATGGCGCGCGCCCGAGTCAGGACAGGATGTCCTGCCGAGGGGAAAGCGGCTTCCGGCCGGCAGGCCGATGCCCATCCGAAGGAAGATAGCTCTCTCGGCAATACCCCTCATCTGAAGAAGGCCAATCAAGAGAAAGCCAAAAGAAAAAGCCCGCCGAAGAGGCGGGCTTTTCGTTCCACTAGAACATGAGGCTCAGGCCACCACGCCCTGCCGGACGCTGCTGCCATCGAGATTGGCGTTGCGCAGCGCGGTGATGCGCTCCTCGAGCGGCGGGTGGCTCATCAGCAGGCGCTTCAGGCCGCCGCCGACGCCACCGCTGATGCCGAACGCCGCGACCTGCTTGGGCAGCGTGCTCTCGCCGTAGGTCTGCGCCAGGCGCTCGAGCGCGGCGATCATCTTCTCGCGACCCGCCAGTTGGGCACCGCCGGCGTCGGCACGGAACTCGCGATGGCGCGAGAACCACATCGCGATCATCGACGCGAACAGACCGAAGATCATGTCGAGCACGAAGACGATCGCAAAGTAGGCAATGCCGCCGCCGTTGTCGCGGCCGCCGCTCAGGTAGCCGTCGATCGCCCGGCCGACCACGCGGGCCAGGAAGATCACAAAGGTGTTGAGGACGCCCTGCAGCAGGGTCATCGTCACCATGTCGCCATTGGCGACGTGGCTGACCTCGTGCGCCAGCACCGCCTCGGCCTCCTCGCGCGTCATCGCACGCAGCAAACCGGTCGACACCGCCACCAGCGACGCGTCGCGACGAGCGCCGGTGGCGAACGCGTTGATCTCCGGTGCGTCGTAGATCGCGACCTCGGGCATGCCGATGCCGGCCATCTGCGCCTGCCGCTGCACGGTCGTCAGCAGCCAGCGCTCAGCCTCGTTGCGCGGCTCGGTGATCACCTGCGCCCCGGTGAAGCGCTTGGCCGACCACTTGGAGATCGCCAGCGTGAAGAATGCGCCGCCGAACCCGAACAGGGCGGCGAACACAAGCAAGCCGGCGTAGGTCGATGGATTGATGCCGAGAACGGCCATGACGATGCTGACCAGGGCCAGCACGGCGAAGTTGGTGGCGATGAGGAGGGCGTAGCGCTTGAGCATCGGGGGCCTTTTGAAGGTCTGCCTGCGTCTGGCGGGATTGGAATGAGTGCGAAGAATCTGCGCACGCACCCCCATGATTTCAATTCACGGGCGGCGATGCCACAGTGTGCGCCCCGTGACAGTTCATGTTCGAGACAGTTCCGGCGCGATGTCGGCCCTTTCCCCCGCCTCCCGACCCTGCGGCCGCTTCGCGCCCTCCCCGACCGGCCCCCTGCATGCCGGCTCGCTGGTCGCCGCGCTCGGCAGTTGGCTGATGGCCCGCCGCAGCGGCGGGCAGTGGCGGGTGCGGATCGAGGATGTCGACCGGCCACGCGAGGTCGCCGGCGCCGCCGACGCGCAGTTGGCGATGCTGCGCGCCTGCGGCCTGGAGTGGGACGGCGAGATCGTGCGCCAGAGCACGCGCGACGCCCTCTACCAGTCAGCGCTCGACCGGCTGCTGGCCGACGGCCACGCGTTCGTCTGCCACTGCAGCCGCAGTGCGCTGGCAGCCGCCGGTGGGATCCATCGCGGGCGTTGCGTCGCCAGCCGCCCACGCCCGGATCCTGCGATCCGCCTGCGCGTGCCACCGGGCACGCGGATCGCCTTCGATGATGGACTGCGCGGCCGGATCGAGCAGGACCTGTGGGCAGAGGTCGGCGACTTCGTGCTGCGCCGGGCCGACGGACTGTGGGCCTACCAGTTGGCGGTGGTCGTCGACGATGCCGACCAGGGCATCACCGAGGTGGTCCGCGGCGCCGATCTGCTCGATTCCACGCCGCGGCAGATCCTGCTTCAGCAGCGGCTCGGGCTGCCCACTCCGCGCCATGTGCACCTGCCGCTGCTGCGCGACGCCGCCGGGCGCAAGCTGTCCAAGTCCCTCGGTGCGCAGGCCCCCGACCCAGCCGATCCCCTGCCCGCGCTGCGCGCAGCCTGGCAGGCATTAGGGCAGTCGCCACTCACCGCCGACAGCGTGCCGGCTTGGCGTGCAGACGCGCTCGAGCGCTTCGATCCGGCGCGTATTCCGATCGCCGATCCGGTTGGTGCATCGCACACTGGACGCGCTCCGCGTCATGGCTAGACTGGCTTGTCGTCGCCATGGGGCGACGCCTGCATCGCAACGGGAGGGCGGCAATGAGCGCACGCGTGGCATTGGTCACCGGCGGCACCGGCGGTATCGGCACGGCCATCGTCAGGCGCCTGGCCGACAGCGGCTATCGCGTCGCCACCAATTACCGCAACGCGGAGAAGGCGCAGGCCTGGCAACAACAGCTGCGCGAGGCCGGCTACCAGGTCGCGATCGCGGCCGGGGATGTGTCTGACCACGTCGAGGCCGAGCGCATGGTGCGCGAGGTCGAGTCCCAGCTCGGGCCCATCGACATCCTGATCAACAACGCCGGCATCACCCGCGACGGCACGTTCCACAAGATGCACGCGCTGCAGTGGCAGGACGTCATCAACACCAATCTCAACTCGGTCTACAACGTCACCCGACCGGTGATCGAGGGCATGCGCGAGCGCAAGTGGGGCCGAATCATCCAGATCAGTTCGATCAACGGCCTCAAGGGGCAGTACGGCCAGGCCAACTACGCCGCGGCCAAGGCTGGCATGCACGGCTTCACGATTTCGCTGGCGCGTGAGAACGCCAAGCTCGGGATCACCGTCAACACGGTTTCGCCCGGCTACGTCGCCACCGACATGGTGATGGCGGTACCCGAAGAAGTCCGCGCCAAGATCGCCGCCGACATCCCGACCGGCCGGCTGGGACGCCCGGAGGAGATCGCTTACGCGGTCAACTTCCTGGTGGCTGAGGAAGCATCGTGGATCACCGGCTCCAACCTCGACATCAACGGCGGCCACCACATGGGCTGGTGAGGGGGCGGCCGCGCCGCGTGTCCATACCGCGGCGGACGGTCGGCAGCGCCTTGCGGCCGGCCGCATTCATGCCTTGTTCCAGTTGCGCCCCCTTCCTCGCTGCGCCATGCTGCGCGGCATCAAAGACTTGAGTACCGGCTTCATGGGCGCCACGCGCATCATCAAGAAGTACCCCAACCGTCGACTCTACGATACGGAAATCTCCAGCTACATCACCATCGAGGACGTGCGCCAACTCATCGTCGACGGCGAGAACTTCGAGGTGCGCGACGCCAAGAGCGGCGAGGACCTGACCCGCTCGGTCCTGCTGCAGATCATCTCCGACCAGGAGTCGGACGGCGAGCCGGTGCTCTCGACCCAGTTGCTGAGCCAGATCATCCGCTTCTACGGCGATTCGATGCAGGGGTTCATGGGCAGCTACCTGGAACGCTCGATGCAGGTCTTCCTCGACCAGCAGCAGCAGTTCCGCCAGCAGATGGGCGGCCTGCTCGGGCAGACGCCATGGGCGATGATGAACCAGCTCACCGAGCGCAATTTGGAAATGTGGAAGGAATTCCAGAAGACCATGACCGGCGGCGTCCACACCGACCGCCCGGGCGACAAGCGCGGCCGTTGATCCAGCGCGCGCCGCATCCGTGCCCGAGCGGGCGCCCGTTCGCATGAGCGCGTCGCCTCGGATCGCGCTGGTCACCGGCGGCCTGGGCGGGATCGGCCGCGCAATCTGCATGCGCCTGGCCGCCGATGGCTGCCGCGTGATCGCCGCCGACTTGGCGCGCGATCCTGCGCGGCTCGAGACCGGCCGCGATCCGGCGGCACCACAAGTGGAGACGCTGGCGCTCGACGTCGGCGACTTCGACGCCTGCGCGGCGGCGGTCGCCGACATCGAGGCACGGCATGGCCGGCTCGACATCCTGGTCAATGCCGCTGGCATCACCCGCGATGCCACCCTGCGCAAGATGACGCGTACGCAGTGGGACGAAGTGCTGCACATCGATCTGGGCAGCGTGTTCAATCTCTGCCGCCACGCGGTCGAGGGCATGGCGACGCGCGGCTTCGGACGCATCGTCAACATCAGTTCGGTCAGCGGCCAGACCGGGAATTTCGGCCAGACCAACTACGCCGCGGCCAAGGCTGGCCTGCACGGATTCACGATGTCGCTCGCACGTGAGGTCGCCGCCAAGGGCATCACCGTCAACAGTCTGTCGCCCGGCTACATCGCCACGCCGATGACCGCGGCGATGCCGCCTGAAGTACTCGCGCGCACCGTCGCCAGCGTGCCGGTGGGCCGCGTCGGCCAGCCCGAGGACATCGCCCGTGCGGTCGCGTTCCTGGCGGCCGACGATGCCGGCTACATCACCGGCGTCAACCTGCCGGTCAACGGCGGCTTGTTCATGAGCTTCTGAAGCCCGGCCGCGCGCTCAGCGCGCGGCGGTCTGCGCGTCCTCGCAGAACTTCGCGCGGTACTCGAGCGCCTTGGGCATCAGCGCTTCCAGGGTCTGGATGCGGGTGCCGGGATTGGGATGGGTCGACGAGAACTCCGGCGGCGCCTGCCCGCCGCTGGCCTCCCCCATGCGCTGCCATAGCGGCACCGCTTCGCGCGGATCGAAGCACGCCGCCGCGGCAAGCATCAGCCCGACCGCATCGGCTTCGGTCTCGTGCTTGCGGGCATAGGGCAGCAGATAGCCATAGCCCATCGCCGCCATGACCATCTGCTGTTGCTGCGGGTCCATGCCGCTCATCGCGCCGGCGGTCTGGCCGATCTGGGTCAGCCGCTGCTGAGCCATGCGCTGGGCGCCGTGGCGCAACAGCGCGTGCGCGATCTCGTGGCCCATCACCACCGCCATCGCATCCGCGGTCTGTGCCACCGGCACCAGCCCGGTGTAGACCGCCATCTTGCCGCCAGGCAGGCAGAAGGCGTTGGCCTGGTCGGACTCGATGACATTGACCTCCCAGTCGAAGGTCTCGGAGAAGCGCGTCGGCGCCAGCCCGTTCTCGCGCGCCAGCTCGGCCTCGACCACACCGACCTTGGCGATCAGCCGGTCAGCGATCGCACGCACGTCGCGGGCGACCGGGCTGTCGGGCGCCACCGCCCGCTCCTGGCCCAGGATCTCCTGGTAGGCCTGCAGACCGAGTGCCTTCTCGTCGTCGACGCTCAGGCCGCGGTCGATCAGCACCGTCTCGCCGGTGACCGGATCGACCGAGCGGTTGGAGATGTAGTAGTACGCGCCGTAGAGCCCGAACAGCAGCAGGATTACCCACCGCAGGTTGAAGCCACGACGCGGCGCACGGCCGGGCTGCTGCCGGCCGCGACCGAAGGGATCCTGTCTCATCTCGTTCTCCAGTGCCGGCAGGACCGGCGGCGGTCAAAGGTCGCGGACGACGCGGAAGCCGATTCTGGCATTGGTCGTGTCGACGGAAGCGAGTGCCCGCCAGCTGGCCCGGGTCTGCGCCGGCGAGCTTGCCCACGAGCCGCCCCGGATCACCTGGTCGCGGCAGCCTGGATTGACCCAGGCCGAGCCGTCCTCCGGCGCCCGGCGGTAGGTCGCATGCCAGCAATCGGCCATCCACTCGCTGACATTGCCGGCCAGGTCGTATACGCCCCAACGATTGGGCGGGAAGCTGGCCACCGGGGCCGGGCCCCAGTACCCGTCTCCGTAACCGGGAAATGCATTGCCCCAGGTCCGCCCCGACGGTGAGCGGTCGAGCGCGCCGGTGACATTGCCGGCTTCGGGCGGTGGCGTGCCCTCGCCCCAGGGCCAGCGCTCGCTGGTGCCGGCGCGATAGGCGTATTCGAACTCGGCCTCGCTCGGCAACCGGTAGCGCTGCCCGCTCTGCGCCGACAGCCAGTCGACATAGGCTTGCGCGTCCTTGGCGCTGACATGCAGCACCGGCATGGTTTCGCCGGCCGGACGGCCGACGTAGTCCGAGCGCCAGTCGACGTTGCTGCGGCGCAGGAAGTTGCCGGTGCGTTCGTCGTAGACCATCGAGAAGCCGCGGCGCATGGCACGGGTCTGGTAGCCCGTCGCCTCGATGAAGCGACGGAATTCGCCGACGCTCACTTCGCGCACGCCCATCGCAAAGCCGCGCTCGAAGCGCACCGCATGGCGCGGCTTTTCATTGTCGTCGGCAGTCTCGTCGCCGGGCAGCGCACCCATCATGAAACCGCCGTGCGGCAGCACGACCAGCTGCGGCCCGCGCGCACCGCCTTCCAGCGCATCGGTGAACACCTGACCGGGCCGGAAGTCGCCGTAGTGGACCGCCCGGTCGATGCGCTCGCGCAGATCCAGCGCCACCGGATCGCCGGGCGAGGCGATCGCCAGGATCTCGGCCAGCCGCGCGCGCGCGGTCGCCACGCCGTTGATCTTCGGCAGCGCCTCGACGCCGGCATCGCGCAGCCGCTGGATGCGCACTGCGCGCATGTGCGCGATGCGCCGCTCGGCATCGGGCACGGTCGCGAACCCGGGCCGGACAGTCGTGGCATAGGCCAACCAACGCGCGGCGGTGCGGAAATCGCCTTGCGTGCCGGCGTCCTCGGCGCGCCGGATCAGCGCGCTCTCGACCGCGGCCAACCCCTGCAGCGCACGCGGCTGGCCGGGGCGCAACGCCGCCGCCTCGCGGAAGCCGGCCAGTGCGCCGCCGCCTTCCTCGCCCAGTTCGCCAGCGACGAGCGCGCGCTCGGCCTCGCGGTTGAGGTCCCACAGCCGATCGCTCTCGTCGACGCGTTCCAGATACCGGACCACGGCCTCGTCGTCGGCGGCGAGATAACGCGCGACCGCGGCGAACTCGTGCGCAGCGCGCAGGCCGGCGATCGAATCGCGGTTGTCGGCCTCGTCCAACGCGCGATCGCCCAGTACGAGCAGCCGGGCCTGCGCGCGGCGCAGCCCGGTCCGCGCCACGCGCTCGTGGCCGGGCAACTGCTGCAGGGCCAGATACAGCGGGATCGCCGAATCGGCGGTCGCGTACAGGTCGTCGGCGGCCAGGGCATCGGCCGCGCGCGTGCGAGCCTCGTCCGCCGCTTCGGGGGGAATCGCAACCAATGGCGGCTGCCAGTTGAGCTCGCCGGCGATCCGGTCGTCGCCGCTGATGGTCACGCTGCCGTCGCCGCCCGAGGCCTTTTCGCTGCGGGTGTCGCCGTCGCAGCCGCTGCCCAGCAGCAGCAACGCGCCCAGCACTCCGACCACGACGACTGCGCGCAACGCTGGCTCCCATGACCGCATCGCGTCAGATTAATCGATCACAGCCGGGGCGACGATGCGCCGGCTTCACGATTGCCGCTCCCGCATGCCGCCGTTAGGCTGTCGCGCATGCCTTCTTCCCCTGCATGCTGGATCGACGATCCGGCGACTCTCCAGTCCCGACTCCAGGCGGCATCCGCCCGCGTCGGGCTCGACACCGAATTCATCCGCGAGCGGACGTTCTGGCCCCAACTGGCCCTGGTGCAGGTCGCGCTCGAACGCGACGACGGCGGCATCGACGTGCTGTTGGTCGACCCCTTGGTCCCCGGCATGCTCGACGCGCTGCGCCCGCTGCTGGCCGACCCGACCATCGTCAAGATCATGCACAGCGCCAGCGAGGACCTGATCGCGCTGGGCCATGCCTGCGGCGTGGCGCCGGCGCCGCTGTTCGACACCCAGATCGCCGCGGCCCTGGCCGGCACCGGCTCAGGGATGGGCTACCAGCGGCTGGTGCAGGACACGCTCGGTATCGCACTGCCCAAGGGCGAAACCCGCTCGGACTGGTTGCGGCGGCCGCTGTCGCCGACCCAGCTCGAATACGCCGCCGACGATGTCGAGCACCTGTTCGCGCTGCACGAAACGCTGGCCGCGAAGATCGCCGTGCTCGGCCGCGAGGCCTGGCTGGAGGAGGACTGCGCGCGGCTGGTCGCGACGGCCGGCAACATGGAAGGCGAGCGCTGGCCACAACTGGGTGGGCGCACCGGTCTGTTTCTCGACGCCGACGCGCAGCGCCGCTTGTTGCGCCTGCTGCGCTGGCGCGAGCACTACGCCCGCAGCCACGACCGGCCACGCAGTTGGATTCTCGACAACGAACTGGCCACGCTGCTCGCACGCGATCCGCCGGCCGATCCGGCCGTGCTGCAGCGCCGGCTCGATGCCCATCCCAAAGCCCCGCGCAAACTCGGCGCCGCGATCTGGGAGGCGCTCGTCACCGAACTGCCCGACGAGGCCGAGGCGCCGATCGCACGCGCCGAGGAGCCCGACCGCAAGCGCCTGAAGCAACTGCAACAGGCGGTAGCCGCGCGCAGTGCCGAGCTCGGCTTGCCTGACGGCGTGCTCGCCTCGCGCAAGTGGCTCGAAGCCTTGGTCGAAGGCGCCGACTGGCCCGGCGCGTTGTCGGGCTGGCGCCGCGCCCAGCTCGAACCCACGCTCGCACCGTTGCTAGAAAAGGCTGGCGGGTTGGTCGAACGCTCCGTATAATTGCGCCCATCGTGGGGCGGTAGCTCAGCTGGGAGAGCGTCGCGTTCGCAATGCGAAGGTCGGGAGTTCGATCCTCCTCCGCTCCACCAAGTCATTCCCGGTTCGAAACGAAGGGTTGGACGGTTCGCCGTCCAACCCTTCGTCGTTGTGGCACAGGTGCGCGCCGGGTCGTAAGCCGTGCGTGCTACTTGCCCAGATGGCGACGCACATCCCTGGCCATCGGCCCCACGGCCGCGACTGCTTCGCGCAACTGCTCGGGCGTGACATCCAGCGCCTGGGTCCAGTAACGAAGCTCGTAATCCTCGTCGACGTTGATGCGATCGCGATCGGCGGCGCCGGTCTTGCTTTTGTCGTCCGACATGGTGATCTCCAAAGGCTGCGGTGGCGCCACCTTCCCGCTGCGGGCGTGGGCCGTGCGTGAACCGCTTCAGCCGGCCGCGACCTCGATCCAGGTTGGCGCATGGTCGCTGGCGCCCGGCTCGAGCCGCAGCCAACGGTCCACGCCCGCCTTGCGCAGCCGGTCGGCCAGCACCGCATTGACCAGCAGATGATCGATGCGCAGGCCGCGGTCGCGCTCGGCGTGCTGCCGAAAATGGTCCCAGAACGTGTAGACCTGTGCCTGATCGCCGAGCACATGCCGCAGCGCATCGGTCCAGCCCTGCGCCAGCAGCCGCTCGAAGGCATCCCGCACCTCGGGCTGGATCAGCGCGTCCTTGCGCCAGGCCTTGGGATCGTAGACATCCGCATCGGTCGGGATGACGTTGTAGTCGCCCATCAGCACGACCGGATGGGCCAGGCCGACCAACGTGCGCGCATGCTTGGCCAGGCGCTGCATCCACGCGAGCTTGTAGTCGAACTTGGGACCGGGCTGCGGATTGCCGTTGGGCAGGTACAGCGCGCCGACCACGATGCCATGCACCGCCGCCTCGATGTAGCGGCTCTGGTCGTCGTCCGGATCGCCCGGCAGGCCGCGGCAGCTTTCGACCGGCATCGTGTCGCGGCCCAGCAGCGCCACGCCGTTCCAGGCCCGCTGCCCCTGCCAGATCGCCCCGTAGCCGGCCGCCTCCAGCGCCTGGGCCGGGAACGCGGCATCGGCGGCCTTGAGTTCCTGCAGCGCCACCACGTCGGGGCGCGCCGCTTCCAGCCAGGCCAGCAACTGCGGCAACCGCTTGCCGATGCCGTTGACGTTGAACGTGGCCAGCTTGAGGGTCTTCTTGCGCGCCATGACGCCGGGCTCCGGTGACGGGACTGCGTGCGTGGCCGAGGCATCGGACGACCGCCGCGGTGGGCCCCGACCATAGGACCGGCGCGATGGCCGGCAGGTGAAAAAGGTCTTTGCCGACATCAGGAAAACCGGGGTCAGAGTGCAATTTCGCCTTGCAAAATTGCACTCTGACCCCGGTTTTGCCGGCGCCGCGCGGGTCGGGGTCCTGCCCTCTCGTCAACGTGGCGCGGAAGGTGTACAAATGTACACCATGCTCTCTCTCCCCCCCAACGCGCCGCTGTGCTGGCCTTCGTCCGCGACCGGATCCGTGCCGGCCGCCCCCCGAGCCTGGCCGAGATCGCCGCGCACTTCGGTTTCGCCTCGCGCAGCGCCGCGCACAAGCACGTGCAGGCGCTGACCGCGGCCGGCCTGTTGGAGGCGCATCCGCATCACAAGCGCGGCCTGACCCTGCCCGGCGAGGACGCGCGCCCGCCGTTGCTGGCGCTGCCGGTGCTGGGCCGGGTCGCGGCTGGCGTGCCGATCGGTGCTGACATCGGGCTCGATCGCCAGCTGTGGCTCGACCGCGGCGTGTTCTCGCTTCGACCCGACTACCTGCTGCAGGTGCAAGGCGACTCGATGATCGACGACGGCATCCTCGACGGCGACTTGGTCGGGGTGCACCGCAGCGCCGATGCCCGCGACGGACAGACGGTGGTCGCCCGGCTCGATGGCGAACTGACGATCAAGCGGCTGCAGCGGAGCGCCGACGGCATCCGCCTGCTGCCGCGCAACCCGGCGTACGCACCGATCGTGGTACCGCCGGGCGCCGACTTCGCGATCGAGGGCCTGTTCTGCGGACTGGTGCGGCAGGGCTGATGGGCCAGGTTCTGCCCCTGGACGCCTTGCTGGCCGCACGCACGGTCTGGCACGCCGGTCGCGGGACGGCGACGGCCGGCGATGGCGAACCGACCGGGATGGCCGCGCTCGATGCGGTGCTGCCCGACCGCGGCTGGCCGCGCGGTGCGCTGACCGAACTGCTGCTGCCGGCCGATGGCGTCGGCGAGATCGCCTTGCTGCTGCCGGCGCTGGCGCGCATGACCGCAGCCGGCGGCCGGGTGGTGCTGGTCGATCCGCCCTACATCGCCTATGCGCCGGCCTGGCAGGCCGGCGGGGTCGACCTGGCCCGGCTGGAGATCGTGGTCGCGCCACCGCGCGATGCCCTGTGGGCCTTCGAGCAGTGCCTGCGCAGCGGCGCCTGCGCGGCGGTGCTCGGCTGGCCGCGCACGGCCGACGACCGAGCGCTGCGCCGGCTGCAGGTCGCGGCCGACGCCGGCGACTGTTGCGCCTTCGCCCTGCGCGACCGCCGGCATGCGGTCAACGCCTCCCCCGCCGCACTGCGGTTGGAATATCTGCCCGCCGACGACGCGTGGCAGGTGCGCAAGTGCCGCGGCGCGCAGCCGCCGGCGCGCCCGATCCGATTGGCCCACTGATGCCGCCGCGCCCGCCCACACGCAGCCAAGCCCCGACCGCATGGCCGCCTGCCCGTCGGCTTTCGGGGCGCCGGCTGCGCACCGTCGCCTGCGCGCACGCGTGAGCCCGCCATGCTCTGGACCTGCCTGCTGCTGCCGCAACTGGCGCTCGACGCCGTCCTGCGCCGCCTCGACGATCCCGACGCTCCGCTGGCGCTGGTCGAAGGCCCGGCGCAGTTGCGGCGCCTGCACGCGGTCAACGCCGCCGCCGCTGCCGCCGGCCTGAAATCCGGCATGCGGCTGTCGGCCGCGCATGCACTGCTGGCCGACGTGCGCACCGTCGATCACGATGCCGGGGCCGAAGCGCGCTGCCAGCGCTTCCTCGCCGCCTGGGCCTATCGCCACAGCTCGCTGGTCAGCGCGCAGTGGCCGCGCGCGATCGTACTCGAGGCCCAGGCGAGCTTCCGCCTGTTCGGGCCCTGGCCGACGTTCGAGCGCCGGCTGCGCCAGGAACTCGACACGCTCGGCTTCCGGCACCGCATCGCGCTGGCGCCGACACCGCGTGCGGCGCGCGTGCTCGCCGGGCTGCGCGACGGCCTGGCGGTAACCGAGCCGGGCGCGCTGCGGGCCCTGCTCGACCGCGCGCCGATCCGGCGCGCGGCGCTGCCCGACGATGCCGGCGAACGCCTGCACCGCATGGGCCTGCGCCACCTGGCCGACGTGCGCAGCCTGCCGCGCGATGCGCTGCGGCGCCGTTGCGGGGTCGCGGTGCTCGAGCATCTCGACCGGCTCTATGGCGATGTCGACGACCCGCTCGACTGCTACACCCCGCCCGACCGCTTCGATGCCCGCGTCGAGCTGGGCTACGAGGTCGAGAGTCACACCGCGCTGCTGTTCCCACTGCGCCGGCTGACTGGCGACCTGGCGACCTACCTGTCGATCCGCGACGGCGGGGTGCAGCGCTTCACGCTGCGGCTCGAGCACGCCAGCGGCCGCACCGATGTCGAGGTCGGTCTGCTCGCGCCCGAGCGCGACCCGGCGCTGCTGTTCGAACTGGCACGCAGCCGGCTCGAGCGCACCGAGGTCGACCGCCCGGTCGTCGCGCTGGGGCTGGTCGCCCACCAGTTGCCGCCATTCGTGCCGGCCAGCCGCGATCTGTTCGACCCGCGTCCGCAGCAGGCCGTGGACTGGCCGCAGCTACGTGAGCGTCTGCGCGCGCGGCTCGGCGACGACGCCGTGCATCGCGTCGCCCCGGCCGGCGATCCACGGCCCGAACGCGCCTGGCGGCGGGTGTCCGGCGACGCCGCCACCATTGAGGCCGCCCCGCCCCGGCCGCCGCGCCCGGCGTGGCTGTTGCCCGAACCGGTCCCGTTGCGCGACCCGCGGCTGCGCGTGCTGTCAGGTCCGGAACGGCTGGAAAGCGGCTGGTGGGACGATGGCGACGCACGCCGGGACTACTACTGCGTCGAGACCTCCAACGGGCAGCGCGCCTGGGCCTTCGTGCCGGTCGGCGAACGCGACGGCTGGATGCTGCACGGGTGGTTCGCATGACCGGCGCGCGCAGGCCGGTTGCGGCGCCTTCGGACCAGCGGCGATGAGCACGATCGACGGCGTCGACCGCGACACGCCCGGCGGCCAGCCGCCGCGGGCCTGGACGGTCGCGCACCGGCTGCGCGAAGCGGCCAACGATGCGGTCGCCCCCGATGCGCGCGACGCCGGATCGCCGCCGTACGCCGAATTGCACTGCCTGTCGGATTTCTCGTTCCTGCGCGGCGCCTCCGATGCCGAACAGTTGTTCCAGCGTGCGGTGCATTGCGGCTACGAGGCGTTGGCGATCACCGACGAGTGCTCGCTGGCCGGGATCGTGCGCGCGCTCGAAGCCTCCGAAGGCACCGGGCTCAAGCTGATCGTCGGCAGCGAATTCCGGCTCGTCGACGGCCTGCGCTGCGTGCTGCTGGTCGAGACGATCGCCGGCTACCGCACGCTCTGCGCACTGATCACCCAGGCACGGCGCGCTGCCGCCAAGGGCCATTACCGGCTCACACGCGAGGACATGGCCACCGTGCTGCAGGGCGCGGCCGACGGACTGTTCGCGCTGTGGCTGCCGGGCGAAACCCCCGATCCGGACGAGGGCCGCTGGCTGCACGGCCTGTTCGGCGCGCGCGCGTACCTGGCCGTGGAGCTGCACCGCGAACGCGATGACGCCGCGCGCCTGGACGCGTTGCTGGCACTGGCGCGCACGCTGGGGCTGCCGGCGCTGGCCAGCGGCGATGCGCACATGGCCACCCGGCGCGAGCGCATGCTGCAGGACACACTCACCGCGATCGCCCGCAACACCCCGCTGGCCGACTGCGGCACGCACCTGTTCCGCAATGGCGAGCGCCACCTGCGCACCCGGCGCGCGCTGGGCAACATCTACGGCGCGGCGCTGATGGAGGCAGCCGCAGCGCTGGCGCGCCGTTGCAGCTTCAACCTGCGCAGCATCCGCTACGACTACCCGGTCGAGCTCGTCCCCGACGGCCACACCCCGACCACCTGGCTGCGGGCGCTGACCGAGCGCGGCATCGTTGAGCGCTGGCCCGACGGCCCGACGCCCCAGGTGCGCGAGCTGATCGAATTCGAGCTCGCACTGATCGCCAAGAAGGGCTACGAGGCCTTCTTCCTGACCGTGGCGGACATCGTCGCCTTTGCCCGCAAGCAGGAGATCCTGTGCCAGGGCCGCGGCTCGTCGGCGAACTCGGCGGTCTGTTACGCGCTGGGCATCACCGCGGTGAACCCTGACGAGACCCGGCTGCTGATGGCGCGCTTTCTGTCCGAGCAGCGCGACGAGCCGCCCGATATCGACGTCGACTTCGAGCACCAGCGACGCGAGGAAGTCATCCAGTACGTCTACGCCAAGTACGGCCGCGAGCGGGCCGCCCTCGCCGCGACGGTGATCAGCTACCGCGGCAAGAGCGCGGTGCGCGATGTCGCCAAGGCCTTCGGCCTGCCCGACGACCAGATCGCGCTGCTGGCCACCTGCTATGGCTGGGGCAATGGCGACACGCCGATGGAACAGCGCATCGCCGAGGCGGGCTTCGACCTGGACAACCCGCTGATCCGCAAGATCCTGCTGGTGACCGAGGGCTTGCGCGGCCATCCGCGACACCTGTCGCAACACGTCGGCGGTTTCGTCATTTCCGATGCCCCGCTCTCGCATCTGGTCCCGGTCGAGAACGCGGCGATGGCCGATCGCACGATCATCCAGTGGGAAAAGGACGACCTGGAGACGATGCAGTTGCTCAAGGTCGATTGCCTTGCGCTGGGCATGCTGACCTGCATCCGCAAGACGCTGGACCTGGTGCGCGGCCATCGCGGGCGGCGGTTCGAGCTCGCCACCCTTCCCGCCGAGGACAAGGCCACATACAAGATGATCCAGATCGCCGACACCGTCGGCGTGTTCCAGATCGAGTCGCGCGCACAGATGGCGATGCTGCCCAGGCTCAAGCCGGCGCGCTTTTACGATCTGGTGGTGGAAGTGGCGATCGTGCGCCCCGGCCCGATCCAGGGCGACATGGTGCATCCCTATCTGCGCCGGCGGCAGGGCCGCGAAGCGGTCGACTATCCCAACGACGAGATCCGCAGCATCCTCGAACCCACGCTTGGCGTGCCGCTGTTCCAGGAGCAGGTCATGGAACTGCTGATGAAGGCAGCCAACTACACCGACAGCGAGGCCGACCACCTGCGGCGCTCGATGGCGGCCTGGCGGCGCGGCGGCGACATGGAACAGCACCGGGTGCGGGTGCGCGAGCGCATGCTGGCGAAGGACTATTCGCAGGAATTCATCGACCAGATCTTCGACCAGATCAAGGGCTTCGGCTCCTACGGCTTTCCGCAGAGCCACGCCGCCTCGTTCGCCAAGCTGGTCTACGCCAGTTGCTGGCTCAAGCGCCACGAGCCGGCCGCGTTCGCCTGCGGCCTGCTCAATGCCCAACCGATGGGCTTCTACTCGCCCAGCCAGATCGTGCAGGACGCCCGCCGCGGCAGCGCGCAGCGCGCCCGCGTCGAGGTGCTGCCGGTCGACGTGCTGCACAGCGACTACGACAGCACGCTGGTCGGTGGCCGGCCCTGGCGCAGCGACGCCGATCCGGGCGTTCAGCCGGCAATCCGGCTCGGCCTGCGCCTGGTCGCGGGGCTGCCCGAGGCGGCCGCGCATCGCATCGTCGCCGAACGCGACCGGCGGCCGTTCGCCGACATCGCCGACCTGGTCCTGCGCGCCGGGCTCGAGGCCAAGGCGCGCCAGGCGCTGGCCGAGGCCGATGCGCTGCGCAGCCTGGCCGGCCACCGCAATGCCGCGCGCTGGGCGGTCGCCGGCATCGAGCAGCGGCGGCCGTTGCTGCCCGGCAGTCCCGACGAGGCCGCGGTCGCCCTGCCCGCGCCCGCCGCTGGCGAGGAGATCCTGTCCGACTACCGCGCCCTGGGCCTGAGCCTGGGCCCGCATCCGATGGCGCTGCTGCGTCCGCAGATGACCGCACGCCGGATCATCGGCCTGCGCGACCTGCAAGCCCGGCGCCACGGCAGCGGCGTGCACGTTGCTGGCCTGGTGACCCAGCGCCAGCGCCCGGCCACCGCCAAGGGCACCATCTTCGTCACCCTCGAAGACGAGACCGGCATGATCAACGTCATCGTCTGGTCGCACTTGGCGATCCGCCGCCGGCGCGCCCTGCTCGAATCGCGGCTGCTCGCCGTGCGCGGCCGCTGGGAGCGGGTCGACGGCGTCGCCCACCTCATCGCCGGCGACCTGCACGACCTCAGCGACCTGCTCGGCACGATGCCGCTGCCCTCGCGCGATTTCCATTGAGCGGTGGCGCCCGGTCGACGATCCTCGCGCCCGTGGTGTGATGTCCGACGCCGTGGCGCGAACCATCCTGCATGCCCGACACCTTCGACCCCGTTATGGCCCCGTCTCCGGCAGCGCTGCCCAAGGACGATCGCGCGCGATTCGCGCAGCTGTTCGATGCGCATCGCGGCCTCGTCGCCACCGTCACGGCGAGCTACTGCCGCGATCCGGACGATCGCGCCGATCTGATGCAGGAAATCGCGGCCCAGGCGTGGCTGGCCTGGCCGCGCTACGACCCGGCGCGGCCGTTCCCGACGTGGCTGTATCGGATTGCGCTCAACGTCGCGATCACACGTGTCCGCCGCGTCGGGCTGCGCAGCCGCCATGCGGCGCCATTCGACGCCGCGCTGCACGATATCGCCGATCCGAACGCCGCCGATCCACAGGCCGAGCAGCAGGTTCGCGCGCTGTACCGCTTCATCCATGCGCAACGGCCGCTCGACCGCGCATTGCTGCTGCTCTACCTCGACGGCCGCAGCCACCGCGAGACCGCCGAGGTGCTCGGCCTGACCGAAACCAATGTCGCCACCAAGATCGGCCGGCTGCGCCAGCGCATCCGCGACGAACTCTGACCCGGGAACCTGCGATGGAACACGACGACCTCAAGATGGCCTGGCAGGCGCTCGAACGCCGCCTGGCGCAACAGGAACGCCTGCAGACCGACCTGCTGCGCGAGGACCGGCTGCTGCAGGCGCGTCGCCGGTTGCGCCCCCTGCTCGTCGGCCAATGGCTGCAGCTGTCGCTCGGTGCCGCGCTGGCCTGGCTCGGCGCCGCCTGCTGGACGCAGCAGCTCGACACCCCGGCCTTCCTGGTCGCCGGTCTGGCCGTCCACGTATTCGGGGTCCTGACCCTGATCGGCGCCGTCACCACGCTGTCGCTCGCGGCCGCCGTCGACTACGACGCGCCGGTGGTCAGGATCCAGAAGCGGCTCGCGCAATTGCTGCGCGCGCAGACGCTCAACATGGCACTGTGCGGCACGCCCTGGTGGATCGCCTGGGTGCTGGTGGTGGTCGCGGTCGCAGGCCTGCGCGATTCCGGCGCAGGCGCGACGGCCGCAGCCTGGGTCTGGGGCAGCCTCGCGGTCGGCGCGCTCGGGATGCTCGCGACCTGGGGCTGGATCTGGCGCTCGGCGACCCGGCCCTCGGGAGCGGAATCCGATGCGCCCGGCACACGCTGCAGCGACGGCACGCATGCGATCCGGCGCAGCCGGCAACTGGTAGCCGAGGTGACGCGATTCGAGCTGGACTGACGGTCTGCCACACGATCGCAAGGCCGCCAGCGGCCCCGCAACGCAGGCGCGGACGGCCCTGCGCAGCTGCGCCTAACGCGCTCGGACACGTCCGCGTCCAGCACACCGTTCGCACAGGTGACCTACAATACCCCGATGGCCCCGTAGCTCAGCTGGATAGAGCATCCCCCTCCTAAGGGGAAGGTCGCACGTTCGAATCGTGCCGGGGTCGCCAGTTCCGCGACCATCCCCCAGCGGCGGTCCCGCCGCGTCGCACCCCCTTCTTCGCCAGCGCCGCCCAGCGGCGCCGGCGCACACCAGGAGTTTTCCGCGATGTCCCATCCCGTCCTCACCGCGCTCGGCCTCGAGACCACCGAATCGGGCACCTACCTCGGCAACAACGAATGGGCCCGTGATACCGGTGCCGGCACGCTGACTCCGGTCAACCCGGCCAGCGGCGAGTCGCTGGCGCAGGTGCTGGCGACCTCGCAGGCCGACTACGAGACCATCGTGACCCGCGCCCAGGCCGCGTTCCGCGAATGGCGCACGACGCCGGCGCCGCGCCGCGGCGAGGCCATCCGGCTGTGCGCCGAGGCGCTGCGCACGCACAAGGACGCGCTCGGTTCGCTGGTCGCGCTGGAGATGGGCAAGTCCAAGCCCGAAGGCGACGGCGAAGTGCAGGAGATGATCGACATCGGCGAGTTCGCCGTCGGTCTGTCGCGTCAGCTCTACGGCCTGACCATGCATTCCGAGCGCCCCGGCCACCGCATGTACGAGCAGTGGCACCCGCTGGGCCTGGTGGGCGTGATCAGCGCGTTCAATTTCCCGGTCGCGGTCTGGGCCTGGAACAGCTTCGTCGCCGCGGTCTGCGGCAATGTCACGATCTGGAAGCCGTCGCCGAAGACGCCGCTGTCGGCGATCGCCTCGATGAAGATCTGCAACGAAGCGCTGCGGGCCGGCGGCTTCCCGGACATCTTCTTCCTGTTCAACGACGCCGGCAGCGATCTGGCCCAGGCGTTCGTCGACGACAAGCGCATCGCGCTGGTCAGCTTCACCGGCTCGACCCAGGTCGGCCGCCACGTCGGCGAGCGCGTCGCGCGCCGCATGGGGCGCTCGCTGCTCGAACTGGGCGGCAACAACGCGATCATCGTCGACCCGACCGCCGACCTGAAGCTGGCGATCCCGGCGATCGTGTTCGGTGCGGTCGGTACCGCCGGCCAGCGTTGCACGACCACGCGCCGGCTGTTCGTGCACGCTTCGATCTTCGACGACGTGCTGGCCAAGCTCAAGACCGCCTACGCCCAGGTCGAATCGCGGATCGGCGACCCCACCGATGCGGCCAATCTGATGGGGCCGCTGAACTCGCGCGACGCGGTCGACGCCTACCTGGCGGCGATCGAGAAGGCCAAGGCCGCGGGCGGCACGATCGAGAGCGGCGGCAAGGCGCTCGACGACCGCAAGGGCTTCTTCGTGCTGCCGACCATCGTCACCGGGCTGTCGAACGATGCCGAGGTGGTGCAGGCCGAGACCTTCGCGCCGATCCTCTACGTCATGAAGTACGAGCAGCTCGACGAGGCGATCGACATGCAGAACGACGTGCCGCAGGGCCTGTCGTCGGCGATCTTCACCAACGACCTCAAGGCCTCCGAGCGCTTCCTGTCGGCGCGCGGTTCGGACTGCGGCATCGCCAACGTCAACATCGGCACGTCCGGCGCCGAGATCGGCGGCGCATTCGGCGGCGAGAAGGAGACCGGCGGTGGCCGCGAGTCGGGCTCCGACGCCTGGCGCGCCTACATGCGCCGGCAGACCAACACCATCAACTACTCCGACGCCCTGCCCCTGGCCCAGGGCATCAAGTTCGACCTGTGAGACGGACCAGCGCCCTGGCAGTCACCAGCCTGGTCTGCGGCCTGTTGGGCTGGAGCCTGCTGCCTTGGCTGGGCAGCCTGGTGGCGGTGATCACCGGCCATCTGGCGCGTGCGGAAATCCGCCGCACGCCCGAGCTCGACGGCGACGGCATGGCCGTGGCCGGGCTGGTGCTGGGCTATGTGCAGTTCGTCGCGACGGTCGTCGGCATCGTGGTGCTGATGCTGTTCTTCGGCGGCCTGTTCTGGCTCGGGACGGCGAGCTGAGGTGTACGGACTCGCCCGACCGCTGCTGTTCCGGCTCGATGCCGAGCGCGCCCACCATCTGACGCTGGCCGCGCTCGATGCCGCGCACCGCGCCGGCCTGTCGTCGATGCTCGGCGGCGCGCCGGCACCGCTGCCGACCGAGGTCTTCGGCCTGCGCTTCCCCAACCCCGTCGGCCTCGCCGCGGGGCTGGACAAGAACGGCGCGCACATCGATGCGCTGTTCGCGCTGGGATTCGGCTTCGTCGAAATCGGCACGGTGACCCCGCGCCCGCAGGACGGCAACCCGAAGCCGCGGATGTTCCGGCTGCCGCAGCATCGCGCACTGATCAACCGGCTGGGCTTCAACAATGCGGGGGTCGATGTGCTGGTCGCCAATGTCGAGCGCGCACGCCGCGACGGCGTGCTCGGCATCAACATCGGCAAGAACAAGGACACCCCCAACGAGGCGGCCGCCGACGACTACCTGCATTGTCTGCAGCGGGTCTATCCGCTGGCCGACTACGTCACCGTCAACATCTCCTCGCCCAATACCGCGGGGCTGCGTGACCTGCAGGAAGCGCAGGCCCTGCAGCGCCTGATCGGCACCCTGCGCGAGGCACAGGAGCGACTGGCCGCCCAGCATCGGCGCCGCGTGCCGGTGCTGGTGAAGATCGCACCCGATCTCGACGACGGCGGCATCGAGGCCGCGGCCCGGGTCTTCGGCGACCTGGCGGTGGACGGTGTCATCGCGACCAACACCACCATCGCGCGCACAGGCGTCGAAAGCGACGCGACCGCCGCGCAGGCCGGTGGCCTGTCCGGTGCGCCGCTGATGGATCGGGCCACCGCAGTGCTGGGCAAGCTGCGCGCGCAGCTGCCCGCGACCATCCCGCTGGTCGGCGTGGGCGGCATCGTCCGCGGCGCCGACGCCGCCAGCAAGATCGCGGCCGGCGCGTCGCTGGTCCAGGTCTACTCGGGCTTGGTCTATCGCGGGCCGGCGCTGGTCGGCGACTGCGTGGAGGCGATCCGCGGGCGCCGCGATGCCAACGACCCTAGTCCTGCGTCGGAGCGCTGAGCCGCCGATGTCCGCCCCGTTCGATCTGCGCGAACGCGTCGACCTGCGCACCCGCAACACCTTCGGCGTCCCGGCGCAGGCGCGCCGACTGCTCGAGGTCGGCGACACCGCGGCATTGCCGCAGGCGCTTGACGCGCTCGGCGAGGCGCCGCCATTGGTGCTCGGCGGCGGTAGCAACCTGCTGTTCGTCGACGATGTCGATGCGGCGCTGGCGATCGTCGACACCCGCCGGGCCATCGTCGCCGACGACGGCGTCCAGGCGCAGGTCCGCGCCGCCGCCGGCGCGTCCTGGCACGACGTGGTGATGTGGTCGCTGGCCCAAGGCCTGGGCGGCCTGGAAAACCTGGCGCTGATCCCTGGCACCGTGGGCGCGGCGCCGATCCAGAACATCGGCGCCTACGGTGTCGAGGTTGCCGACCGCATCCATGCAGTCGAGGCCTTCGACCGTACGCGCGGCGAACTGGTCGCACTCGACGCGACTGCTTGCGGCTTCGGCTACCGCGACAGCGTGTTCAAGCAGACGCCTGAGCGCTGGATCGTCACCGCGGTCACCTTTGCGCTCTCGCGCCGCGCCGCGCCGGTGCTCGATTACGCCGGCATCCGCGACGCCCTCGCCGCGCGCGGTGTCGCCGCGCCGACGCCGTCCGATGTCGCCGAGGCCGTGATCGCGATCCGCCGCAGCAAGCTGCCCGACCCGGCCGTGATCGGCAACGCCGGCAGCTTCTTCAAGAATCCGATTGTCGACGCCGCGATCGCCGCGGCCCTGCGCGACACGCACCCCGAGCTGCCGGTGTTTGCGGTCGATGGCGACCGCTGCAAGCTTTCGGCCGCGTGGCTGATCGACCGCTGCGGCTGGAAGGGCCACCGCGACGGCGATGCCGGCGTCTCGGCCGGACACGCGTTAGTGCTGGTCAACCACGGCGGCGCGCATGGCCGCGACCTGCTGGCGTTGGCGCGGCGCATCGCCGCCTCGGTGCGCGCCCGATTCGGCGTGGACCTGGTCCCCGAGCCACGGATCGTGGGAACGACATGGTGAACAGCCTGCCGCAACGCTGGCAGCCGACCTCGGCCGCAGGCAAAGCGGCGCTGCTCATGCTCGGCAGCACGTCGGCATTCGCGCTGATGGCGATCACGATCCGCTTCGCGTCGGCGACCGTCCCGACGACCGAGGTCGCGTTCTTCCGCAACTTCTTCGGTCTGCTCGCGCTGCTGCCGATCCTGTTGCGCGCCGGCAACGGCCTGCCGCGCACGCGCCATCTCGGCCGCTACCTGGTGCGCACGCTCGTCGGCCTGGGCTCGATGCTGTGCGCGTTCTGGGCAATCGGCCACCTGCCGCTGTCGCAGGCGATCTCGCTGTCGTATGCCGCGCCCTTATTCGCGACCATTGCCGCGGTGCTGTGGCTGGGCGAGATCGTGCGCGTGCGGCGCTGGATGGCGGTGTCGGCGGGTTTCGTCGGCGTGCTGGTGATCCTGCGCCCGGGCGTGGCGTTCTCGCTGCCGATGCTGATCCCGGTGCTCGGCGCCCTGCTCGCGGCGCTGGTCGCGATCCAGATGAAACAGCTGTCGAAGATCGATCCGCCCGACACGATCGTCTTCTATACCTATCTGCTGTGGGTGCCGCTGTCGCTGGTGCCGGCACTGTTCCAGTGGGTGTGGCCCGGTCCGGTGACCTGGCTGTGGCTGATCGCCACGGGCGTGCTGGGCACGCTCGGCCAGTGGCTGTGGACACGCGCGCTGCGCCTGGGCGAGGTCTCCGCGCTGCAGCCGATCAGCTTCGTGCAGTTGCCGATCGTCGTGGTATTCGGCTGGTGGCTGTTCGGCGAAACGATCGACCTGTGGACGATGATCGGCGCGGCGATCGTGTTCGGCGCCAACGGCTACATCGCCCATCGCGAAGCGGTGCTCGCGCGTCGCGCCGCCTCGCAGCGTCCGGCCGAGGCGGCGAAACCCAGCGAGTAGCGCCGGCTTCGGGACAGCCGCACAGCGCCGCCAAGCGAGACGTGCGCGGCTCGCCCTCAGACGTCGTCGCGCGCGACCTCGCGCAGCTTGCCCTGATGCAGCTCCATTACCCGGTCGAGCTTACGCGCCAGCCGGCGGTCGTGGGTCACCAGCACCAGGCTCGTGCGCTGCGCGCGGTTCATCTCCAGCATCAGCTCGAACACGGTCGCAGCGGTGCGCTCGTCGAGGTTGCCGGTGGGTTCGTCGCCCAGCACACAGGCTGGCTTGTTGACCAGCGCCCGCGCCACGGCCGCGCGCTGGCGCTCACCACCCGACAGTTCGCCCGGCTTGTGACCGAGGCGATGGCCCAGCCCGACCGTTTCCAGCAGGCTGCGCGCACGCGTGGTCGCCTCACCGTCGCTGGCACCGTTGAGCAGCGCCGGCAGCATCACATTCTCCAGCGCGGTGAACTCGGGCAGCAGGTGATGGAACTGGTAGACGAAGCCGAGCGCGCGGTTGCGCAAGGTGCCGCGCGCCGCATTCGACAGCGCGCTCATCTGCTGCCCGGTGACGAACACCTCGCCCGCACTTGGCACATCCAGCCCACCGAGCAGGTGCAGCAGCGTGCTCTTGCCGGCGCCCGAGGCGCCGAGGATGGCGACGGTCTCGCCCGCCTGCACGGCGAAGTCGAGCCCGTCGAAGACCGGCGTATGCAGCTTGCCTTCGGCGTAGGTCTTGCCCAGGCCCTCGGCCGCCAGCACGACGGTATCGGCTGCTTGCGGGTTCTCACTCATAACGCAGCGCCTCCGCCGGTGCAGTGCGCGCCGCGCGCCATGCCGGATACAGGGTGGCCAGGAACGCCATCAGCAGCGCGATCACGCCGATCATCGTCACGTCGCTGGCCTGCAGGTCGATCGGCAGGCCGGTGACGTAGTAGACGTCCTCAGGCATCAGCACCACGCCGAACAGACGCTCGAGGGCGCGCAGGATGTGTTCGAGATTGAAAGTCAGCAGCAGGCCGCCGCAGACCCCGAGCACGGTACCGATGACGCCGATCATCGTGCCCTGCACCATGAACACCTGCATGACGCCGCGCGGGGTCAGGCCCAGCGTGCGCAGGATCGCGATGTCGGCATGCTTGTCGGTGACCAGCATGACCTGGGAGTTCAACAGCGAGAACGCGCCCATCAGAATGATCAGCGACAGCAGGATGCCGATCATGGTCTTCTCGAGCTTGAGCGCACGGAACATGTTGGCGTTCTCGGTGCTCCAGTCGCTGACCCGGTAGACCCCGCCCAGCCTGTGCACGAGGTCGCGGGTGACCTGTTGGGCGAGATCCATGTCGTGCAGCTTCAGGCGCACGCCGGTGACGCCATCGCCGATGCGCAGCAGCCGCTGCGCGTCCTGCAGGTTGACCACCGCCAGCCGGCGGTCGAAATCCTGGTAGCCAGCCTCGAACAGGCCGCTGACGGTGAAGCGCTTGAGCTGCGGCACTGCGCCCATCGGCGTGACCTGGAAATCGGTGGTCACGATGACGCTGTCGCCGACGCCGACGCCGAGCCACAGCGCGAGTTCGCGGCCGAGCACGATGTTGAAGCTGCCCGGCTGCAGGTCCGAGAGCTGGCCGACCACCATCGAGGTCGCCAGGTCGGAGACCTGGCCCTCGTCCTCGGGCGAGATCGCACGCACCGCGGCCGGCTCGTTGCGGCGGCCGCGCAGCAGCGCCTGCGTGTCAATGTACGGCGCCGCGCCGGCCACGCGTGGGTCCTCGCGCGCGACCTCGACCGCACGCCCCCAGTTGTGCAGCGTGTCGCCCTCGGCGCTCACCGTCGCGTGCGCGACCATGCCGAGCATGCGGTCGCGGATTTCCTTCTGGAACCCGCTCATCACCGCCAAGGTCGTGATCAACACGGTGACGCCGATCGCGATCGCGAAGATCGAAGCCAGCGAGATGAAAGAGATGAAGCCGTTGCGCCGTTTCGCCCGGAGATAACGCAGGCCGATGGCGGCGGGAATGGGTCTGAGCATGGACGTCCGTCGATGGATGCGGGTCGTCGGCGATGGCGCGATCGCCGTGCCCGTCCCGCTGGGCAGTGGCTATGGTGCCACCGATTCCGTTGCGCGTGGCAGCGGACACATCGCTGCGGCCAGACGCAGTTCACGGCGTTGCGGTGCAGGCAGGGTGTCGGGCCACCACAGCAGCCTGTGCGTGTGTCGGCCCTCGCGCCAGCTCAGGCGCACGATCGGACCACGCCAGTGCAGGCAAGGTGCCTCCAGCCGCCGTCCATCGAGCAGCACCTGCCCCGTCGCCTGCACCACGACGCGATGCGGCGGTTGTCGTGCGGTGAGCACGATCGTGCGCAGGCCGCTGACCAGGACGCAGGCGATGCCGAGTCCGGCCACCGGGCCCGGCAGTTCGGACAGCAGCAAGGCACCGCAGGCGGCAAGCGTGATCAGGCCCAACGCGGCGATCAGCAGGCGCGACGGCCGCCAGTGCAGCCGGGCGGGCTCAGAGGTCGGGCGGGAGCGCCCGGATGGATTGGACGAGGGCGTCGAGTTGCGCATCGGGCGAACGCTCATGGCCGAGGAACCACTTCCAGAGCCTATCGTCCTCGCATTCGAGCAGCCGTCGGAAAACATCCCGCTCGCTTTCGGAGGATGTCGCCCAGCACCGGTCGAGCCAGCGCTCGAACAGCCGGTCGAGTTCGCGCATGCCGCGGCGGCTGCGCCAGCGCAGGCGACGCAGTTCGGTGGTGTCGTCGTGGTCGGTCACGGGTGTGCGTCCTGGGTGCGGGCGTTCGCGGGCGCAGATGATGCGGATGCGTCGGCTTGGCGCTCATGACGCATCAGGCTTGTCCGATGCCATCCATGGCGGCACATTGCCGACTCCGGAGAGACCGGCCCGCACGTCCGTGTGCGGGCGTTCGCGAGCGCAGACGACGCGGATGCGTCGGCTTGGCGCTCCCATTTCTTTGGACAGTTCCCATGCCATCCATGGCGTGGCATGGCCGACTCCGGAAAGGCCGGCCCGCACGTCCGTGTGCGGGCGTTCGCGAGCGCAGCCGACGCGGATGCGTCGGCTTGGCGCGCCCGCTCACCCACGTCGTGCGAGCATCAGTTGCTTGATCTGGCCGATCGCCTTGGCCGGGTTCAGCCCCTTGGGACAGGTCCGCGCGCAGTTCATGATCGTGTGGCAGCGGTAGAGCTTGAACGGGTCTTCCAGATCGTCCAGACGCGCACCGGTGTCCTCGTCGCGGCTGTCGATGATCCAGCGGTAGGCCTGCAGCAGGATCGCCGGACCCAGGTAGCGTTCGCCGTTCCACCAGTAGCTGGGACAACTGGTCGAGCAGCAGGCGCACAGGATGCACTCGTAGAGACCGTCGAGCTTGTCGCGGTCCTCAGGCGACTGCAGCCGCTCGCGATCCGGCGGCGCTGCGGTCTGAGTGCGGATCCAGGGCTGGATCGACGCGTACTGCGCATAGAAATGCGTCAGGTCGGGCACCAGATCCTTGACCACGCTCATATGCGGCAGCGGGTAGATCGGCACCTCGTTCTTCTTGCAGTCGTCGATCGCGCGCGTGCACGCCAGCGTGTTGGTGCCGTCGATGTTCATCGCGCACGAGCCGCAGATGCCCTCGCGGCACGAGCGACGGAACGTCAGCGTCGGGTCGATCTCGTTCTTGATCTTGATCAGCGCGTCCAGGACCATCGGCCCGCACTTGTCGAGGTCGAGCTCGTAGGTGTCGGTGCTGGGGGTCTCGCCGGAATCGGGATTCCAACGATAGATCTTGAACGTGCGCGTGCGCTTGGCGCCCGGCGCGGCCGGGAAGTGCCGGCCCTTCTTGATCTTGGAGTTCTTCGGGAGCGTGAATTCGGCCATGTGGGGTCTCCCGGCTCAGTAGACGCGTGCTTTGGGGGGCACGACTTCGACTTCGTCGTCGAGCGTGTACATATGCACCGGACGGTAGTCGATCTTGGTGTTGCCGGCCTCGTCCGCCCAGCACAGCGTGTGCTTGTGCCAGTTCTCGTCGTCGCGGTCCGGGTAGTCCTCGTGGGCGTGCGCGCCGCGCGATTCCTTGCGGTTCTCGGCCGAGACGATCGTCACCAGCGCCTGACCCAGCAGGTTCTCCAGCTCCAGCGTCTCGATCAGGTCCGAGTTCCAGACCAGCGAGCGATCGCTGACCTTGACGTCGGCGAACGAGGCGTGGATCTCGCGGATCTTGTCCACGCCCTGCTTGAGCGTTTCGCTGGTGCGGAACACCGCCGCGTCGTTCTGCATCGTGCGCTGCATGCGGTCGCGGATCACCGCGGTCGCGGTGTCGCCCTTGGCATTGCGCAGCTTGTCCAGGCGCGCCAGCGACTTGTCGCAGGCGTCGGCCGGCAGCGGCTTGTGACGCGCATCGGGCTTGATCGTCTCCGCGCAGCGGTTGGCCACGGCGCGGCCGAACACCACCAGGTCGAGCAGCGAGTTCGAACCCAGGCGGTTGGCGCCGTGTACCGACACGCAGGCGGCTTCGCCGATCGCGTACAGGCCGGGCACGACCGCATCCGGGTTGCCGTCCTTCAACTGCACGACTTCGCCGTGGTAATTGGTCGGGATGCCGCCCATGTTGTAGTGCACGGTCGGGATGACCGGAATCGGCTGCTTCTCGACGTCGACGCCGGCGAAGATCCGCGCGCTCTCGGCGATGCCGGGCAGCTTCTTGTGGATATCGGCCGGATCCAGATGGGTCAGGTCAAGATGGATGTGGTCCTTGTGCTCGCCGACGCCGCGACCCTCGCGGATCTCCATCGTCATCGAACGGCTGACCACGTCGCGCGAAGCCAGATCCTTGGCATTGGGCGCGTAGCGCTCCATGAAGCGCTCGCCGCTGGCGTTGCGCAGGATGCCGCCTTCGCCGCGGACGCCCTCGGTGATCAGACAACCCGCGCCGTAGATGCCGGTCGGGTGGAACTGCACGAACTCCATGTCCTGCAGGCCAAGACCGGCGCGCAGCGCCATGCCGCCGCCGTCGCCGGTGCAGGTGTGCGCCGAGGTCGCGGAGAAGTAGGCGCGGCCGTAGCCGCCGGTCGCCAGCACCACGCCCTGGGCGCGGAACAGGTGCAGCGTGCCCTCGGCCATGTCGAGTGCGAGCACGCCGCGGCAGGCGCCCTCCTCGTCCATGATCAGGTCGAGTGCGAAATACTCCACGAAGAAGCGCGCATCGTGCTTGAGCGACTGCTGGTAGAGCGTGTGCAGGATCGCGTGGCCGGTGCGGTCGGCGGCCGCGCACGTGCGCTGGGCGATGCCCTGGCCGTAGTGCGTGGTCATGCCGCCGAAGGGGCGCTGGTAGATCTTGCCTTCCTGGGTCCGCGAGAACGGCACGCCCTGGTGCTCGAGCTCGATGATCGCCGGGATCGCTTCACGGCACATGTACTGGATGGCGTCCTGGTCGCCCAGCCAGTCCGAGCCCTTGATCGTGTCGTAGAAGTGGAAGCGCCAGTCGTCCTCGCCCATGTTGCCGAGCGCGGCCGAGATGCCGCCCTGGGCGGCGACGGTATGCGAGCGGGTCGGAAAGACCTTGGTCAGGCACGCGGTCTGCAGGCCCTTGTGGGCCAGGCCGAAGGTCGCGCGCAGGCCGGCGCCACCGGCGCCGACGACGATCATGTCGTACTTGTGTTCGGTAATCGGGTAAGCGGTCATCACGGACTCAGGCAGTGAAGGCGATGCGGGCGATCGCGTACAGCGAGGCGATGGCGCCGAGCCCGCAGAGGAAGGTCACGAGCAGCTGGAGCGCCAGCTCGAAGGACCGCTTGTGCACATAGTCCTCGATCACGACCTGCAGGCCGAGCTTGGCGTGCCAGAACAGCGTGACCAGGAAGATCGAGAACAGGATCGCGTTCCACGGCCGGGCGATGATCGCGCGTGCGGTGTCCAGCTCCGCGCCGACCAGCGACAGCAGCGTCAGCACGAACCAGACGACAAGCGGCACCAGGATGATCGCGGTGACCCGCTGCTTCCAGAAGTGCGTCGTGCCCGACTTGCCCGAGCCCAGACCCTGGGCACGCTTGACCGGCGTGCGCAGCGGCACTGCGCGCGAGGTCTCTCCACCGCCGCCGCTCATGCCGCACCCCGCAGGCCGAAGAACCAGATGATGCCGGTGATCAGAAAGCCGACCACGAACACTGCATAGCCCGAGGCATAGGCCTTGGGAATCTCGAAGCCCCAGCCCGCATCCCACAGCAGGTGGCGGATGCCGTTGAGCAGGTGGTAGATCAGCGCCAGCGTGAAGCCGAACAGGAAGATCAGCCCCATCGGCGAGGCCCACTGCCGGGAAGCGAACTCGTAGGCTTCGCCGCCTGCGGCGATGGACATCAGCCACCACACCAGGGAAATACCGCCGACCGCCAAGGACACGCCGGTGATGCGGTGGAGGATGGACATGGTCGAGGTCATCTGCGGTCGATAGACCTGCAGATGCGGCGACAGAGGACGGTTGGGATGTGCCATCGCTGGCTGGTCTCCTCGCTGGCGGCGTCGCGCCGCGTGGCTGGTGGTACACAGGGCCGCTCGCGCCGACGCGATGCGGCGGCGATCAGAAATCGATGCAGCGGCCGTTCTTTTCCCAGTCGCCGTAACGGGTGGGATCGAGACCGTCACGGCCCCGATCTCGACCGCTGGCTCCGGCTCGGGTGCCGGAACAGGCGTGACCGCCGGTTCCGACCGCGGCGTTGCCGCGTCGTCGCCTATGATGTCCGGGGTGATCATTCGTTCAATTTTAGTTCCCACACCCATGGTAAACAAGCCACACCCCCTGCCCGACGCGGATTTCGCCCTTTCCGGCCTGCATGTGCTGCGGCTGTCGGGCCGCGATGCGCTCGCATTCGCGCAAGCCCAGTTCATGAACGACGTGTCCGCACTCGCTGACGGCCAGTGGCAATGGAGCGGTTGGCTGACGCCCAAGGGCCGCCTCGTCGCGCTGTTCGCGCTGCTGCGTCGTGACGCGCAAACGCTCGACCTGGTCCTGCACGACGCGGACCCAACCCTGTTCGCCGATGCGCTGAAACGATTCGTATTCCGCAGCAAGGTCGCGATCGTGATGGCCGGCGCGCCCGTCACCGGCCGATTCGCCGCCCCGGTGGCCGCGCGCGGCGCCCAGGCCGCATTCGCTGGCCAGGCAGTGGAACTGGACCTGGGCGTACCGTCGCAACCGCGCACCTTGTGCCTGCAGCCGGACGCGCCGGATGCGGCCACGACGACCGCAGCCGATGCCGCGCCGCAGCCCAATGTCGAGGCCGATGCGCACTGGCGCGCGATCGACCTGGCGCACGGGCTGCCGCGACTGGCCGCCAGCGAGTTCGACCGCTGGACGCCGCAGCAACTCTCGCTCAACCGCCTGCAAGCCTACAGCGTCAAGAAAGGCTGCTACCCGGGCCAGGAGATCGTGGCGCGGACGCATTTCCTGGGCCAGAGCAAGCGCGGCCTGGTCGCGCTGCATGGTGCGTCGACGGCGCAGGCCGGGCAGGACGTCGCCGCCGACGGTGCGCCGGTGGGCCGGATCGTCGCAGTCTCAACGCAGGTCCAGCTTGCGGTGCTGCCGCTGGATCTGGGACCTGCGTCGCTGGCCATCGATACCCATCCAGTGACGGCCGTACCACTGTGCGACGGCCTGGCGCGCTGAGCGTCTGCCTGTCTTTTTAGCTTCTATCCGCTTACCAGCGCGACGCATTGAGACGAAGGACCCCGTCTTTTCCGTCCGAAGTCAGAGTCCATCGGTCTGAAGCAGCGGACTGGCGGCCGGTGGCCGCGTCAAGCGCGCCATGGGTGAGCCAGCTCTGCCTGCGCGGCATGCCGCGCAGGCATGCGAACGCCGCGCGTGCTTCGCGTGGCCGGACCGCGAGCGGTCCTGACCGAGGGAAGCGCGGCTTCCGGCTGACAGGCCGCTGCCTGTCCGAAGTGGGATTCCCATCTCGCATATCGGAGAAGCCTCCCCCCTTTTCATGCCATGTGCGACTGCTATGCTCGGCTGCTGACAGGGCGCGCAAGCGCTGGGGAATGTCGAGGCAGTCGCCGGACCGGCTGCGGTCCGGTGGCAGGGGAACTGGAAAGCTCAAAGGGAATGTCATGAAGCGCACTATCTTGTCCGCGGCCTTCGCCGCGTCCGTCATTTCGCTCGCATTGGCGGCCTGCTCGTCCACACCCGACGTGCAGGCACCGGCACCGCAGCCGCCCGCACCATCGAGCGCCTTCATCGAAAAGCTCGATGCAGACGGCCTGTTCGCATTCGGCAAGGCCGGCATCCGCGACCTCAGCCCCGACGGCCGGGCCGCACTCGACGCGATCGCCGCCCGGCTCTCGGGCAGCGCGCACCAGTTGGACATCGTCCACGTCATCGGCCACAGCGACCGCATCGGCAATGCCAAGGGCAATCTGCGGCTGTCCAACCAGCGGGCCGAAGCGGTACGTGCGTATCTGATCGAGCACGGCGTGCCGGCCGATCGGATCACGGCGGTGGGGCGCGGCGATGTGGAGCCGGTGGTCGAATGCCGCAGCGAGCGCGGCCAGGCCCTGATCGATTGCCTGGCACCGAACCGCCGCGTCGAGGTCCGGGCCCGCTTCACCGACTGATCGGACGCCGCGTATCAGCCGAACGGCCGGCGCGTTGCGCCGGCCTTTTTTGGGTCAGGCCATCGCCGATGCGGCGGCGACGATGTCCGCCTCCGACGGAATCACCAAGAATGCGGCCCCGGCCAGTGGCGTGAACGTGTCGGCCCCGACCACCCGGCGCAACGGCCGGTCGCCGAAGCCCGCTTCGGTGATCGCGGTCACGATGCCCTCGCCCACGCCGGCACTGCGCCGCCCCTCGTCGACCACCAGCACCCGGTCGCATTCGGCCACGTGACGGGCAATCGCTCCTTCGTTGAGCGGCAACAGCCAGCGCAGGTCGACCACGCGCACGCGCCAGCCGCGCTCGGCCTCGATCGTGCGCGCCGCACGCAGGCTCATCGGCACGCCATTGCCGAACGTCAGCACCAGCAGATCGGTCGCCTCGGGCGCGTATACCCGCTCTTCGCCGAACGCCATCGCCTGGTCGGGCGGCGGATACGCGGTCAACCAACCGCCGTCACCGGCCTCGTAGAGGTCCTTGGTCATGTACAGCGCGATCGGCTCGAGAAACGCGCAGACCCGGCCGTCCACCTTCGCCAGCGCGGCCAGCGTGCGCAGCATCGTCGCCGCGTCGTCACCGCGCGACGGGCAGCCGACGACGAGTCCTGGAATGTCGCGCAGTGCGGTGATCGAGTTGTCGTTGTGGAAGTGACCGCCGAAGCCACGCTGATACCCCAGCGAGGCAATGCGCATGACCATCGGGTTGCGGTACTGGCCGTTGCTGAAGAACTGCAGGCTCGCCGCCTCGCCGCGGATCTGGTCGCCAGCGTTGTGGAAGTACGCCAGATATTGGATCTCGGGCAGCGGCAGCAGCCCCATATTGGCGTAGCCCTGCGCCAGCCCGAGCACGATCGTCTCGTCGAGCAGCGTGTTGAACACACGCCGTGGGCCGAAGGCTTTCTGCAGGCCCTTGGTGACGGTGTATACGCCGCCCTTTTGCGCCACGTCCTCGCCGAACAGCAGCGCTTCGGGATACTTGGCGAACAGGTCGTGCAATGCCTGGTTGATCTGGATCGCCAGGTGCCGCGGCGGCTGCGCCTCGGGCAGCTTGGCCTCGCCGCCGAACACACCCGGGCGCGCGGCGGCGTGCTCATACCGCGTGGCCTCGGCCTGGACCTGGGCCGGCGAATACGGGGCCAACGGCTGCATGACCTCGGCCAGAGTCTCCAGCCGCGGCCGGCTGTCGGCGTCGTGCGCGGCCGCGAAGCAGCGCGCGCGCGTGTCTTCGTACAGTGCCAGCAGCGCATCGGCGCTCATCAGGCCCGACTCGAGCGCGATCGCGGCCGAACGCAGCAAGGGATCGGTGGCCTCGACCGCGCACAGTTCCTCGAGCGAGCGCCACTCGATCTCGAAGTCGGTACCCGCGTGACCCATGATCCGGGTCGTGCGCAGGTGCAGGAAGGTCGGCCTGCGCGTGCGCCGGCAATGCGCCACCGCGCGCTCGACCTCGCCGTAGCCCGAGGCGAGATCCAGGCCGTCGGCGGCGAAGTAGTCCAGATCGGGGCGCTGGGCAAAGTTGCGCGCGATCCAGCCATCGGGGGTCTTGACCGAAATGCCGATACCGTTGTCCTCGCAGACGAACAGTACCGGCGCGGGAAGCTTCTGGTAGGCGGTCCAGGCGGCGGCGTTGAAAGCGGTCTGCGCGGTCGCGTGGTTGCTCGACGCATCGCCGAACGAGCACACGACGATGCTGTCGTCGGGCACCGGCAGCGCATGGCCGATGCGCCGTGCCTGCTCGATCGCGACCGCGGTGCCGAAGGCCTTGGGCAGGTGCGAGGCGATCGTCGAGGTCTGCGGCAGCACCCACAGCGGCTTGCTGCCCCAGACCTTGTGGCGGCCGCCGCTGGCGGGGTCTTCGCGGCTGGCCGCGAACGACAGCGCCGAGTCCATCACCGGATCCATGCCGGGCAGCTTGCGGAAGCGCTCGGCCATGAAGCCGCCGCTGCGGTAGTGCAAGAACGCCGGATCGGTATGCCGGGTCAGGCGCGCGACCATCGCATTGCCCTCGTGGCCACTGGACCCGATCGTATAGAAGACCTTGTTCTGCACGCGCAGCACGCGCGCCATCAGGTCCAGGTGCCGGCTGATCAGCTGCGATTGAAGCAGTTCGACAAACCCGCGTGCATTCAACGCACTGCCGGGCAGCACAGCGTCGGCATCGGCCGGACGTGCCTGCACCGGGCCGCGCCAGTCACGGACGAACTGCTGGAAGTTCGCGTCACAGATCTCGGCGCGGTTGAGGCCCTTCATGCGGGCGGGAATCGGGTTCGGGACGGTGGCGAACATGCGGTCGGGACCTACTGGCGGGATGCCGCGATCAGCGCGGCGTGTTCGGGCGCGGGCGCCGGCATGGCAACGAACCGCGGCGTCGCGCGCACGCGGGCCAGCCAGTCGCGCAGCGCCGGGTACGGCGACAGGTCGAATCCCCCGTCGCCAGCCGCATCGGTGTAAGGAAACAGGGCGATATCGGCAATGCCATAGCGCGGGCCGGTGAACCAGGGATGCGCCGACAGGTGTGTCTCCATCACCGCCAGGGCCTGCACGCCGCGTTCGTGCAGGCGCGGCAGTTCGGCGCGGCGCGGCGAATCGAGCGGCGTCCAGCCACAGATGAAGCGAGCAACGGCGAGACAGGGTTCGTGGCTGTACTGCTCGAAGAACATCCACGACAGCGCCTGCGCCCGTTGCCAGGCATCGTCCGGCACGAACTCGGTGCCCACCGCCAGCCAGTGCAGAATCGCGTTCGACTCCACCAGCACGCGGCCGTCGTCGAGCTCGAGCATCGGTACCTTGCCGTTGGGATTCTTGGCGAGATAGTCCGGGGTGCGGGTCGCGCCGCGGCTACTGTCGGTTTCGATCCAGCGATACGGGCGGCCGAGCTGTTCGAGCAGCAGCCGCAGCTTGTGGCAATTGCCGGATGGCGAGTAGCCGTAAATCGCGGTCATGCAAAGCGCTTTCGGTGCTCGCGCCATTGCGCGCGCGTCTGGCCCCAGATCTCGATCGGGTGGTCCTCGAACGGCGCCGGGAGCCGGCCCGGCCCGTGGCAGACAGCGCCCAGCCGCCGAGCGACGTTCTGCGACGGCAGGTTCTCCGGATCGATGCAGTGGATGATGTCGTCCCAGTGCAGTGCCTCGAATGCCCAGTCGATGGCGGCGACCGCTGCTTCCACGGCATAGCCCTGGCCCCAGGCATCGGGATGGAACGCGTAGCCGATCTCGTTGCCCGGCCAGCCCTCCGGGCGCCAGGGCCCGAGTTGACCGAGCCAGCGCCCCCCTGCCCGCTCGACGACCGAGAACATGCCGAAGCCCTGCAGCAGCCAGGCGCCGGGCTGCTGCAGGAACTTGCGCCATGCGGCCGCGCGCGGCTGGCACCCGCCGATGTAGCGCGCCGCGGTCTCGTCGGCCAGCAGTTCGGCATACCGGTCGAAATCCTCGGCCTTGGGCAGGCGCAGGATCAGGCGTTCGGTTTCGAGGATCGGCGAGGCAGCAAAAGAAGGGATCGTCGACATGGTGCAGGTCTCAGAGACTGCCGGCCTTCTCGATCACGAGGATGCGGGCCTCGCCGATCGGATGGGCGACATGCGCGTCGCCCCTGCCGGCATGGAACAGGTCGCCGGCCTCCAGCACGACCGCGCGCTCGGCCTCGCCCTGGCGATAGCGCATCTCCACGCGGCCATCGAGTACGGCGAAGACTTCCTCGCCGTCATTGACGTGCCACTGGTAGGGACGATCGGTCCAGTGCAGGCGGACGGTGGCGCCCTCGATGGCGGCGACATCCAGCGCGCCCCACGCGCTGTCGGCGGTGAACTCGCGAGATCGAATCGTGCGCATGGTCAGAACGCGTTGATGCCGGTCAACTCGCGCCCCACGACGAGCTGGTGCACGGTCTCGGTGCCTTCATAGGTGATGACCGACTCGAGGTTGAGCGCGTGACGGATCGGGGAGTGCTCGGTCGTGATGCCGGCGCCGCCCAGCAGATCGCGCGCCTCGCGGGCGATGTCGATCGCCATGCGGCAATTGTTCCACTTCGCCAGCGAGACCTGGGTCGGCTGCATCTTGCCGGCATCCTTCAGGCGTCCGAGTTGCAATGACAGCAACTGCGCGCTGGTGATCCGACGCGCCCAGTCGGCAAGCTTGATCTGCGCGCTCTGGGTCGCGGCCACCGGGCGATCGAACAGGATGCGTTCCTTGGAATAGCCCAGCGCCTCGTCCAGGCACGCGATCGCCGCGCCGATCGGCCCCCAGGTAATGCCGTAGCGCGCCTGGGTCAGGCAGCCCAGCGGACCCTTGAGTCCCTTGACGTTCGGCAGGCGGTTGGCATCGGGCACGCGCACATCGTCGAAGTACAGCGCGCTGGTGACCGAGGCACGCAGGCTCATCTTGTGTTTGATCTCCTGCGCCGTGAAGCCGGCGAAGTCCTTCTCCACGACGAACCCCTGGATGCCGTCGTCGGTCTTCGCCCAGACGATCGCGATGTCGGCCAGGTTGCCGTTGGTGATCCACATCTTGGCGCCGTTGAGGATCCAGTCGCCGCCGTCGCGGCGCGCATGGGTCTTCATGTTCGCCGGGTCCGAGCCGCCATGGGGCTCGGTCAGACCGAAGCAACCGATGACCCGGCCGGCCGCCATGTCGGGCAGCCAGCGGCGGCGCTGCTCCTCGCTGCCGTAGGCATAGATCGGATACATGCACAGCGACGATTGCACGCTGGCGAAGCTGCGCAGGCCGCTGTCGCCACGCTCGAGTTCCTGGCAGATCAGGCCGTAGCTGACCGCGTTGAGGCCGGCGCAGCCGTACTCGGTCGGCAACGTGGCGCCGAGCAGGCCGAGTTCGGCCATCTCGGGAATCAGTTCGGTCGGAAACCGCCCCTCGTCGAAGCAGGCGCCGATGATCGGCAGCACACGCTCGTCGGTGAAGCGGGCGACGGCGTCCTGGACCGCGCGCTCGTCTTCATCGAGCAGCGAACGCACGTCGTACAGATCGTAGGGATGCAGGGCCATGGCGGTCCGGTCTGGGCGGGATGCCGGCCATTGTAGCGATCCACGCGCCGGCGTCGTCGGGGGCCTCCACGCAGGAAGGCCGGCGATGTGCCGGCCTTCCTGCAAGACAGCGATGGCGCGGTTGCTCAGCCGCGCACGGGCGCGTCGTCGAGCGCTGCGGTCATCACCCGGCCATTGAGCACCGGCAGACGCTCGCCCGGGGCTTCGCGCATGCGCAGCGTGTGCTCGGTGCCTTCGTAGCGATAGGTGACGTCGTAGCCGACCGTCTTTTCCTCGTCGCCCAGCAGGATCCGGTTGCCCGGCTTGCTGTCGGTGCGCATCGAGCCGGTGGTGCCGTCGGGATTGCGATAGGTCACGTTGTAGGCGACCACGCGCGAGGACTGCGAGGAATCCTGCACGGTGCGGCACTGACGGTCGACACGTTCGACGACGCGGCCGCCGACATGGTTACGGTCGATCCGGTTGCCGATGAAGCCGCCGGCGGTCGCGCCGGCCGCGGTGGCGAGCTTGCGCCCATTGCCGCCGCCGACCTGGTTGCCCACCAGACCGCCGACCAGCGCGCCGACCACGGTCCCGCCGACGTTGCCGTCGCGCTCGGGCAGACGGTCTTGCACCACCACGTCCTCGCAGACCTGGCGCGGCGAGGTCGAGGTCATCGTCTCGCGGATCGGCTCGCTGCCCAGCACGGTCGCATAGACCTGTTCGGTCTCGGTGACCGGGCGGGTCGCCACGACGTCGGCATAGTCGAGCTTGTCCTCGACGCGCTTGTCCTCGGCGCCCGCGGTCGTATCGCCGGCGACCGATGTCCCCGCGCCATCGCGGCTGTTGTGGTACGCGCCGACGGCCACGCCACCTACCAGCAAAGACGCCAGCGCAATCGCGATCGTGTTGCTCTTCATGGGATCTCCTTGCGGCCATCGGCCTGTACGTCGTGACAGTGATTGCACCATTGCCAAGCTGAACAGGCACACGAACAAGGGCGACTCAGGCTGACCCGGCGCTAAACCGGGACGTCAGCAGGCCGTGCTAGCGTGTGCCGCATCCCGCCCCCCTCGCGAGGCCCACGATGCCCAGTCCCTTTACCGTGCCGCTCGTGTCGTGGCTGTCCCGGTTGAGTCACCCGCGCCTGTTCGTGGTCGTGGCCATCCTGTTCGGCATCAATCTGGTCATCCCCGATCCGATCATCCTGATCGACGAAGTCCTGCTGGGGCTGGCGACGGTCGCCCTGGCCCGGCGCAAGCGCACGTCCGACGCGCCGACACAGGCCGATCCGCGTCCGCCGATCGATGGCCAGGCGCGCCGCCCTTGAGGCTGATCGACAGCCACTGTCATCTCGACGCACCGCAGTTCGACGACGACCGCGCGGCGGTCGTGGCCCGCGCGCGGGCGGCGGGCGTTGTTCAGCAAGTGGTGCCGGCCATCGCCCGCGCCGGGTGGCCGGGCTTGCGTGCGGTCTGCGCCGCAGACGCAGGGCTGTTCCCCGCCTACGGCCTGCATCCCATGTTTCTGGCCGAGCATCAGCCCGAAGACCTCGACGCCCTGGCCGACTGGATCGTGCGCGAGCGGCCGGTGGCGGTGGGCGAGTGCGGCCTGGACCATTTCGTCGACGGGCTCGACCACGCAGCCCAGGCGCATTACTTCGAAAGCCAATTGCGCCTGGCGCATGCCCACGACCTGCCGGTGATCGTGCACGCGCGGCGGGCGGTCGATCCGGTGATCGCAGCGCTCAAACGGTTCGACGGCCTGCGTGGCGTGGTGCACAGCTTCGGCGGCAGCGCCGAACAGGCGCGCCAGCTGTGGCAACGCGGCTTCATGATCGGGCTCGGCGGGCCGTTGACCTATGACCGCGCCCGCCGTCTGCACCGATTGGCCGCAACGATGCCGATCGAACACCTGCTGCTCGAGACCGACGCCCCCGACCAGCCCGACAGTGCCCACCGCGGCCAGCGCAACGAACCGGCGCGCCTGGTCCACGTGCTGGAGGCGGTCGCGCGCCTGCGCGGCGAACCGCCGGAGATCGTGGCCGCGCAGACGCGCGACAACGCTGCGCGGTTGTTCGGTCTGCCGCCGCTCTAGCCGCCGCGTTGATCAGGCGGCGGCATCGGCCGCCGGCCGCAACAGCAGTTCGAGCGCCTTGCCGGCCGCGGCGAATGCGAACGCACCGGTGATGTGCGTGGCCGCCCCCAGGCCGCTGCCGCAATCGAGATTGAGCGCGGCATCGGGCCCCAACTGCGGGCGGAGGCCGCAGACACTGCCATCGGCCTGCGGATAGCGGACGTTCTCCAGCGAATAGATCGCCGGCACCCCGAAATAGCGCTTGGGGCCCTTGGGAAAATTGAATTCGGCGCGCAGCTTCTTGCGGATCAGCGCGAGCATCGCATCGTGCTCGGTCCGCGACAGATCGCGCACGCGCACCAGCGTCGGGTCGATACGGCCACCGGCGGCGCCCACCGTGATCACCGGCAGCTTGCGTCGCCGGCACCAGGCGATCAACTCGACCTTGCTGCGGAAACTGTCGCAGGCATCGATCACCAGGTCGTAGCCCCGCCCCAGCATTGCCTCGAGGTTGGCCGGGGTCACGAAGTCCTCCAGCGCATGCACCGTCATGCGCGGATGGATCGCCAGGCAGCGCTCGGCCATTACCCTTGCCTTGTTGCGCCCGTACTGGCCCTCGAGCGCCGGCAACTGCCGATTGGTGTTGGACACGCACAGATCGTCGGCGTCGATCAGCGTCAGCGTGCCGACACCGCTGCGGGCAAGCGCCTCGGCCACCCACGAACCGACCCCGCCCAGCCCGACCACCGCGACGTGCCGCTGCAACAGGCGCGCGACCGCGCCCTGCCCGTACAGGCGTTCGATTCCGGCGAAGCGGGCGCGTGCGTGTTCGTCCATGGTGCGCATTCTACCGGGCGCCCTGCCCCGCCGGCCGCCCATGCTAAGGTCGCGCCGCCTTTCGCCACCGCCAGGAGCGCACGATGCCGACGCCCGAGCCCTCGTCTTCCGCGCGCACGCCGCCATCGGCTGCCGCACGCTATGCAGTGGTGTTTGTCCTGGGCCTGGTGGTCGGGGTGTTCGCGCTCGTCGTCGTGCTGCGCGCGCTCGAGAGCCGGCGCGATTGGCAGGACCACTATCCCGGTGCGCTGATGCGGCTCTACCAGGCCCACATGGCGGGCCTGCAGACGGCGGTCGACACGGGCCGCTGCCCATCGGCCGACAGCACGGCCCATCTGCGCGCGCTGCGCTTGCTGTCTGATGATCTGGAACCGGCGTTTCCCGACCTGCGCGACCATCGCGGTTTCAGTGCGCATGCCGACGCGGCGCGACGCGCCCTCGATACGGCTCTGGCCACGCCGCCGAGCGATTGCGCCGAGCTGCGCGTCGCGGTCGATGCGGTCGGTGAGACCTGCAGCGGGTGCCATCGGGATCTGCGCTGAGTCCTGAATACGGGTCTGAATCGAGGCTGGACGTCCGCCTCGGTCGCGTCGTTGGACGCGACGAATTGCTGCCTCATTCACGTCGCCCGCATAGCGTTGGCGACGTCGGGCAGCGGGCCCGCTCACGCTAGGAGATCCCATGAAATCTCGTCTGATCGGTACCGCAGCGGTCGCCGTCTCGTTGGCACTCGCCGGCTGCGCGTCCTCGCCCGGTTATTCCGATTACGGCCGTTACGATGGCTACGGCAGCGGTTATGGCGGCGGTTATCGTGGTGAGTGCTACGACTGCGGCACCGTGACCCGCATCGAGGTGGTCGGTGGCGACCGTGGCCCGAATGTCGCCGGACCGCTGATCGGCGGCATCGTCGGCGCGGTGGCGGCCAAGGAACTCGCACGACACAACACCGACAGTCACGGTCGCCGGAATGTCGCGATCGGCGCCGGTGCGGTCGGCGGTGCGGTGGCCGGCAACGCGATCCAGAATCGAGTCGAGGGCGCGCGTCATTTCAATGTGCATGTGCGCATGCAGGACGGCCGCACGATCGTGCTCAGTCAGGGCGATCTGGACGGCATCCGCGAAGGCTCGCCGGTCCGCGTCCAGAACGGACGCGCCTACGCCTACTGACCCGCGGTGCGCTTGTTCGGCCGGCGACTCTGTGTCTACCCGAAGTCAGGTTGCCAATACCCGCAGCAGCGGCCTGCCAACCGGTGGCCGCGTCGAGCGCGCCATGGATGGCGCGCGCCCGAGTCAGGACAGGATGTCCTGACCGAGGGAGGAGCGGCTTCCGGCTGACAGGCCGCTGCCCATCCGAAGTGCGCCGCATTTCCGAATTAAGAAGAGGACATAAAAAAACCCGGCCATTGGCCGGGTTTTTCTTGAAGCATCGCAGCTGGTCAGAGCGGCGTCACGGCGTCGGCCTGCAGGCCCTTCTGGCCCTGGACGACGGTGAAGCTGACCTTCTGGCCTTCCTGCAGGCTCTTGAAGCCCGTGCCCTGGATGGCGCGGAAATGCACGAAAACGTCTTCGCCGCTTTCACGGCTGATGAATCCGAATCCCTTGGCATCGTTGAACCACTTCACGGTACCGGTCTCGCGCTCTGCCATGTTGCTCTCTCTCCCTGAAACTGTTCGATGTATCGAGCGATTACGCCTGTCGGGCGGCTGGTTGCAAGGAGAACACGGGTGCGACGATGCAGCGGACCGGTGGAACGAGCCAGCGACTTGATGCAGGGTCACGATTCACGGTGACCTTGACAAACACAGCGCCTGCAAAGTAACCCGGCATTTATGAAAATGCAATCGCCCCCCAAAGGCCCGTTCCAGGGGCCCGTGGCCCCGATCCAGCGGGGCGCGCATGGACATAAGTGTGCCGCTCTACCTGCTCGCCGGCCTGCTGGTCGCCATCGGCCTGGCCGGCGTCGTGTTGCCGGCCCTACCCGGCCTGCCACTGGTATTCGCGGGCCTGCTGACGGCGGCCTGGGCGGACGGTTTCCAGCGCGTGGGCGCGATGCCGCTCGTCGTGTTGGGGCTGTTGACCGCGGTCTCGTTCGCGGTGGACTTTTGGGCCACCACGGTCGGCGCCAAGCGCGTGGGCGCCAGTCCGCTGGCATTGCTGGGCACGGTGGTCGGCACCTTCGTCGGTCTGTTCTTCGGCCTGCCGGGCCTGTTCGCCGGTCCCTTCGTCGGCGCGGTGGTGGGCGAGTTGATCAGCCGCCGCACTCTGTATCCTGCCGGCCTCGGCCATGCGGCCAAGGTCGGCATCGGCACGTGGCTGGGCATCGCGCTGGGCGTGGCATTGAAACTCGCATTGGCGGTCTCGATGCTGGCGATCTTCGCATTCGCTTGGTGGTTCTGAGTCCACAATCCCCCGATGACCGATTACCCCCATACCGCTTCCCTGCCGCCCCGTCGCGGGCGATTCCTCGGCCTGTTGGCCGTTCTGCTGCTGGCGCTCATGGCCGGCCTCATTGCCGGGCCAAGCCTGGCCACACCGAGCGCGGCGCCGGCCGCACCGGCAACCACCGATCCCGGCGCGGCCGCCGGCGCTCAAGCGGTCGATGCCCCACCACCAAGCGCGGCGCAAGCGTTCGAGGAGGCCGACGTGCGCGGTCGTTTCGACGCGGTGTACGACGAAACCGTCAACCGTTTCATGCGCCTGCTCGCGAACCTGCCGTTGCTGCTGGCCGCGCTGGTGGTCGTGGCACTCGCCGCATGGCTGGGCCGCGTGGTCTCCCAGCGCCTGCATTGGCTGCACCTGCGCACGCGTAACCCCTATCTCGACAGTCTGCTGCGTCGCATGGTGCAGGCCGCGATCCTGCTACTGGGCATCGTGATCGCACTGGACCTGCTCAACGCGACCGCGGTGATCGGTGTGGTGTTCGGCTCGGCCGGCGTGCTGGGCATCGCAATGGGCTTCGCGTTCAAGGACATCGCCGAGAACTACATCGCCGGCATCCTGTTGAGCCTGCGCCGGCCGTTCGAGCCGGGCGAGACCGTCAAGATCGACAGCTACGAGGGCCGGGTCGCCTCGTTGAGCGCACGCGCGATGGTGCTGGTCACCGCCGAAGGCAACGAGCTGCGCCTGCCCAATGCGTTGGTGTTCAAGGCCGTGATCCTCAACTACAGCAGCAACCCGCGCCGTCGCTTCGATTTTGCGATGAACATCGACGCCAGCCATTCGATCCGCCAGGCGCAGGCGATCGGTCTGGCCGAGATCGCCGCGATCGATGACGTGCTCACCGATCCCGGTCCGTCGTGGACACTGGTCGAGTTCGGCCCCTCGGGCAGCGTGCTGCGTTTCTTCGGCTGGGTGGACCAGCGCAAGAGCGACCTGGGCAAGACCCGCGGCGAGGCGATCCGCCGGGTCAAGGGCGCCTTCTGGCGCGCCGGCATCCAGGGCCCGCGCAGCACCACCCACGTCGTCCTCACGCGGGACACGGACGCGCTCCCCGATCATCACGACATCGAACCGGCGACCAGCGTCGGCGTCGACACCTCGGTCAACCGCGACATCGACGAGCACGTCGCCGAAGTCGTCAATGCCGATCCCCAGAACCTGCTGATCGCAAAGGACGCCCCGCAATGAATGTCCGTCTCGCCCTGCTCCCGGCCGCGCTCGCGAGCCTGTCCACACACGCCCTGGCGCAGGCGCCATCGGTCGCACCGTCGGCCCCCGCCAGCCTGGAGGCCTGCCTGGCGGTCGAGCAGGACGCGCAGCGTCTGGCGTGCTACGACGCCTTTGCCGGCCGCCAGGCGCCGCCGACGCCGCAGGCCGACGTCACCGCCGAGCGCGCGCGCGAGCTGCGCCGCGATCCGGCCGCGCTTGCCGAGGTGCTGTCCGCCGAATCGGCCAGCCGCAACCTCTACGCGCGCGACACCACCCGCGGCCTGGAGGACGCCATCGCCAACGCGGGCCAGGGCTCGCTGCTCGACAGCCGCTGGGAACTGGCCAAGGACTCCAAGCTGGGCATCTTCAACCTGCGTGCCTACAAGCCGCTGTATCTGCTGCCGGTGTTCTGGACCTCGGACGTCAACCGCACGCCCAGCTCGCCCAATCCGGCCAATACGGTCACCGATCCGATCGCGCTCGACAGCACCGAGGCCAAGTTCCAGATCAGCTTCAAGACAAAGGCGGTCGAGAACCTGTTCGGCAACAACGGCGACATCTGGATGGGCTACACCCAGAGCTCGCGCTGGCAGGTCTACAACAGCGAGGCCTCGCGCCCGTTCCGCGAGACCAACTACGAGCCCGAGATCCTGATGGTCTTCCGCAACAACTATGGCCTGCCGGGCGGCTGGCGCGGGCGCATGACCGGGATCGGCATCAACCATCAGTCCAACGGCCGCGGCGACCCGCTGTCGCGCAGTTGGAACCGGGTGATGTTCAACTTCGGCTTCGACCGGCAGAACTGGGCGCTGACCGCGCGGCCGTGGATCGTGCTCGGCGAAGGCAGCGACAGCGACAACCCCGATATCGCCGACTACATGGGGCGCGGCGACCTGACCCTGAGCCACGTCCGCGACGGCCACCAGTTCACGCTGATGGCCCGGCATTCGCTGCGCGGCGGCGACCGCTCGCACGGCGCGCTGCAGTTCGACTGGGGCTTTCCGATCCACCGCAATTTCCGCGGCCATCTGCAGGTGTTCGACGGCTACGGCGAAAGCCTGATCGACTACAACCACAAGGCCACCTATGTCGGCCTTGGCATCTCGCTGATGGACTGGTTCTGACTGGGACGGCGCGGGCGCCTGGCCCGCGCCACCAGGCGCCGCGGCGCGCCGATCACGGGCTTGCGGCGCCGCCGCGGCAAGCGGCTATGATCGGCTCGCCCGCGGCGCTGCCGCATGCCAGGATCCGCGTATGGAGGCCGCTGCCACCCCGCCCCCACCGCAAGACGCCACTCCGGTCGCGCGTCCGCGCCGCTCGTTCTTCGCCTACGCATCGGCGCTGCTGGGCCTGCTGAGCGTCTTTGGCGTCGTCTGTTTCCATTTTCCCGAGTTGCTGACCAGCAAGGAGTTCCGCGCGGTCTACGACGAGGGCTTCGCGCGCAACCTGTTGCTGATCGGCCTGGTCGCGGCATTCTTGCTGGGCACGCTGGCGATCCTGCGCGACCGCAACAAGCGCATCGCCACGATCGGCGTCGCCAGTGCGACGCTGGCGGTGCTGCTGGGCGGCACCAATGTGCAGTTCGATGCCATTGGCCACACACCGTACTCCCTGGGCCTGGACTGGTTCGTGATTTCGCTGTTCTTCTCGGCGCTGGTGTTCGTGCCGCTGGAGCACTACCTGGGCAAGCGTCGTGTCTCGCCGCTGCGCCCGGGCTGGCGCACCGACCTGACGTACTTCTTCATGAGCCATGTGCTGGTGCAGTTCATCCTGATCCTGGTCACGGCCTCGACCTCCACGACTGCCAGCTTCGCCGCGTTCCCGGCGCTCGAGCGGGCGATCCAGTCGCTGCCGGTCTGGGCGCAGTTCCTGATCGCGGTGTTCGTGGCCGACATGGCCCAGGCGCTGCTGCACCGCGCCTACCACAACATTCCCTGGCTCTGGCGCTTCCATGCGGTGCATCACTCCAGCCGCCAGATGGACTGGCTGGCCGGCTCGCGGATCCATTTCGTCGAGATCGTGCTCACGCGCAGCGTGGTGCTGTTGCCGTTGCTGGTGCTCGGCTTCTCGACCGCGGCGATCAATGCCTACGTCATCCTCGTCGGCCTGCAGGCGGTCGTCGCCCACGCCAACATCGGCGTGCGCTTCGGCTGGCTGGAGTACGTGCTGGTGCTGCCGCGCTATCACCACTGGCACCACGCCCGCGAGCAGGACTACATCGACGTCAATTACGCGATCCACCTGCCGCTGGTCGACATGCTGATGGGCACGTTCAAGCTGCCGCGCGAGCGCGATGCCTGGCCGCAGGAGTACGGCGTGATGAAGCTCGAGACGGTGCCGCGCGGCATCGTCAGCCAGCATCTGATGCCGTTCCGTCGGCGCAAGACCTTCGACGACTACGTCGACTGAACGCGAAGGTCGCCTGCGCAAGTGCGAACGGCGCCCGCAGGCGCCGTCCGATCCGCTGTCGCGTCGTCGCCGATCACACGACTTCGAGCGGGATGCCGGCGATCTTGGCCTTCCAGGTCCGCGGGCCGGTCTCGTGCACCGATTCGCCGTTCGCATCCACGGCCACCGTCACCGGCATGTCCTTGACCTCGAACTCGTAGATCGCTTCCATGCCCAGGTCCTCGAACGCGACGACGCGGCTGGCCTTGATCGCCTTGGACACCAGATAGGCCGAGCCGCCGACCGCCATCAGGTACACCGCGCGGTTGTCGCGGATCGCCTCGATCGCGGCCGGGCCGCGCTCGGCCTTGCCGACCATCCCCAGCAGGCCGGTCTGCTCGAGCATCTGCCGGGTGAACTTGTCCATGCGCGTGGCGGTGGTCGGCCCGGCCGGGCCGACGACCTCTTCGCGCACCGGGTCGACCGGGCCGACGTAGTAGATGAAGCGGTTGGTGAAGTCCACCGGCAGCGTCTCACCCCGGTTGAGCATGTCGACCATGCGCTTGTGGGCGGCGTCGCGCCCGGTCAGCAGCTTGCCGTTGAGCAGCACCACCTCGCCCGGCTGGAAGCTGGCGACCTCCTCGCGGGTGATCGTGTCCAGATCGACCCGGCGCGCGTTGCGTGGGTTGTAGGTGAGCTCGGGCCAGTCGGCGAGCGACGGCGGGTCGAGGGTCACCGGCCCGCTGCCGTCAAGGGTGAAATGCGCATGCCGGGTCGCGGCGCAGTTGGGGATCATCGCCACCGGCAGGTTTGCCGCATGGGTCGGGTAATCCTTGATCTTGATATCGAGCACGGTGGTCAGGCCGCCGAGCCCTTGCGCGCCGATGCCCAACGCATTGACCTTCTGGTAGAGCTCGACGCGCAGCTCCTCGATCCGGTTCGACGGCCCGCGCGCAATCAGATCCTGGATGTCGATCGGCTCCATCAGCGATTCCTTGGCCAGCAGCATCGCCTTCTCGGCGGTGCCGCCGATGCCGATGCCGAGCATGCCCGGCGGACACCAGCCCGCGCCCATCGTCGGCACGGTCTTGAGCACCCAGTCGACGATCGAGTCGGACGGATTGAGCATCGCGAACTTGGACTTGGCCTCCGAGCCGCCGCCCTTGGCGGCCACGATCACCTCGACCGTGTTGCCGGGCACGACCTTGACGTTGACAACCGCCGGCGTGTTGTCGCGGGTGTTGCGGCGCGCACCGGCCGGATCGACCAGCACGCTGGCACGCAGCTTGTTGTCGGGATCGTTGTAGGCGCGGCGCACGCCCTCGTTGACCATGTCCTCGACGCCCATCGTGGCGTCGTCCCAGCGCACCTGCATGCCGATCGCAAGGAACACGGTCACGATGCCGGTGTCCTGACAGATCGGGCGGTGGCCCTCGGCGCACATGCGCGAGTTGATCAGGATCTGCGCCATCGCATCCTTCGCCGCGGGCGAGGCCTCGCGCTCATAGGCATCGGCGAGATTGCGGATGTAATCGACCGGATGGTAGTAGCTGATGTACTGCAGCGCATCGGCGACCGACTGGATCAGGTCGTCCTGGCGGATCGACACGGGCGCGCCCGACGGCGCGGCATGCGGGGAGTGGCTTGCGGACACGGCTGGCTCGAGGCTGGCGGAAAACCCGCCCATTCTAGGCCTTCCGACCGGCCACGGCAGCCGACCGTCCACACCGCCGGCGCAACGACCCGGCCCCGCGCGGCGCCAATCCGCCAGGCGTATCCTTGTCGGCTTCCGGCTGCAGCCTGCGGCCGGCGCCGATCCACCACGCCCCCGTTCTGATGACCGATACCCCGAACGACCCCGCCGCCGCGCTGCGCAGCCGCCTCGACACGGTGCGCGCGCGCATCCACGATGCCTGCCATGCCGCCGGACGCGACCCGGCGCAGGTGCGCCTGCTGCCGGTCAGCAAGACCGTCGACGAGACGCGGTTGCGCCTGGCGCACGCGATCGGCCTGCGAGAGCTGGGCGAGAACAAGGTGCAGGAAGCGCTGGGCAAGGCCGAGGCGATGGCCGATCTCGACGACCTGCGCTGGGTGCTGATCGGCCATCTGCAGACCAACAAGGCCAAGTATGTCGCGCGCTTTGCCAGCGAGTTCCAGGCGCTCGACAGCCTGCGGGTCGCCGAAGCGCTCGACCGCCAGTTGCAGGCCAAGGGACGTGCGCTGGACGTGCTGGTCCAGGTCAACACCTCGGCCGAGCCGAGCAAGTTCGGGCTGGCGCCCGACGAGGTCGCAGGCTTCGTGCGGCAACTGGGTGCGTTCTCGTCGCTGCGCGTGCGCGGCCTGATGACGCTGGCCTTGTTCTCGCCCGATCCGGCACTGGTGCGCCCCTGCTTTGTGCGCCTGCGCACGTTGCGCGACCGGCTGCGCCAAGAGGCGCCGGCAGGCGTGACGATGGACGAGTTGTCGATGGGCATGTCCGGCGATTTCGCACTGGCGATTGCCGAGGGCGCGACCACGGTGCGCGTGGGCACGGCGATCTTCGGCGACCGCGGCCTGCCCGACAGCCATTACTGGCCGGGGCTCGCCTCCTCGGCGCAGACCCGATGAGCGCCCTGCTCCATGCGCCGCCCGTCGGCACGCGCATCATCGACGTCGTGTCGGTGCAGTCGCAGGTCGTCTACGGCAGTGTCGGCAACAGCATTGCGGTGCCCGTGCTGCAGGCGCTCGGGCTGCAGGTGGCGCCGGTGCCGACCGTGGTGTTCGGCAACACGCCGCACTATCCGACGATGCATGGCGCGCCCTTGCCGCTGGACTGGTTCGAGGGCCTGCTCGAGGACCTGGAGGCGCGCGAAGTGGTCACCCGCGCGCGGCATCTGCTGGTCGGCTATCTCGGCTCGCCGGCCCAGGGCCTGGCGCTGGCGGCCTGGCTGGATCGCATGCGCGTGCGCAACCCGGCACTGCGGATGCAGATCGACCCGGTCATCGGCGACCACGACACCGGCATCTACACCGATCCGGCGCTGGTCCCGGTGTGGCGCGACCATCTGCTGCCACGCGCCCATGGCCTGACTCCGAACCATTTCGAGCTCGAACAGCTCTGCGGCCGCGCACTGCGCACGCTCGAGGACTGCGCCCAGGCCGCGGCCGGCCTGCTCGGCCCGGTCACCGAATGGGTCGTGGTGACCAGCGCCGCGCCCGAGACCTGCCCGCCTGGCGTGGTCCAGGTGCTCGCGGTCTCGACGCAGGGCTGGGAGACGTTCGAGCACCCCGCGGTCGCGCATGCGGTCAAGGGCACTGGCGACATGTTCGCTGCGCTGGTCGGCGGCCGGATGATGACCGGCGCCGCGCTCGGCGATGCCGTGCGCCGCGCCTGCGACGACGTGGTCGCGGTGCTGCGGCATGTCCAGGCGCAAGGCTGGCAGGAACTGGCGCTGCCGCGCGAGATCGGACGACGCCTGGGCTGAGCCCGGCGCGGGCAACGCTGACCCAGGTCAAGGCGCTGCCGGCATGCGCGGCGCACAGTCGTGCGCCGCCTCCCGGACTCCGCGCCATGCGCATTCGCCTCGATCTGCGTGACCTGCCGCCGCCCGAGCCGATGGAACGCATCCTCGACGCGTTGGCCACACTGTCGCCCGGGCATTGGCTGGACGCCTCCACGCCCATGCGTCCCGTGCCGCTGTGGGCGTTGCTCGCGCGCGACGGGTTTGCGTGGCGTCTGCTGGACGAGGCGCCGGGCCATGCGCGCATGGCGATCTGGCGACAGGCCGATGCCGCAGCCGCAGCCGCAAGCGCCGCGTTCGCACCACCGTGACCGCACTCGACCTGGCGCAGGCGCCGCCGCCTGCGCGCCCATTGCGCTGGCTGCTGAGCGCGCCGCTGTGGGGCTTGGCTGCAGGCGTCGGTGTGCTGGTGCTGGGCGACGCCGCGTTCACCAGCCGATGGACGCCGCAGACCGTCGCGCTGGTGCACGCGTTCACGCTCGGCGTGCTCGGCAACGCGATGCTCGGCAGTCTGTTGCAGTTCCTGCCGGTCGCCGCGGGCGTACCGATGCCGTTGCAGCGATCGGCCGCGTGGCTGCACATCGCATTCAACGCCGGGCTGGTGCTGTTCATCGCCGGACTGCTGCTGCCCGCGCCCGCGCTGTTGGGCCTGGCCGCCCTGTTGCTCGCCGCGCCACCGTTGGCGTTCGCGGCCGCAGCATTGCCGGGCCTGCTGCGCCGCGGCGCGTTGCGAGCGTTGCGCGGCGGCATTGCGCTGTCGCTGCTGGCGCTGGCGGTCACGGTCTGCCTGGGCGGCCTGCTGGTGGCGACGCTGCGCGGCGATCTGGCGCTGCCGCTGCCGCCGCTGGCCGACGTCCATGCCGCGATCGGCGTGCTGGGCTGGGTGTTGGGCCTGATGGCCGCGGTAGGCAGCGTGGTGCTGCCGATGTTCCAGGGGACGACCACGATCGCATCCCGCTGGCTGCTCGGCTGGTACGTCGCAGTCGGCGTGGCGCTGGTCGCAGGCGCCGTGCTGCGCATCGCGCTCGATACACAGGTCGGGCTCGCCGTCGCGGCCGCCTTGCCGGCGCTGGCCTTCGTCGCGGTCTCGCTGGGGTTGCCGGCGCGCGCGCCGCGGCGGCGCAATCCGGCTTTGGTGGCATTCTGGCGCTGCGGCACTTTGGCGACCGGCGCGGCCTGCGCGATGGTGCCGCTGGTCGCGGCCGACCTGCTGCCGCCGGCCGCGGGCCTGCTCGCCGGCGCCCTCGGGCTCGGCGTCGGGCTGCCGATGATGCTCTCAGGGATGCTGCTGGAGATCGTCGCGTTCCTGGCCTGGCTGGAGGTCCGCGCGGCATGCCCGCGTGGTGTGCGTGTGCCGGGGACCGGTGAACTGCTGCCCGCGCGCTGGAAGGCGGCCGCGCTCGGCGCGCATCTGATGTGTGCAGTGGCGCTCCCGGCTGCCGTGCTGTGGCCCCGAGCGGCGCCCGCCGCCGGCCTCGCGTTGCTGGCCGCGCATGGCGCAACGCTTGCCTGCGCGCTGCGCTGCGCACGACATGCACGCCGATTCGCACGGGCCGCGCCGCGTGCCGTCTGAGCGCTCGACGGCCGCCGAACATGCCTTGATCCAGATCAGCGCGCCCGGCCGCCGGCCGGCCCAGCATGGCCGTACCGCCCACTCCCATCGTTCAGAGGACACCGCGATGCAATTCAACATCCATCTCGACCGACCACAGATCGACATCGACGCCGTCGAGCGCCTGCTGCAGACCCTCGATCCCGCCGGTCTGGCCGATGTCGATATCACCGGTGTGCTGCGGGTCTCGACCACCGCCTCCGACGACGATCTGGTCACGATCCTCGCCAAGGCCGGCCATCCGATCCGCCCGAGCCAGATCGAGCGCGTGGCCTCGGTGTGCTGCGGCGGCTGCAGCGGCTGACCGCGACCCCGCGCCGCCGCTGGCGGCGTCTTCCGTATCCGGCATGAGCGGCCGGCATGAGAAGAATGCGCGGGCATGCCTGCGCGTCGACGCGGTCGGCGCGACAATGGGCCATGCCCCCCTCCGCTCCCGCCAAGCCCCACCGTACCGACGGCCGCCCCACCTTGCGCGAGCGCTTCGACGCGATGCGCAACTTGCGGCCGTTCCTGCGCATGATCTGGCAGACCAGCCGGCCGCTGACCCTTGCCAGCCTCGGCCTGCGTCTGGTCCGCGCGTTCCTGCCGGTAGCGATGCTCTACGTCGGCAAGCTGATCATCGACGAGGCGATCCGCGTCGTCGGCTTGGACGGCGGCTTCACGACCCTGGCGCAGGCTTGGTCCAGCGGCGCGCTCGATACGCTCGCCGGGCTGCTGGCCCTGGAGTTCGCACTGGCGATCGGCTCCGACCTGCTCGGTCGATTGGTCAGCTACGCCGATACCTTGTTGTCGGAGTTGTTCACCAACGCCACCAGCGTCCGGCTGATGGAGCACGCGGCGACGCTCGACCTCGAGGACTTCGAGGACCCCGAACTGCAGGACAAGCTCGACCGTGCGCGCCGCCAGACCATGGGCCGCATGAACCTGATGGGCCAGTTGTTCGGCCAGGTGCAGGATGCGATCACCGTCGCCAGCTTCGCGGTCGGCCTGCTGGTCTACGCGCCCTGGTTGATCCTGCTGCTGGCCGTCGCCTTGGTGCCGGCCTTCATCGGCGAATCGCATTTCAACGCGCTGGGTTACTCGCTCAACTTCCAGTGGACGCCCGAACGGCGCCAGCTCGAGTATGTGCGCCAGAGCGGCGCCAGCGTCGAGACCGCGAAGGAAGTGAAGATCTTCGGCCTGCACCGGTTCTTGATCGACCGCTACCGCACGCTGGCCGACCGGTTCTTTCTCGCCAACCGCGCGCTCGCCAGGCGCCGGGCGCTGTGGGGCACGATGCTGGCGGCACTCGGCTCGCTGGGCTACTACGTCGCCTACGGCTACATCGCCTGGCGCACGGTGCGCGGCGATTTCAGCATTGGCGATCTGACCTTTCTGGCCGGCAGCTTCCTGCGCCTGCGCCAGTTGCTCGAAGGCCTGCTGGTCGGCTTCTCGCAGGTCGCCGGCCAGGCCCTGTACCTCGACGACCTGTTCTCGTTCTTTGCAATCGAACCGGAGATCGCCTCACCAAGCGATCCGGTCCCGTTCCCGCAGCCGATCCGCGAGGGCTTCACGTTCGAGAACGTGGGCTTCCGCTATCCGGGCAGCGAGCGTTGGGCGGTCCGGCATCTGGATTTCACCCTGCACGCGGGTGAGGTCTTGGCGCTGGTGGGCGAGAACGGTGCCGGCAAGACCACGCTGGTCAAGCTGCTGGCGCGGCTCTACGACCCCGACGAGGGTCGGATCCTGCTCGACGGCCGCGACCTGCGCGACTACGACCTCGATGCGCTGCGGGCCAACACCGGCGTGATCTTCCAGGACTTCGTGCGCTATCACCTGACCGCCGGCGAGAACATCGGCGTGGGCCGGATCGAGGCGATGGGCGATGACGCACGCATCCAGGACGCCGCGCGCCGGGCAATGGCCGATGAGATCATCGCCGGCCTGCCCGACGGCTTTGATCAGGTGATCGGCCGGCGCTTCCGGAACGGCGTCGATCTGTCGGGCGGGCAGTGGCAGAAGATCGCGATCGCACGCGCCTACATGCGCGAGGCCCAGGTCATGATCCTCGACGAACCGACCGCCGCACTCGATGCGCGCAGCGAGTACGAGGTGTTCCGCCGCTTCAAGGAGCTGTCGCACCAGCGCACCGCGGTGCTGATCTCGCACCGGTTCTCCAGCGTGCGCATGGCCGACCGCATCCTGGTACTCGAGCAGGGGCGGATCGAAGCCAGCGGCTCGCATGCCCAGCTCATGGCCGAGGGCGGCCGCTACGCCGAGCTGTTCGAGCTGCAGGCCGCAGGCTACCGCTGAGCGGATACCGGTCGAAACGGCGCAGGTCGCCCGCGGCCGCACCGCTGCCGTGAGACGGCGTTGACGCGGCGCTGCGTACGCTGCCCGCATCAACGGAGCCCCGCGATGACCGATACCCGCCAGGCGCTCGCGCGCAATGCGCAGATCCTGCGTTTCCTGATGAAGTACCGCAAGGCCGGCGTGCTGACCGGCTTCGACCTGGACGCGGCAACGGTGGAGGTCGACGACGCCGACACCGCCGGCCAGCCGGAAGCGTTCGTCAACGATCTCGAGGCGCTCGGCCCGACTTTCATCAAGATCGGCCAGGCGCTGTCGACGCGTCCGGACATGGTGCCGCCGGCCTATCTCGCCGCGCTGGAACGCATGCAGGACGACGTTGCGCCAGTGCCGTTCCAGGTGATCCACGCCGCGGTCGAGGAGGCACTGGGCGTGCGCATCAACAAGGTGTTCGACAGCTTCGACGAGACCCCGCTGGGCAGTGCCTCACTGGCGCAGGTGCATCGCGCGACGCTGCGCGACGGCCGCAGCGTTGCTGTCAAAGTGCAGCGCCCGGGCATCGTGGAGCAGATCCGCGACGACCTCGATACCCTCGCGCGGCTGGCTGGCGGTATCGACCGGGTCACCGACCTCGGCCGCCGGGTACGCTTCGCCGACTGGGTGCACGAGTTCCGGCGTACGCTGCTGGCCGAGCTCGACTACCGGGTCGAGGCGGAGAACCTCGACCGCTTCGATGCGCATTTCGCCGCCTATCCGTCGCTGTTCGTGCCCAAGCCGATCTGGGACCTGACCCGACCGCGGTTGCTGACGATGGAACTGGTCGAGGGCACCAAGGTCACCGCGATCAGCGGCCTGCAGCGCACCGAGCGCGACATGGCACCGCTGGCGACCGCGCTGCTGCACGGCTATCTCGACCAAGTATTTGTGCACGGCGAGATCCATGCCGACCCGCATCCGGGCAACCTACTCTACACCCGCGACGGCCGACTGGCGCTGCTCGATCTGGGCATGGTGGCGCACGTGCCGCCCCGGACCCGCGAGCGCCTGCTCAAGCTGCTGTTCGCTGCGGTCGATGGTCGCGGCGAACAGGTCGCCGCCGAAGGCATCGCGATGGGTACGCGCCTGGAGGACTTCGACGAGGAGCGCTACTACCGCGATGTCGGCCAGTTGGTCGCGCGCTATGCCGCGCAATCGGGCGCCACCGGCCAGACCGAGGGCCGGCTGGTGCTCGACCTGGTCCGGCTGGCCACCGCCTGCGGGCTGCGTACCGCGCCGGAGATGAGTCTGCTGGGCAAGACCCTGCTGCACCTCGAATCGGTCGTGCGCACATTGGCCCCCGAGCTGGACATGAAGCGGGTCGTCGAAGAGCACCTCAACGACATGATGCGCCAGCGCCTGCGCAAGTCGCTCTCGCCGGCCAATCTCGCCAGCGAGATGATGGACCTGCAGGAGCTGGTCCGCGAAGCGCCGCGCAAGGTGTCCAATGTGCTGTCGCTGCTGGCCGAGAACCGCCTGCGCGTGCGCCTGACCGGGCTCGAGGAATCGCATCTGCTCGAGAGCCTGCACAAGATCGCCAACCGCATCGCGGCCGGCGTGGTCACCGCCGCGCTGATCCTCGCCTCGGCGCTGATGATGGACAACCCCGGCGGCCCGCGACTGTTCGGCTATCCGGCGATCGCGCTGCTGCTGTTCCTGACCGGCGCGGGCCTGGGCATCGCGATCGTGCTCAGTGCCCTGCTCGGCGACCGCCGTGCCCGCCCGAACGAGGAAAGCGGGCCGCATTAGGCGCGGCCCTGTGGCTTCACGTCGGCACGGGGCTGCGACCGCATGTCGCAGATGAGAACCGGTCTCATCGCTCTGTTAAGATGGGCGGCTCCGCGTCTCGTCTTGCCTTCTATGTCCTCCGCCTTTGGTTCCGAAACGGTGCTCGACGTCCGCCATTGGACGGACGCGTACTTCAGCTTCACCACGACTCGCGACGACGGCTTCCGTTTCGACAACGGCCAGTTCGTGATGATCGGCCTGCAAGTCGAGGGCAAGCCGCTGCTGCGCGCCTACTCGATCGCCAGCGCGAACTGGGAGGAGCAGCTCGAGTTCTTCAGCATCAAGGTCGACAACGGCCCGTTGACCTCGCGCCTGCAGCACATCCAGCCGGGCGACCAGATCCTGGTCGGCCGCAAGCCGACCGGCACCCTGCTGATCCACGACCTGCACCCGGGCCGCAACCTCTACCTGCTGGGCACGGGCACCGGCTTTGCGCCGTGGCTGTCGGTGATCAAGGACCCCGAGACCTACGAGCGCTTCGAGAAGGTGATCGTCACCCACGGCGTGCGCTCGGCGCAGGACCTGGCCTACCGCGACTACATCGTCAACGAGCTGCCGCGGCATGAATTCCTCGGCGAGCAGATCTCGCGCCAGCTGCTGTACTACCCGGCCGTCACCCGCGAGGACTTCATGTTCGACGGCCACAGCCACCGCGGCCGACTGACCGAACTGCTCGACAGCGGTCGCATGGCCGCCGACCTCGGCCTGGCGCCGCTCGACCCGGCCTTCGATCGCGCGATGATCTGCGGCAGCCCGCAGATGCTGGCCGATTTCCGCGGCCTGCTCGATGCCCGCGGCTTCGAGGCCGCGCCGCGCATCGGCACGCCGGGGCAGTACGTGTTCGAGCGCGCCTTCGTCGAGAAGTAAGGCCGGACGGCGGTGCGACACGCAGGCGTGCCGTGCCCCACGATCGGTGGTGCTCAGCGCCGCTGGGCGCTCGACTCTTCATCCAGGATCGCCTCGATCCGTCCACGCAACGCATCCGGCGCGGTCGATGGCGCGTAGCGTGCCCGCACGCAACCCTCGCGACCGACCAGGAACTTGGTGAAGTTCCACTTGATCCGCCGGCTGCCGAGCAGTCCGCGCTTCTGTCCGCGCAGCCAGGCCCACAGCGGATGCGCATTCGGACCGTTGACCTCGACCTTGGCGAACATCGGGAAGTCGACCGCATAGTTAAGCGCGCAGAAGTTGCGGATCGCGTCCGCGTCGCCCGGCTCCTGATGACCGAACTGGTCGCACGGAAACCCGAGCACCACCAACCCCCGATCGCGGTAGTCCTGCCACAACCGCTGCAGGCCGGCGTACTGCGGCGTGAATCCGCAGCGCGAGGCGACGTTGACGATCAGCAGCACGCGATCGGCGAAATCCGACAGCGGCTGGTCGGCGCCGTCGAGCGTACGGGCAGTGAAATCATGGACCGTGGTCATGGCGGTGACCGATGGGGACGTGGCTCGCAGTCTGCCGCAGATCCTGCCTCGGTGACCGTCGCACAGGCCGCGTATCGACCGATTGCCATCATGCGTCACGTGAACAATGGCCTTCATCCTATTGAAGTCACTGCAAAGACACGGTGCGGACTTCCGGCACGGTCATCGTGTTTCCCGATGGGCTAGCCTAGGCGGTCACGTCACCCGGAGAGTCACCCTTGCTCAAGCACCCGCTTGCCGCTGCACTGTGTGCGGCCCTCGCCGTGTCCGCCCTGCCCGTCTTCGCCCAGTCTTCGGGCACCGCCACGACCGCCCCCGCGGCAAGCGCCCAGCGCCCGGCCGACAATCCGCTGTTCGTCGAGAGCACGCTCGATCTGCGCTACCCGCGCTTCGACCTGATCCAGGACGCGCACTTCGGCCCCGCCTTCGACGCCGGCATGGCCGAGAACCTGCGCGAGATCGAGGCGATCGCCAACAATCCCGAGCCGCCGACCTTCGACAACACGATCGTCGCGCTTGAGAAGTCCGGCGAACTGCTGTCGCGCGCACGCCGGATCTTCGGCAACCTCAACGGCACCGACACCAACGACACGCGCAAGCAGATCGACGCCGACTACGCGCCCAAGTTCGCCGCGCACCGCGACGCGATCATGCTCAATCCCAAGCTCTTCGCCCGCGTCGACACGCTGTACAAGAACGTCGGCTCGCTCGGCCTGGACGCCGAGGGCCAGCGTCTGGTCGAGCGCTACCACACCATGTTCGTCCGCGCCGGCGCCAACCTGAGCGATGCGCAGAAGGAGCAGATGCGACGCATCAACGCCGAATCGGCCAAGCTCTCGACGACCTTCAGCCAGAACGTGCTCAACGAGGTCAACGACTCGGCCGTCGTGGTCGACACCGTGGCCGAGCTCGACGGCCTGAGCGAGGCGCAGATCGCCACCGCGGCCGAAGCCGCCAAGTCGCGCGGGCTCGAAGGCAAGTACGTCATCACCCTGCTCAACACCACCGGCCAGCCGCCGCTGCCGCAGATCAACAACCGGGCGCTGCGCGAGCGCATCCACAAAGCCTCGGTCGCCCGCGGCAGCCGCGGCAATCAGTACGACAACACCGGCGTGATCGCCCAGATCCTCAAGCTGCGCGCCGAGCGCGCCAACCTGATGGGCTATCCGAACCAAGCTGCCTTCATCCTCGAGGATTCGACCGCCGGCACTGTCGAGGCCGTCAATGGCATGCTCGGCCAGCTGGCGCCGGCCGCCGTGGCCAACGCCAAGCGCGAAGCCGCCGAGCTGCAGGCGATGATCGACCGCGAACAGGCGGCCAAGGGCGAGCCCACGTTCCAGCTCGAGCCGTGGGATTGGGCCTATTACTCGGAGAAGGTCCGACAGGACAAGTACAGCTTCGACGATGCGCAGCTCAAGCCCTATTTCGAGATGAAGAACGTGCTGGAGAATGGCGTGTTCTTCGCTGCGACCAAGCTCTACGGCATCACGTTCAAGGAACGCACTGACCTGCCCAAGTACCACCCCGACACCTGGACCTACGACGTCTTCAATGAAGACGGCAGCCAGTTGGCGATCTTCATCTACGACCCCTACGCGCGCCCGTCCAAGCGCGGCGGCGCCTGGATGAACTCCTACGTCTCGCAGTCCGAGCTCGACGGCACGCTGACGGTCACCGCCAACCACCAGAACATCCCCAAGCCACAGGCCGGCCAGCCAACGCTGCTGACCTGGGATGAGGTCACCACGATGTTCCACGAGTTCGGCCATGCACTGCACGGCATGTTCTCGGACGTGAAGTACCCGTTCTTCAGCGGGACCAGTGTGCCGCGCGACTTCGTCGAGTTCCCCTCGCAGGTCAACGAGATGTGGGCCGACTGGCCGGAAGTGCTGGCCAACTACGCCAAGGACTACCGCACCGGCGCGCCGATGCCCGCCGAGCTGCTGGAGAAGGTGCAGGCGGCCGCGAAGTTCAACCAGGGCTTTGCGACCACCGAATACCTGGGCTCAGCGATGCTCGACCAGTACCTGCACCAGCTGCCGGCCGACCAGTTGCCGGAGGCGTCGGAAGTCATGGCGACCGAAGCTGCTGCGCTCAAGGCGGCCGGCCTGGACTACCCGCCGGTGCCGCCGCGCTATCGCACGCCGTACTTCAGCCACATCAACGGCGGCTACGCGGCCGGCTACTACGCCTACATCTGGTCGGAAGTGCTGGACGCCAACACCGTCCAGTGGATCGAGCAGAACGGCGGCCTGACCCGCGCCAACGGCGATCGCTTCCGCAGCACCCTGCTCTCGCGTGGCGGCAGCAAGGACGCCAAGCAGCTGTTCGTGGATTTCACGGGCCACGAGCCGCAGATCGAGCCTCTGCTGATCAAGCGTGGCCTGGCGCCCGATCCGAAGGACGCGACGAACTGATCGCTTATCGCGATGCGTGACCAACGCCCGGCCCCGCGCCGGGCGTTCTTTTTGGTTCCTCCCCAAATACCGGAATGGGCGTTCCGCTTCGGATGGGCAGCGGCCTGCCAGCCGGAAGCCGCTCTCCCCTCGGTCAAGGCCGCTTCGCGGTCCAGCTACGCGAAACACGCGTGGCGTTTGCATGGATGCGCAGCGTGCCACGCAGGGCATCTCTTCCCCGGTCGCGCTATCGCAATCCCCAGCCAGCGCGAGGCACTGAGGCCGACAGTGGGCGACTTCTCCCAGCGGGGAACTCGTCGTCGATCCGAAGTCGGGTTGCGAGCGCCCAGCGCAGCAGACTGGCGGCCGGGGGCCGCGTCGAGCGCGCCAGGGATGGCGCGCGCCCGAGTCAGGACAGGATGTCCTGACCGAGGGAAGAGCGGCTTCCGGCTGGCAGGCGGCTGCCTCTCCGACGTGGGCTCCTACTTCCGCACTTGGGAAAAGAGCCCTCTCTTCTACGGGTCCATTCGCGCGGCCGGCGTGTCTCGTAGAGGCCATCCCTTGCGCACGCCTACGACACACAGAGGGTCCGCGGTAGCATGGCCGCATGTCCGCGATCCGCCTCGACGACACCGAAGCCACCGAACGCCTGCGCGACTGGCTTGGCGGCTTCCGCCGTGTCTTCGTGCTCACCGGCGCCGGCATCAGCACAGGCTCGGGCATTCCCGACTACCGCAATACCGATGGCGCCTGGAAGCGCCCTGCCCCGGTGACCTGGCAGGCGTTCACCGGCGACCCGGCGATCTACCGCCGCTATTGGGCGCGCAGCTTCGTCGGCTGGCCGCGATTCTCCGTCGCACGCCCCAACGTCGCGCATCGCGCGCTGGCGGCACTGGGCGATGGCGGTCCGATCGCGACCCTCCTGACCCAGAACGTCGACGGCCTGCACCAGGCCGCCGGCAGCCGCTCGGTGATCGACCTGCACGGCCGGCTCGACCGCGTCGTCTGCCTGGGTTGCGGCACGGCGATGCCGCGCGATGCGCTGCAACCCCGGCTCGTCGCCGACAACCCCGGCTGGCATCCTGGCGCGGCCGCAATGGCCCCGATGGCGACGCCGACATCGCGGCCGAGTCCGAAGCCGCGTTCGTGCCGCCACAGTGCCTGCACTGCGGCGGCCTGCTCAAACCCGACGTCGTGTTCTTCGGTGAGAACGTGCCGACAGCGCGCGTGCAGGCCGCAAGGACGGCATTGGCGGAAAGCGACGCGATGTTCGTCGTCGGCTCGTCGCTGATGGTCTACTCGGGCTTCCGTTTCGCCAAGATGGCCCACGAGGCCGGGCTGCCGCTGGCGATCCTCAACCGCGGGGTCACGCGCGCCGACCCACTGGCCACTTTGCGGCTCGATGCGGAGATCGGCCGCACGCTGGGCGCGCTTGCGCGCGACGCCTCAGCCGGCGACGAATAGGTCGCGATACGCCGGCGCCACGTGCGGCACCAGCACCGACGCCGGCACCTCGACGGTCTGCATCCCGTCCGAGTAGGGGCCGACCTGGTAGGGCGGAAACACGAAACGCAGACCCGCCAGCTTGCCGCCCTGCCCGGCGATCGGCTCGAACTGCTGGAAGTTGGCCACATCCGGCCGCGCACCTTCGTCGATCATCCGGCCTGCGGTCTGCATCATCCGGCTGCGCTCGGCCGGATCGAGCTCATCGGCGTCGATGCGCTGCGACAGTGCGGCATGCAGTTGCTCGCGCACATAGTCCGAAATCGCCTGCCAATCGCCCGCGTCGGTGACGAGTTCGTCGGCGGTGAGCAAGCGCTCCTCGCGGACGAGCCAGAAGAAACGCGCGATGATCGGATTGTCGTGCGCACCGCCGGTGTAGCTGCCGCCATCGGCGGCGATGGCGAGCACGCGCGCGGTGTCGAGCAGCGTGGTGAAGCTCAACGACAGATCGTAGGTCACGCCCGGCTGCAGTTCGGTGCCCGGCAAGGCTTGCTTGAGCTCGTCGCGGGCCGCCTGGGCGAAGCGATGCAGCTCGGCGGCAAGCCCCGGGTACTTGTTGGCTTCGGGCGGGTAGCTGATGCCCACGATGTAGCGCGGGTCCATCTCGACCACATCCTCGAGCTTGACCGGCGTTTCGGCCAGCGGCTGCACCGCCTCGGCATCGGCGTCCCCGGACCCGGCCGCCGGCTGCGCCGGCACGGGCGCCTCGCGCTGGCAGGCCAGCAGCAACAGCGGCAATACGCACAGCACCATCCGTCTCATCATCGATCCTCGGGGCCGCCCAGCGGCATGGAACTCACGAAACGCTAACGGCATCGACGTGGCCTGGTCGTGAACGACGGACGCCAGGCCGACGCATACGAAAAAGCCCCGGACGTTACCGTCCGGGGCCGGATCTGGCAGACGCTGCGGGCGATTAGATCGCCTGCACCTCGTCAGCCTGCAGGCCCTTCTGGCCCTGCACGACCTTGAAGGAGACCTTCTGGCCTTCCTGCAGCGACTTGAAGCCGGTGCCCTGGATCGAGCGGAAGTGGACGAACAGGTCCTGGCCGCTTTCCGGGGTGATGAAGCCGAAGCCCTTGGCATCGTTGAACCACTTGACGGTTCCGGTCTGGCGCTCTGACATGGTGTTACTCCTTGAAGCAGTGTGGTCATTGGAACACGACGACCGGCGTTGTTTGGATGGCCGGGTTGCCGCGACTGTCTAGCAAGGGGTAACGCGAAAGCGATGGAGCGGATCGTCCCGACCGAAAAGCTCCGGCCGTCGTGAGATTGGATCTACCGCATCGGAGCCACGATGTACCGTGATCCCGCCTTGAACAGTCCGCGCACGATACCGCAATTATCGACTGAAATGTGAATAGGGGGACGACGATGCCGCCCTCCCCGTCGGCGCCAAGGGGATGGCCGGCGGCTGCCTGGGCAGGGTCGCCCGGCGCCGCCATGCCGGCTGCGGACGAGGCGTGGAACACCGCGGCTCCGCAGCAACAGGTCGCTCAGTCTGTCGCCGCCCGGCGATCGCGCTTGCCCTGGTTCTTGCGGTCGCGCGTACTGCTGCTGCCGTTGATCGAGGCCTGCCGGCTTTCGGCAGCGTGCAGTTCCAGCGCCTTGGCCCGGGCCTGCGGCGACTGGTAACCCGGCGCCACCGACGGGGCGCCGTCGTGGCCGATGTCCTCCCAGGGCTTGGGCGCGCGCGCCTGCGCTTCGTGCTGCTCCAGCAACTGCCGCGTATTGTCGAGCGCGCGCTCGGGCGAAATGCGCGAACCGCGCCGCGACTTGCGCGCGGACGCCGCCGGCTTGTCCGCGGCGTCCGGCGTGCGCGCCGTGGCCGTCTTGCGCGACCGGGTCGATGCCGGCTTGACCGTGCTCTTGCCGACACGGCTCGATGTCGTTGCGGACGCCGCATGCCGAGAGGTGGCCGACGTTGCCGAGGTCTTGGTCGCTGCCTTGGCGACCTTGCTGGTCTTGTCAGTCTTCGCGGTCTTGGCGGTCTTGGCGGTCTTGGCCCGCGTGCCTGTCACGCTGGCAGCAGCGGCCGACTTGGCAGCCGGCTTGCGTGCGCCCGGCGCGCTCGTCTTCTTCACGGACTTGCGTGCCGCCGTCGCCGCCGCCTTGGCTGCCTTCGCGTTTTCCTTCTGGCGCGTTTCGAGGCGGCCGAGGATGTCAGCGAGCAGCTCGGCCTTCTCACCCGTACGCGCGTTCGCCTGCCCGGTCCGTCCGGTCTTGCTGCCGGTCGACTTGCGCAAAGCCAGACGCTGGCGCTTTTCCAGATCGCGCGCACGATCGCGGGCGGTGCGCGCGCGGGTCACCAGCTTGGCGAGCTGCGTGTCGCTCAGACTGCGCAATGCATTGGCGCGGCTGGCGTCGTACAACCCCATCTCGGTCTTGTTGAGCAGGCTGGTGGCTTTCGCTCGGGTCACGGCCATGGACATGCACTCCGTTTGATGGATGTGCGTGCAGGGATATCACGCATCGCATGCAAGGCCGGTGAGCGCGAACGCATGCCGCGCCCTGCGCGCGCCGCTAGAAGAACGACGGCGACATCAAACGATCGATGAAACTGCCGAGCACGCGCGGCTCCATCATCACGGTGAACAACACGCCGTAGCCCGCGCCCCACAGGTGGGCGCTGTGGTTGATGTTGTCGCCGCCTCGGCGGTCCATCCAGATGCTGTAGCCGACATAGCACACGCCGAACACGATTGCCGGCATCGGGATGAAGAAGACCAACAACATCGACCATGGGCTGAGCAGGATCGACGCGAACAGCACCGCCGACACCGCGCCCGAAGCTCCCAGACTGCGATAGTGCGGATCGCGCCGATGCCGCAGATAGGTCGGCAGGATCGCCACCAGAATCGCCGACAGGTAGAACAGCAGGAAGCCGACCGGGCCGATGTACGGCGCGAACGCGCGCTCGATGCCGCCGCCGAAGAAGAACAGCGTGATCATGTTGAAAAGCAAGTGCTGCCAGTCGGCATGGATGAAGCCGTGCGTGAGCAGCCGGTCGTACTGGCGATAGCGGTCCACCGCCGGCGGCCACAGGATCAGCCGGGCGAGCAATTGCGGCTTTTCGAACGCCTGCCACGACACCACGGCGGTGACGACGATCAGCAACAGCGTGACGGGAGCGAGGTTCATCGGGCGGGCTTCCGGAAGGACGAATCAGGCAACACGGTAGTTGTCCTGCATGGGATAGCGCCGCGCATACGCCGCGAACGCCAAGGCCGCCAGGAACGCGAATCCGGCGAAGAAGAACATCAGGAATGCGTTTTCGCTCAGCCCCGACGAGGCGATGTACGCGGTCACCGCCTCGTTGCGCACGCCGGCGTTGGTCAGCAGCACCCACAGGCTGCCGAAGGTGCTGGTCAGGTACCAGAACGCCATGATCACGCCCTTCATCGCCTGCGGCGCCTGGCTGTAAGCGAACTCCAGCGCGGTTGCCGACACCAGGACCTCGCCGAAGGTCAGCAACAGATACGGCAACGACTGCCAGGCCAGCGAGACCTGCTCGCCGCCATCGATCCACAGTTGGATCGCACCGGCGGCGATCCACGCCACGCCCGAGAACGCGATGCCCCAGCCCATGCGGCGCAGCGGCGTCACCGACAGCCCCATCGCGCGCAGCGCCGGGTACAGCACCAGGTTGTTGAACGGGATCAGCAGCATCACCAACAAGGGGTTGAGCGCCTGCATCTGCGCCGCGTCCTGGATCAGCCAGCTGGGCCACCACCACGCCGCGTGCGGGATCACCATCTCACGACCCTGGATGATCCAGGTCGAGGCCTTCTGGTCGAACAGCGACCAGAACGGCGTGACCAGTGCGAACACGATCAGGATCCGCAGCACCGCGCGCACGCCGTCGACCGCGGCATCGGGGTGCGACCCGCGCGCGCGCTCGAGCTGCATCGAGGCGCCGACGCCGCCGGCGGCAATGATCACACCCAGCGCCAGGCAGGCCGAGATCACGAAGTTGAAGGAGTCGGCCCATGCCGGCGGCACCACGCCCACCGCCGACAATGCCCACAGCACCAGCAGCAGCACGGCGACCGCGATGCCGAACAGCGCGACCAGCAGGCCAGGACGGCCTGCCCCCGGGCGCTCGGCGCGCAGCGCGGTCTTGACCACCTCGAAGAAGGCGTGCGGATCGCGACCGGCCGGGGGCACGTCGATGTAGCGCCGGCGCCCGAGCCAGAACACGAACGTGGCGATGAACATCAGGATGCCGGGGATGCCGAAGGCGACCGCCGGCCCGAAATGGCGCAGGAACAGCGGCGCCAGCAGCGACGCGAAGAACGAACCGAAGTTGATGATCCAATAGAACGCGTCGAAGACCAGCTTGGCCTTGTCCTTGTTGCTCTGGTCGAACTGGTCGCCGCAGAACGAGACCACCAATGGCTTGATGCCGCCCGAGCCGAGCGCGATCAGGAACAGACCGGTGTAGAACCCCGCGGCGTTGTTCTCGAACAGCGCCAGGCACGCATGGCCGGCGCAGTAGATCAGCGAGAACCACAGGATGGTGTGGTACTTGCCGAAGAACCGGTCGGACAACCACCCGCCCAGCAGCGGGAAGAAGTACACGCCGATCACGAACATGTGGAAGATGTCCTTGGCCGCGCCGTCGCGCTCCGGCCCCTCGGGCAGATAGGCCAACAGCACCGAACTGATCAGAAACGGCACCAGGATGTTGCGCATGCCGTAGAAGCTGAAGCGCTCGCAGGCTTCGTTGCCGATGATGTAGGAGATCTGGCGGGGCATGCGGCCCGCAGTGGTCTGGACGGTCGTCATCGGCACGTCGAAGGCAGTCTGGGAACCCCACAGCCTACCCGATCCTCGCGTCCGGCCCGCGACTGCCATGCCGGCCGATCGACGGCAAGTGCCGGGCGCTGGGCAGCGATCGCGATGCGCGCCCTTGGGCGTGCGCGCCCGGCCGGGCATCATGCACGGTCGCTCTCTTCCGGACCGCCGCCATGTTCCGCCGCCCGCTCCTGCCGTTGTTGGTCGCCGCCACGCTCGCCGCGCCGCTGTCGCCCGCGGCGGCAACCGGCGATCCGCGCATCACCGTGTCCGAACGCAGCGGCTTCGTCGAGACCGGCCGCTATGATGAGGTCGTGCGCCTGTGCGCCACCTTCGCCCGCCTGCATCCCGATGCGGTGCGCTGCACGCAGTTCGGCACCACGCCCGAAGGCCGGCCGATGCAGGCGCTGATCGTCAGCCGCAGCGGCACGCTCGATCCTGAGCAGGCGCGTGCACGGGGCATTCCGGTCGTACTGATCCAGGGCGGCATCCACGCCGGCGAGATCGACGGCAAGGACGCCGGCTTTCTGGCGCTGCGCCAGGTGCTCGACGGCGACGCCGCACCCGGCGCGCTCGACGCGCTGGTCTGGGTGTTCGTACCGGTGTTCAGCGCCGATGGCCACGAGCGTTTCGCGGCCTGGAACCGCCCCAACCAGCGCGGCCCGCGCGAAATGGGCTGGCGCACCACGGCACAGAATTACAACCTCAACCGCGACTACGCCAAGGCCGACGCGCCGGAAATGCAGGCGATGCTGGCGCTGGTCGAGGCCTGGGATCCGATCGCCTATGTCGACCTGCACGCGACCAATGGCGCGCAGTTCGAGCACGACATCGCGGTGCAGGTCGAGCCGGTACATTCGGGCGATGCGCAGATGCGCGATGTCGGGCGCACGTTCCGTGACGCGGTCATCGACGACCTCGCGCGCCAGGGCGCGCTGCCGCTGCCCTACTACCCGTCGTTCGTCGAATCCGACGATCCGGCCTCGGGTTTCGAGGACGGCGTGTCGCCGCCGCGCTTTTCGACCGGCTACTTCCCGTTGCGCAACCGGGTGGCGATGCTGATCGAGACCCACTCGTGGAAGCCCTACCCGGTCCGCGTGGCCTTGACCCGCAACACCGTGGTCTCGGTGCTCGAACAGATCGCCCGCCATGGTCGCGCGTGGATGCGGGTGGCGGCCGACGCCGACGCCCGCGCTGCCGCACTGGGTGGCACCTCGCTGCCGCTGGACTGGCAGGCCACGACACGCGCGCGGATGGTCGACTTCCGCGGCTACGCCTACACCCGCACGCTGTCGGAGGTCTCGGGCGCGCTGATGACACGCTACGACGAGACCACACCGCAGATCTGGCGGGTGCCGCTGCGCGACGAGATCGTGCCGTCTCTGACCGTCACGCTGCCGCGTGCAGGCTACATCGTGCCCGCCGCCCACGCAGCCAGCGTCGCCCAGGCCCTCGACCGGCACGGCATCGCCTATTCGACGCTCACGCACGCCCATTCCCAGCTCGCCGTCGAGACCTTCCGCGCCGAGCGCACCGCATTCGGCACCGCGCCGGTCGAGGGCCACCAGCGGCTCACGCTCGAAGGCCGCTGGCGCGCCGAGCCGCAGGACATCGGCGCCGGCGCACTGTACGTGTCGATCGCGCAACCCAAGGCGCGCCTGGTCGCCGCGCTGCTCGAGCCGCAGGCGCCCGACTCGATGGCCGCATGGGGCCGCTTCAACACCCACTTCGAGCGCAAGGAGTACATGGAAGACTACGTCGCCGAAGCGGTCGCGCGCGAGATGCTGGCCGCCGACCCGGCGCTCGCCGAGGACTTCCGCACCCGGCTGCGCGACGATCCGGACTTCGCCGCCGACCCGAGCGCGCGCCTGACGTACTTCTATCGTCGACACAGCGCCTGGGATGCGCGCTACAACCTCTACCCCATCGTCCGTACCGACGTCGTCCCCGAATGACTGGAGCTGCCATGTCCCCGTTGTCTCGCCTGATGCGTCACTGCCTGCCCGCGGCGTTGTCGCTGCTCGTCCTCGCCGCCTGCACCGGCACCGGCGGCGCGAAGCCCGAACCGGCGCCACCACGCACACTGGATGTGGTCACGCTCAACATCTACCACGACAAGGCCGACTGGCCGAAGCGGCTGCCGCTGATCGTCGCGCAACTGCGTGCGCTCGATCCCGACATCATCGCCCTGCAGGAAGTGCTGCAGACCCAGACCCTGCACAACCAGGCGCAGACCATCGCCGCCGAACTCGGCTACACGGTGCAGTTCGTTTCCACCGATCCGGCCGACCAGGCACATCGTTACGGCAACGCCCTGCTCACTCGGCTGCCGGTGAAGGCGCAGGACTGGCACCGGCTGCAGCCGCACGACGACTCGCGCAGCATCGGCCACGCGCGCCTCGACGTCGACGGCCATCCGCTCGATGTCTATTTCACCCATCTGCACTGGACACTCGAAGGCGGCGCGATCCGCGAAGTGCAGGTCGCCGACGCGCTGGACTTCGTGTCGCGCACGTCCGGCGACGTGCCGTCGCTGATCCTGGGCGACTTCAACGCTCCGGCCGGCGCACCCGAGTTCGCGGGGCTGCGCGCGCGCTACATCGACGCGTACGGCACGCAGCACCCGGAGGCCGACGGCGCCGGCGTGACCACGCTCAACCCGCACTTCTTCGACTACCGGTCACGGATCGATCTGGTGCTCGCGCAGCAGGGTCGCTTCGAGATCGACGACGCGCAGGTGGTGCTCGACACCCCGGATGCCGAGGGCACCTGGCCGTCCGACCATTTCGGCACCTGGGTCCGGCTACGCCTGCGCCCGTGACCGTCGCCAGCCCGGCAGTGCGCGCCCATTGCGCCGGCGGCGTGCATGCTGGGCGGCATCACAGCTGTGGAGTCCACCCCATGTCCCCGACCCGCCCGTTCCCGAAATTGGCCCGCATCACTGCCGCAGTGCTACCCGTGGCGCTGCTCGGCGCCTGCCAGACCCCCGCCCCGACCGTCGCCGCAGGAGCTCCGCCGATGACCGACAGCGTGCCGCAGCCATCGCTCACCCTGCAGGGCGAGGCCGTCTACTTCGAAAAGATCCTGATGCCAGAAGGGTCCCGGCTCGATGTCCGCCTGGTCGACCCCGCCCGCACAGGCGAGGCGCGCGTGCTGGCCGAACGCAGCACGACCGTCGGCGCCGGGCCCTACGAGTTCGCGCTCGACGTGCCGCGCGCGCGCCTGACGGGCGCGGCCGCCCTGGAGATCACCGTGTCGATGCCCGACGGCGCGCCACGCTTCCGCACCGAGGATGCCATGCCGGTCGCGATCGATCCCTCCAGCGCCGGCCTGCACGTCGGCCGTGTCCGGCTGCATCATGTCCAGCCGTAACGCGATGCTGGACGCGAGGCTGCGCGCCGCCTGACGGGCGGCGGTCTGGGCATCGGCAAGATCTGTTTGCCGTCCTCGGCGCGTGACGCGGCACGCCCCCGACAACGCAATGATGACGCGACTGCTGCGCGTTACTCGAAGCTGCCGATCGAGTCGTGCGAGAGATTGTCGAAGCGGGTGTATTCACCGAAGAACTTCAGCTTCACCGACCCCGTCGGACCGCTTCGCTGCTTGCCGATGATGATCTCGGCCAGCCCTTTGTCCGGCGAGGTTTCCTTGTTGTAGTAGTCGTCGCGGTAGATGAAGATGATGATGTCCGCGTCCTGCTCGATGGCGCCCGACTCGCGCAGGTCGGCCATCACTGGGCGCTTGTCGGCGCGGGTTTCCAGCGAGCGGTTGAGCTGGGACAGCGCGATCACCGGCACGTTGAGCTCCTTGGCCAGCCCCTTGAGCGAGCGTGAGATCTCGGAGATCTCGGTCGCGCGGTTCTCGCTGTTGCCCGGCACCGACATCAGCTGCAGGTAATCGATCACCACCAGCCCCAGGTCGTGTTCGCGCTTGAGGCGGCGACACTTGGCGCGCAGCACATCCGGGCCCAGGCCCGGCGTGTCGTCGATGAAGATCTTGGTTTCCTTGAGCATGCGGATCGCACTGCTCACCCGGCTCCAGTCCTCGTCCTCGAGCTGACCGGTACGCAGACGTGTCGCATTCACGCGGCCATTGGAAGAAATCAGACGCAGCGCGAGCTGGCTGGCCGACATTTCCATCGAGAACACGCCGACCGCTTTCTTGGTCTTGATCGCCGCGTACTCGGCGATGTTGAGCGCGAACGTGGTCTTGCCCATCGCCGGGCGCGCGGCCAGGATGATCAGGTCGGTCGGCTGCAGGCCGGCGGTCATCTCGTCGAACTCAGTGTAACCGGTCGGCAGACCGGTCACCCCGCCGCCGTTGTTGTAGCGCGTCTGCAGCACGTCGAAGGCGTCGGCCATCGCCTTGTTGATCGCGGTGAAGTCGCTGCGCCCCTGCGCACCGGCCTCGGCGATCTTGAACACCTGCTGCTCGGCCTTGGCCAGGATCTCGCTGCTGTCGCGGCCCTCGGGCTGGAAGCCATCGTTGACGATCTCGGTGCCGACATCGATCAGCTGACGCAGGATGGCCTTGTCGCGCACGATCTCGGCGTAGGCGCGGATGTTGGCCGCCGACGGCGTCGTGCTCGCCAGCTCGCCCAGATACGCGCCGCCGGCGACCAGTTCGGACAGCCCGTTGGACTCGAACCACTCGCCCAGCGTCACCGCATCGAAGGGCTTGTTCTTTTCGGCCAGTTCCTGGATCGCGGCGTAGATCTTCTGGTGATCGCGCCGGTAGAAGTCCTCCGACACCAGCAGGTCGGCGATGCGGTCGTAGGCATCGGGCACCAGCATGAGGCCGCCGAGCACGGCCTGCTCGGCCTCGACCGACTGCGGCGGGATGCGCAGCTGTTCGACGCGCGCATCGGCACGGTGGTCATTGCGGTATTCGGGACGTGCGGACATGGCGTGGACTTCAGAAAGAACGGATTACGGCAAGTGGCATGCTAGAGCGCGGGCCTGTGGACACGCGACCCCATAACCTGTGGATAAGCCTAACGATGCGCAGCTTCACAACGGGTTATCTCGCGGACTGAGACGACTTCTTCGGAGGCTGCGAGTACCCGGCCGGGATTGCTCCTCGGCTCGGTCAGTCATCCCTGACTGACTCGCCGCCGCGGACCATCCATGGTCCGCTCTCCGCAACGCCCGGCCGAGCCCTCGCTCGCGATCCGGAACTTGGCCGCTCTGAATCCGTGGACGACCTTCCACTGGGCGAAAGACTGGCCGCCCGAACACCAACCCGGTGCGCGCACGCTTTCGTCGAGGCGTCACAGAAGTCGCCCAGCCGGACGTTCTCGAGCAGCGGACTGGCGGGGTGCGGTCGCGCCGAGCCCGTCCCGGGTGAGCCGGCTCGGTTAAAACCGGGGTCAGAGTGCAATTTCACAAGACGAAATTGCACTCTGCCCCCCGGTTTTGCGGGCAGCCCAAACGAAAACGGGCGCCTTGCGGCGCCCGTCTAAGGACCACCCGATCCGATGGATCAGGCGACCTCGCCTTCGATGATCACCTTGACCGTGGTCTCGGCGTCGGCGTGCAGATGCACGACCACCTCGTACTCACCGGTGTTGCGGAACGCGCCTTCGCCCAGCACGACTTCCGACTTGTTGACCGGCGTGACCGCCTTGGTCAGCGCATCGGCGATCTCGCGCGGACCGACCGAACCGTACAGCTTGCCCTCGGTCGACGCATTGGCGTAAACGGTCACGCTGGCGCCCTCGAGCTTGGCCAGACGCGACTGCGCCTCGTCGAGCTGCGCCTTGGCCTTGGCCTCGTACTCGGCACGGCGGGTCTCGAACTCGGCCAGATTGGCCTCGGTCGCCGGCACGGCCTTGCCCTGGGGCACCAGGTAGTTGCGGCCATAGCCCGGCTTGACGTTGACCTTGTCACCCAGGTTGCCGAGATTGGTGACCTTCTGCAGCAGAATCAGTTGCATGGTGTAGCTCCGTATTCGTTAGCGGCGCCCAAGGCGCCGCAACGAGTGCTGTCCGAACCGGACGGAATGATGGTGAAAAACGGTGCCGCCATCCGCTTTTTTCTAAAGTCCGGCCATGGAAGGCCGGGCTTCAGCGGAGGGACCCGCCGGACTCACACATTGTGGTTGTCGGTGTACGGGATCAGGGCCAGGTAACGGGCGCGCTTGACGGCCGTGGCCAGCTGGCGCTGGTAACGCGACTTGGTGCCCGTGATGCGGCTGGGCACGATCTTGCCGTTCTCGGTCAGGTTCTGGCGCAGGGTGTTGAGATCCTTGTAATCGATCTCCTTGACGCCCTCGGCGGTGAACTTGCAGAACTTGCGGCGGCGGAAGAACTTGGACATGGACGTGCTCCTCAGGCGGCTTCGGCGTTGGTGTCGGGCTTGTCGGACTTGTCGCCGTCGGCGTCGCCGCCGGTGGACTCGCCCTCGTCATCGCGACGACGACGCTCGCCACGCTCGGGCTTGTCGCCCTTGTCGTCCTTGTTCTTCATGATCAGCGACTGCTCGGTGTCGGCCTCTTCGCGGCGGATCACCAGGTGACGCAGCACGGCATCGTTGAAGCGGAACGCCTCGACGAGCTCGTCGAGACCGGCCTGGCCGACCTCGATGTTGAACAGCACGTAGTGGGCCTTGACCAGATTGTTGATCGGGTAGGCCAGCTGACGACGGCCCCAATCTTCCAGACGGTGGATGGTGCCCTCGGCGCCTTCGATCATCGACTTGTAACGCTCGATCATCGCGGGCACCTGCTCGCTCTGGTCCGGGTGGACCAGGAACACGACTTCGTAATGACGCATAGTGGTTTCCTTTCGGATATCGACCGCGCCGGTCGGCGGCGGTCCGGATAGCCCCCCGCGTGCGCGGTGGGGCAAGGGTCTCCTCAGCGCCTGAGCGCAGGGAGCCGGCGATTCTCACAGATTCGCTGCCTCCGGGCAAGGGCGGGGACATGCGCAGGCCGGCCTGCGCGCAGGTGCGACACTCGGTCGCAGCCCTGTCGCAGGCGGGCATGGTGAAATGGACACCCGGCCACCGCGACATCGGAGCGCACCCCAAGCGGAACGCGCCCGGGTCGAGCCGCAGGCCCCTCCCCCGCCTCTCATGCCCGGATGTCTCGGGCCCGGACGACCGCATCGTGCAGACCACCGCCCATTGCCGAAACGACCGCGCGCCCAACCGGGCGCACGGCGCGTGGCGATCAGCGCACGGTTTCCAGGGTCCGGCTGAAGCCCAGCGCGGCCAGCGTCACGACGGCGCCCGAAAGCAGGTAGTAACCGACGTACTCCAGCCCGAAGCGGCTGCACACGCCCAGGGCGACCAGCGGCGCGAAGCCCGCACCCAGCAGCCAGGCGATGTCCGACGTGACCGCCGCGCCGGTGTAGCGGTAGATGCTCTCGAAGCGCGAGGCGATCGCATTGCTCGCCTGCCCCAGCGACAGCCCCAGCAGCGCGAAGCCCACGACGACGTAGGTCGTGCGGCCGGCGGTCGTGTCGTCACCCAGCAGGCCGGACGCGAAGAAGCTGAAAATCGCGATCAGCACCGCCGCGATCGCCAGTTGCCCGCGTCGGCCGACTCGGTCGGCCAACAGGCCCGACAGCACGATGCCCACCCCGCCGACCACCGCGCCCATCATCAGGCTGACCAGGAAATCGCCGGCGTTGTGATCGGTGTACAGCGTGGCCCAGCTGAGCGGGAAGATCGTCACCAGGTGGAACATCGCGTAGCTGGCCAACGGGATCAGCGCACCGAGCAGCACCTGGCGCGGATGCGTGCGGATGGTCTCTCCGATCCGGCGCGGCTGCAGTTCCTGCTGCCGGAACAGCTGCACGAACTCCGGCGTGACCACCAGGCGCAGCCGTGCGAAGAGCGCGACGACGTTCAGCGCCAGCGCCACGAAGAACGGGAAGCGCCAGCCCCAGGCCATGAAGTCCTCATGGCCGAGGACCCGGATGAACACCAGGAACATGCCCGCCGCGAGCATGAAGCCGAACGTCGCGCCCAGCTGCGGCACCATGGCGTACCAGCCGCGGCGTTCGCTCGGCGCGCTGAGCGACAGCAGCGACGGCAGCCCGTCCCAGGCGCCGCCCCAGCCCAGGCCCTGGCCGAAGCGGAAGACCGCCAGCAGCACCGGCGCCAGCAGGCCGGCCTGGGCGTAGCTGGGCAGGAACGCGATCGCCATGGTCGAGCCGCACAGCAGGAACAGCGCCACGATCAGCTTCGCCGCCCGGCCGAAGTTGCGGTCGATGGCCATGAACACCGCCGAGCCGATCGGCCGGGCGATAAATGCCAGCGAGAAGATCGCAAACGACTTGAGCGTGGCCTGCACCGGGTCGCTGTCGGGAAAGAACAGATAAGGAAACACCATCACCGACGCGATGCCGTAGACGAAGAAGTCGAAGAACTCCGACGTGCGGCCCATCACGACCGGGAAGGCGATCTTCCCTGGCGAGATCTCCAGGTCGTCGGTCTCCGGCGCGTCATCCAGCCCGGTGGTGGCTTGCTGTGCGGTGTCGCTCATCTGCGCGCTGTCTCCGGTCGTCATGGGGGATAATGCACCGCATTGTGAACCCCAAACGGGCCCACCACGCAAGGTGCGCAGCAGCACGCGCCCGCGCCCTGCCCTGATTCCACGCTAGCCGCCCGGACGTGGCGCTTCCGTCAAGCCGTTTCCCTTTTCAGTCGTCGATCTCCCGCCAATGAAATCCTTCCTCCGATTCTCGGTCCTGTTCGGGACCGCCCTGCTGCTGTCTGGCTGTGACTGGGTGCTCATGCGGCCATCCGGCGACATCGCCATGCAGCAGCGCGATCTGATCCTGCTGTCCACCGGCCTGATGCTGCTGGTCATCGTCCCGGTGATCTTCCTGACGTTCTTCTTCGCCTGGAAATACCGCGCGTCGAACAAGGACGCCGAGTACGCGCCGGACTGGCACCACTCCACGCGCCTGGAGCTGATCATCTGGTCGGCGCCGCTGGCGATCATCCTGGTGCTGGGCACGGTGACCTGGATCGCCACCCACAAACTCGATCCCTACCGCCCGCTCGACCGGATCGACGCAAACACGCCGATCGCCGAGGGCGTCAAGCCGCTGGTGGTCGAAGTGGTCGCGCTCGACTGGAAGTGGCTGTTCCTCTACCCCGAGCAGGGCATCGCGACGGTCAACGAGCTCGCCGCGCCGGTCAACGTGCCGATCGAGTTCAAGATCACCTCTTCGTCGATGATGAATTCGTTCTTCATCCCGGCGCTGGCCGGCCAGATCTACGCGATGACCGGCATGGAGACCAAGCTCAACGCCGTGATCAACGCCGAAGGCGTGTACAAGGGCTTCTCGGGCAACTACAGCGGCGACGGCTTCTCGCACATGCACTTCAACTTCCATGGCATGAGCCAGGACGGCTTCGATGCCTGGGTGCGCAAGGTGCAGGCCGACCAGACGCCGCTGGGCCGCCAGGAGTATCTGGTGCTCGAGAAGCCGTCCGAGCGTGAGCCGGTGCGCTACTTCGGCAATGTCGACCCGGCGCTGTACGAGGCGATCCTCAACATGTGCGTGGCACCGGGCTCGATGTGCGTCCACGAGATGATGCATATCGACCGCTCGGGCGGCGGCGGCGTCGACAGCCATGCCAACTACGCCCGCCTGCGCTACGACAACCGTCACGCCGACGAGCCGGTAGCCGCGCCCGGCGCGACCTTCCCCGAGGCCGGCCGCGAGGCGCGCGGCGACGAGCCCCAGGGCCACCAGCCGCGGGCCGTCTCGCCCGAGGAACCGACGCCGCAACCCACGCCTTCGAGCGAAGGCGCCGACGATCAGGGCGTGCAGCCCATTCCACCGGGACAGGCGCCGCAGCAGCAAGGCGCGCCCGGCAAGCCGGATGACGACGGCGGCCCCTCGGGCCGCTGATCCCGGATCGCATCACCGAATCCAGTACTAGGCAGGAACCCCATGTCCGCACCCCAGGACCAACTCACCTCACCATGGCTCGGGCGTCTTTCGCTCGAGTCCCTGGCCTTCCTCCACGACCCGATCCTCGCGGCGACCTTCATCGGCACCGCGCTCGGCGGCATCGCGCTGCTCGTGCTCGTCACCCGGTACCGCCTCTGGGGCTACCTGTGGAAGGAGTGGTTCACCAGCATCGACCACAAGAAGATCGGGATCATGTACTGCATCCTGGCGCTGGTGATGCTGCTGCGCGGCTTCTCCGACGCGCTGCTGATGCGCGCCCACCAGGCCCTGGCCTCGGGCGGCGGCGAGGGCTTCCTGCCCCCGCACCACTACGATCAGATCTTCACCGCCCACGGCGTGATCATGATCTTCTTCGTGGCGATGCCGCTGGTGACCGGCCTGATGAACTACATCGTGCCGCTGCAGATCGGCGCGCGCGACGTCTCGTTCCCGTTCCTCAACAACTTCAGCTTCTGGATGACCACCGCCGGTGCGGTGCTGATCATGCTGTCGCTGTTCGTCGGTGAGTTCGCGCGGACCGGTTGGCTGGCCTACCCGCCGTTGTCGGGCGCCGACTACAGTCCAGGCGTCGGCATGGACTACTACCTATGGGGGCTCCAGGTCGCCGGTGTCGGTACGACACTGTCGGGCATCAACCTGATCGTGACGATCGTCAAGATGCGTGCGCCGGGCATGAAGTACATGCGCATGCCGATCTTCACCTGGACCTCGCTGTGCACCAACATCCTGATCGTCGCGACATTCCCGATCCTGACGGCGACGCTGGCGCTGCTGACGATGGACCGCTACGTCGGCACCAATTTCTTCACCAACGACTTGGGCGGCAGCCCAATGATGTACGTGAACCTGATCTGGATCTGGGGCCATCCGGAGGTCTACATCCTGGTACTGCCGGCCTTCGGCATCTTCTCCGAGGTCGTGTCCACGTACTGCGGCAAGCGGCTGTTCGGCTACACATCGATGGTCTACGCGACCGCAGTCATCACGATCCTGTCGTACCTGGTGTGGCTGCACCACTTCTTCACGATGGGCTCGGGCGCAAGCGTCAATGCGTTCTTCGGCATCACCACGATGATCATTTCGATCCCCACGGGCGCAAAGATCTTCAATTGGCTGTTCACGATGTACAAGGGACGGATCCGCTTCGACGTCCCGATGCTGTGGACGATCGGCTTCATGTTCACCTTCGTCATCGGTGGCATGACCGGTGTGCTGCTCGCAGTGCCGCCGGCCGACTTCGTGCTGCACAACAGCCTGTTCCTGATCGCCCACTTCCATAACACCATCATCGGCGGCGTGGTCTTCGGCCTGTTCGCCGGCATGGTGTACTGGTTCCCGAAGGCGTTCGGCTTCAAGCTCGACGAGTTCTGGGGCAAGGTGTCGTTCTGGTGCTGGCTGACCGGCTTCTGGGTCGCGTTCACCCCGCTCTACATCATGGGTCTGATGGGTGTGACCCGCCGTCTGAGCCAGTTCGAGGACACCTCGCTGCATCTGTTCTTCGTGGTCGCGGCGATCGGCGCGGCGCTGGTCGCGGCCGGCATCGGCGCGTTCATCATGTCGATCGTCCAGGCCGTGCGGAAGCGCAAGGCGCTGCGCGATGTCACCGGCGATCCCTGGGACGGCCGCACGCTGGAGTGGTCGACCTCCTCGCCCCCGCCGGCCTACAACTTCGCCTTCACCCCAGTGGTCCATGAGATCGATGCCTGGGCGGATATGAAGCGTCACGGCTACAAACGTCCGCTCGCCGGTTTCGTTCCGATCCACATGCCGCGCAACACCGGTGCGGGCGTGGTGCTCTCGGCGATCAGTGTCGCCCTGGCCTTCGGCCTGATCTGGCACATCTGGTGGCTGGCGGGCGTGTCGTTCGTGGCATTGGTGGTCGCGGCGATCGCGCACACCTTCAACTACGACCGCGAGTACTACATCCCCGCCCAGGACGTGATCGACACCGAGGAACAACGCACGCGCGATCTCGCGCAGCAGGCGCTCTGATATGGCACACAGCATTCAACCCACTTCCGGCGACACCGCCCGCGTTTACCACGTGATCGAGGATCCCCATGCCCATGACGGGCATGAGCATCACCCCGAGACCGGGACCAACCTCGGCTTCTGGATCTACCTGATGAGCGACTGCCTCATCTTCGCGATCCTGTTCGCCATCTACGCCGTGCTCGGCCGCAACTACGCGGCCGGCCCGTCGCCGGCCGACCTGTTCGACCTGAAGCTGATCCTGGTCGCGACGTTCATGCTGCTGTTCTCGTCGATCACCTACGGGTTCGCGATGCTGAACTCGTACAAGCAGAACATCCGCGGCACGATCGTCTGGCTGCTGGTGACCGGCCTGTTCGGCCTGGGCTTTCTGGGCATCGAGCTCTACGAGTTCCACCATCTCGCCCACCTGGGCGCGACCCCGCAGCGCAGCGCGTTCCTGTCGTCGTTCTTCACGCTGGTCGGCACCCACGGCCTGCACGTGACGTTCGGCCTGATCTGGCTGGTGACCCTGGTGTTCCAGCTGCGCAAGCACGGGCTCAACGCCGCCAACCACCGCCGTCTGATGTGCCTGTCGATGTTCTGGCACTTCCTGGATGTGATCTGGATCGGCGTGTTCTCGTATGTGTACCTGATGGGAGTCGTGGGATGAGCACCGAAACCAACCACCACCCCGCCCACGAGGCGGCGCACGACGCGCACGGCCACGGCAGCATGCGCGACTATGTGATCGGCTTCGTGCTGTCGGTGATCCTCACCGTCATCCCGTTCTGGCTGGTCATGGGCGAGGTGATCGAGAGCCGCGTCTGGACGGTCGCACTGATCATGGTGTTCGGCGCCATCCAGATCGTCGTGCACATGATCTACTTCCTGCACATGAACCGGAAATCGGAGGGCGGCTGGATCCTGATGTCGCTGTTGTTCACCGGCATCATCATCGTCATCGCGCTGGTCGGCTCGTTGTGGGTCATGTACCACCTCAACTACAACATGATGCCGATGTCGCCCGAGCAGATGCGCGTCGCGCCCTGATCGCGCGCGACGCTCCGTCATGACTGCGCAACGCGCCCCGCAACGCCCGGCCCGACGCTGGGCGTTGCTGGTGTTCCTGATCGCCGCAACCGCGGGCTTCATCGCGCTGGGCCTGTGGCAGGTCGAGCGTCTGGGCTGGAAGCGCGAGCTGATCGCCCGGGTCGAGGCGCGGATCCATGCGGACCCGGTCCCCTTGCCGGCCGCGGCCGACTGGGCCGGCCTCGATCCGGCCGATGCGGAATACCTGCGCGTGACCGCCCGCGGGCGGCTGCTGCACGATCAGGAAGTCGCGGTCTACGCCTCCACCGAGCGTGGACCCGGCTACTGGATCATGACCCCGATGGCGACCGCGGACGGCGCGGTGTGGATCAACCGCGGCTACGTCGACAATGCGCATCGCCGACGCGACAGCCGCGCCCGGGTGGACGCCGCCGACGTCGTCGAAGTCACCGGTCTGCTGCGCCAACCCGACCGCGCCGGCCTGTTCGTGCGCACCAACGTGCCCGCCGAAGACCGCTGGTATGCGCGTATTCCGGCGGAAATGACCGCTGCGCGGCAGGTCCCGGCGCCGGTGGCGCCATTCTTCATCGACGCCCAGACCTCGATCGACGGCGCCAACTGGCCGGTGCCGGGACTGACGATCGTCCAGTTCCGCGACAACCACCTCAGTTATGCGCTGACCTGGTTCGGCATGGCGCTGCTGACGCTGCTGGCGATCGGTTTCGTGCTGCGCAGCGAGTTCAGGCGCAACGTCGCCGAGTAGGCACGCGCAGCCTCGACCGACGCGTTTGACCCGGCGGCCGAGGCTGCCGGCCCGATACGTCAGGCCTTGCCCGGATCGGTCGTGAAGCTCTCGCCGCAACCGCACTCGGCGGCCGCATTGGGATTGCGGAACACGAATTCCTGATTCAACCCCTTCTGCTCGAAATCGATCTCGGTGCCGTCGACCATCGGCTGGCTCTGCGCATCGACGTAGATCCGTACGCCGTCCTGTTCGCAGACCGCGTCCCCCGGCCGTTCCTCGTGGGCGAGGTCGACGACATAGCCCCAGCCCGAGCAGCCGGTCCTGGTCACGCCGAAGCGCAGCCCGAGTGCGTCGGGGCTGGCGGCGAGGAAGCGGCGGGCCCGTTCGAGGGCGGCGGGAGCGAGTGCGATGGCCATGGAACGAGTGTACTCCTGCGGTCTGCAGCGGCAGCTGAGCGGGCATCCGCGGCGCGGCGGCGGCACGGTAGACTGTGCAGCCATTCATCGGTGCGGATTCCCGGGATTCAAGGCATGACCACGACCAGCGTCCAACAGGCCCTCGCCGGCCATCTTCCCGAAGGCGGCGACGTCACCGTCCGTGGCTGGGTCCGCACCCGCCGCGATTCCAAGGCGGGCCTGAGCTTCGTCAACGTCAGCGACGGTTCGTGCTTTGCGCCGATCCAGGTCGTGGCGCCGCAGACGCTGGACAACTACGAGTCGGAGATCCGGCGGCTGACCGCCGGCTGCTCGGTGATCGCCACCGGCACGCTGGTCCGCTCGCAGGGCCAGGGCCAGAGCTTCGAGATCCAGGCGCGCGAGATCGAGGTCGTGGGCTGGGTCGAAGACCCGGAGACCTACCCGATCCAGCCCAAGGCGCATTCGCTGGAGTTCCTGCGCGAGGTCGCGCACCTGCGCCCGCGCACCAACCTGTTCGGCGCGGTCACCCGCATCCGCCACTGCCTGGCACAGGCGGCGCACCGCTACTTCCACCAGAACGGCTACTACTGGATCAACACCCCCATCGTGACCACGTCCGATGCCGAGGGCGCGGGCCAGATGTTCCGGATCTCGACGCTGGACCTGGCCAACCTGCCGCTGCGCGATGGCAAGGTTGACTTCTCGCGCGACTTCTTCGGCAAGGAAGCGTTTCTGACCGTGTCGGGCCAGCTCAACGTCGAGGCGTTCTGCCTGGCGATGAGCAAGGTCTACACCTTCGGTCCGACGTTCCGCGCCGAGAACAGCCACACCACCCGCCACCTGGCCGAGTTCTGGATGATCGAGCCGGAGATCGCGTTCGCCGATCTGGCCGAGGACGCACGCGTGGCCGAGGACTTCTTGAAGTTCCTGTTCCGCGCGGTGCTCGACGAGCGCAGCGACGACATGGCGTTCATCGCCGAGCGCGTGCAGAAGGATGCGGTCACGCGGCTGGAGAAGTTCATCAACGCCCCGTTCGAGCGCATCGAGTACACCGAGGCGGTGGAGTTGCTGCGCAAGTCCGGGCAGAAGTTCGAGTTCCCGGTCGAGTGGGGCCTGGACCTGCAGACCGAGCACGAGCGCTGGCTGACCGAGCAGCATGTCGGCCGGCCGGTCGTGGTCGCGAACTATCCCGAGCACATCAAAGCGTTCTACATGCGCCTCAACGATGACGGCAAGACCGTTGCAGCGATGGACGTGCTGGCGCCGGGTATCGGCGAGATCATCGGCGGCTCGCAGCGCGAGGAGCGCCTCGACGTGCTCGATGCGCGCATGGACCAGTTCGGTCTCGACCGCGAGCACTACGGCTGGTACCGCGACTTCCGCCGCTACGGCACCGTGCCCCACGCCGGCTTCGGCCTCGGCTTCGAGCGCCTGATCGTCTACGTCTGCGGCCTGTCCAACATCCGCGACGCAATCCCCTACCCGCGCGCACCGGGGCAGGCGGAATACTGAGCAGGCCGTGACCCTCTTCCTCGCCCTGTGCTTCTTCGGCGTCGCGATCGGCGGGGTGACCGCGTTCGTGATCTTCTGGCCGTTGTCGCTGGTGCACCTGCGCGATCGCCATCCGCAGGTGCGGGCGCGGTTCGCGGAGGGTGCGTTCCTGCAGCCGGCGGCGCTGCGCTGGCTGCTGGCCGGCGACTATTACGAAGTCCCCGACCGCCAGTTCACCGGTCTGGCCACCCCGGCGCGGATCTCGCTGATCGTGATCCTCGGCGCACTGACCGCCTGCGCAGTGCTGTGGCTGTGGTCGATCGCCCCCTGACTCTGCAAGGACCTGTTCGATGACCCGCGATGAATGGTGGCTGGCGACGATCGGGCGGACGGTGATCTGGGCGCGCCTGCGCGTGCTCGAGGCCGGCACCGCCGAAGTCTTCGACAGCGACGGCAACACCCTGCCCTACGACAGCGAGGACACCGCGCGCTCGATGCTGCTCGATGCCGAGTTCGTGGCCTGGGACGGGCTGGACGCCGAAGACGCGCTCGAGCGCGGTTTCGCGCCCGGCGAGATCGCCCCGCCGCAGGCCGAGGACGACATCCGGCTGCGCGACCGCATGGTGCAGTCGCTGGGCGCGCGCGCCTGATCCAGACTCGGGCCGCGGCGGCCTGGACATCGGACACGATCGTCTGCGATCGCCGTCTCGCTTGCATCCGGCGGCCACCATGGCAGCCTGAGGACCGAATCCGTCCACTCGCAGGGAACCGCCCATGGACCTCGACCTGACCGGCCGCCACGCGCTCGTCTGCGGCGCCTCCGAAGGCATCGGACGCGCCACCGCGCACGAGCTTGCGCTGCTGGGCGCCAGCGTCACGGCGCTCGCCCGGCGCAGCGACGCGTTGCAAGCCGTGTGCGAATCGCTGCCGGCGCCCGCGGGCCAGGCGCACCATGCGCTCGTCGCCGACATGGACGACCTGGAGACCCTGCGGACCCATCTGGAGACGCACGTCGCCACAGTCCCAGCCCAGATCCTGGTCAACAACACCGGCGGTCCTCCCGGCGGGCCGGCGCATACCGCATCGGCCGACGCCTATCTGAGCGCGTTCCGGCGCCACCTGCTCGCCGGACAGATCCTGGTCCAGACGCTGCTGCCAGGCATGCGCGCCGCCGGCTGGGGGCGGATCGTCAACGTGGTGTCGACCTCGGTGCGTGAGCCGATCATGGGGCTGGGCGTGTCCAACACCGTACGCGGCGCGGTGGCCGGCTGGGCCAAGACGCTCTCCCGGGAACTGGCTGCGGACGGGATCACGGTCAACAACGTGCTGCCCGGCTATACCCGCACCCAGCGCATCGCGCAGATCGTCGCCGATCGCGCCGCGCGCAGTGGCCAGTCAGAGGACGCGGTCATCGCCGCGATGCAGGCCGCTGTGCCAGCCGGACGCTTCGCCGAGCCCGAGGAGACCGCAGGCGTGATCGCGTTTCTCTGCTCGCCGGCCGCCGCCTACGTCAACGGCGTCAGCCTGCCGGTGGACGGCGGGCGCATGGCCTCGATCTGAGAAACACAGGCAACTCACCCGCCCTTCCGCCACAGCAGAGTCACGAGATCGCGACGCGCGGGCTGCTCCGATGCGCACATGCCCGAAGGTCCGGAAACCCACGCCCTCGCTGACCGCCTGTCGCAGTTGCTCGTCGACGAGACGCTGACCCGGGTGCGTTTCGTCGATCCGGTGCTGCAGCGACGCCGCCGCCTGCTCGAAGGCCATCGGGTACTGGCCGTCGAGGCCCGCGGCAAGGCGCTGCTGACCGCCGTCGACGGTGGCTGGACGCTGTACACCCACAGCCATCTGTTCGGCTTCTGGCGATTCGTCGACACGCCCGAGGCCTTGCCCAGCGAGACCCGCCCGCGCGTGCTGCTGATCACGGTGCGCGGGGTGGCCGCGCTCTACGCCGCGCCGTCGGTCTCGCTGTGGCGGACCGATGCGCTCGGCGATCAGCCCTACCTCGCCAAGCTCGGCCCCGACGTGCTCGATCCGGGGATCGACGCCAAAGCGCTGCTGGCGCACATGCGCGAACCGCGTTTCGGGAAACGCACGTTGGCCGCACTGCTGCTGGCGCAGGACTTCGCGGCGGGGATGGGCAACTACCTGCGCTCGGAGGTGTTGTTCCAGGCGCGGCTGTCGCCGCATCGCATCCTGCAGGACCTGACCGTCGGCGAGCGGCGGCGGCTGGCCAATGCCCTGCTCGACGTGCCCCGGCGCGCCTATCGCGCCAAGCTCGACGACGCCCTGCCGCCAGGCAAGGATTATCTGGCGCGCACCCGCACGAGCTTCGGCTTCGCGGTGTTCGAGCGCGCCGGCGCGCCCTGCCCACGCGGCGACGGCACCATCGCCGAGATCCGGCTGGCCGGCCGCCGGCTGTACTGGTGCCCGGGCTGCCAACACTGAGTCGCCGCCGGGCCAAGCCCTCGGCACGGCACGCAGACGGATTCGGCTAAGCTGGCGCCATGCAGCGGCTGACCCACTGGATCGATGGCGCAGCACAGGACCCGGCGGCGGATCGCTGGCTGCCGGTCCACGCCCCCGCGACCGGCCGGGTGTACGCCGAGGTCGCCGCGGGCGATGCCACCGATGTCGATCTTGCGCTACAGGCCGCCGAACGCGCCGCTCCCGGTTGGGCCGCGCTGCCCAACAGCAGACGCGCGGCCCTGCTCGAGCGTCTGGCGTCGTTGCTCGAGGCCCGCATCGACGAGTTCGCCCATGCCGAGTCCTTGGATGGCGGCAAGCCGTTTGCACTCGCGCGCGATGCCGAGGTTCCGCGCGCGGTCTCCAACCTGCGTTTCTTCTCGCATGCGGCGACCCAGTTCGCCAGCGAATCGCATCATGGCGAGGCCGGCCTGCACTACACCCTGCGCCAGCCGCTGGGGACGGTCGCGACGATCTCGCCGTGGAACCTGCCGCTGTACCTGTTCACCTGGAAGATCGCGCCGGCGCTGGCGGCCGGCAACACGGTCGTCGCCAAGCCGTCCGAGATCACCCCGGCGACAGCGACATTGCTGGCCGCGCTGTCGGCCGAGGCCGGACTGCCGCCGGGCGTGCTCAATCTCGTCCACGGCACCGGCGCCGAGGTTGGCGAGGCGCTGGTGATCGACCCCCGGGTGCGGGCGGTGTCATTCACCGGCAGCACCGCGGTCGGGCGGCGGATCGGCGCGCTTGCCGGCGGCCTGCTGAAGAAGACCTCGCTCGAACTCGGCGGCAAGAACGCCACGCTGGTCTTCGCCGACAGCGACTGGGAGGACCGGCTCGACACCCTGGTGCGCTCGGCATTCCAGAACAGCGGCCAGATCTGCCTGTGCGGCTCGCGGATCCTGGTCGAACGGCGGATCGCGGTGCAGTTCGCCGAGCGCTTCGTCGCCGAGGCCGCTGCCCTGCGCGTCGGCGACCCGATGGACCCGGACGTGCGCATGGGGCCCCTGGTGTCGCAGGCGCATTTCGACAAGGTCCTCGCCGCACTGCAGCGCGCCCGCAACGACGGCGGCCGGGTGCTGTGCGGCGGCCAGGCACTCGACCGCCCCGGCTGGTTCATCGCGCCAACGGTCATCGACGGCCTGGGACCGGACTGCGCAACCAACCAGGAGGAAATCTTCGGGCCAGTGGTCACGCTGCAGACCTTCGACGACGACGCCCAGGCGCTCGCGCTCGCCAATGCCGGCCGCTATGGCCTGGCCGCGTCGCTGTGGACCCGCGATCTGGCCCGCGCCCACCGCCTGGCGGCCGCGCTGCGCGTGGGGATGGTCTGGATCAACGGCTGGCTGTTGCGCGACCTGCGCACCCCGTTCGGCGGCAGCGGCGACTCGGGGCTGGGCCGCGAAGGCGGCCTGGAGGCCATGCGATTCTTCACCGAGGCGAAGAACATCGGCCTGTCTCTGGAATAATGGTGCGATGGGCGAACTCGACAACCTCCTGCAACGCAACCGCGACTGGGCCGAACGCGTTTCGCGCGACGACCCGGATTTCTTCAACCGTCTGTCCAGTCAACAGACCCCGAAGTACCTGTGGATCGGCTGTTCCGATTCACGGGTACCGGCCAACCAGATCCTGGGGCTCGACCCCGGCGAGGTCTTCGTACATCGCAATGTGGCCAATGTGCTTTCGCACGGCGACCTCAACGCACTGTCGGTGATCCAGTTCGCCGTCGACGTGCTCAAGGTCGAGCACATCCTGCTGGTCGGTCATTACGGCTGCGGCGGCGTCCAGGCCGCCCTCACCGGAGCGCGGGTCGGCCTGGTCGACAACTGGCTGCGCCATGTCTCCGACCTCGCCTACAAGCACGAAGACCTGCTCGCGTCGGTCCAGGACGACACCCAGCGTCACGCGCGGATGTGCGAGCTCAACGCAATCGAGCAGGCGCTCAACGTCTGTCAGACCACGGTGGTCCGCGATGCCTGGGCGCGTGGGCAGCCGCTGGCGGTCCACGGCTGGGTGTATGCCTTGGGCGACGGCCGCGTGCGCGAACTGTCGATGGACGTCTCCGGTCCCGAGCAGATCACGCCGGCTTACCGCGCCGCGGTCGCCAAGGTGGCGGCGGTCGCCGCGCGTGGCGAGCGCGATGACTGACGCGGTCCACGCCGCCGCCGCGCCCGCTCCGGTCGGGCGCTACCCGCATGCGCGCCGTGCCGGCGGCCTGCTGTTCCTGTCGGGCATCGGCCCGCGCGACCCGGCGACCGACGCGGTGCCGGGCAACGTGCTCGATGCCGACGGCCGCGTGGTCGCGCGCGACATCGCGGCGCAGACCCGCGCGGTGCTCGCCAATGTCCGCACCGTGCTCCAGGCCAGCGGCGCGTGCTGGGAAGACCTGGTCGACGTGACCGTCTACCTGACCGACATGGCGGACTTCGCCGCCTACAACGCGGTCTGGGCCGAGCATTTTCCCGACCCCGCCACTGCGCCGTGCCGTACGACGCTCGGCATCGATGCGCTGCCGACGCCGATCGCGATCGAGCTCAAATGCGTGGCGAGCGCGCGCGACGCGGCCGAACGCACCTGATGATCGTCGTGGCGCGCCCTGCCCGCCCCGACATCCGCGCGCCGCGCACCGCGCGCCACTGACCGGAGACGCCCGATGCTGCCCAATCCGATCAACCTGCAGGCCTGGATCGACGCGCATCGCGAGTTGCTCAAACCGCCGGTCGGCAACAAGTGCATCCACGACGGCGACTTCATCGTGATGATCGTCGGCGGGCCCAATGCGCGGACCGACTACCATTACGACGAGGGCCCGGAGTGGTTCTTCCAGCTCGAGGGCGAGATGGTGCTGCGCATCCAAGAGGACGGCCGCCCGCGCGACATCCCGATCCGCGCCGGCGAGACCTTCCTGCTGCCGCCCAAGGTGCCGCATTCGCCGCAGCGCAGCGCCGGCTCGGTCGGACTGGTGATCGAGCGCAAGCGCCTGCCGCATGAGCGCGACGGTCTGTTGTGGTTCTGCGAGCGCTGCAACCACACGCTGTTCGAGCACTACTTCACGCTTCACGACATCGAGCAGGACTTCCCGCCGGTGTTCGACCGCTTCTACGGCGCGATCGACCTGCGCACCTGCGAGGCCTGTGGCCACGTCAACCCGCGTCCCGCCCGATACGAACAGGTGGCCGGGCCGGCCGCCGGATGATCGACCGCCTGCCGCGCCGCAGCGGGTGCCCATGGCCGCCAGTGCCTACAATCGGGCCATGCTGAAGATCGACATCCACGCCCATTACCTGCCGCGCGACTGGCCGGACCTGGCGGCCAAGTATGGCGAGGCGCGGTTCCCGGTCATCCACCACACCGCCGACGGGCGCCACCGGATCTACAAGGACGGGCGGTTCTTCCGCGAGATCTGGTCGCGGACCTGGGACGCGCGCGAGCGCATCGACGACTATGCCCGCTTCGGAGTGCAGGTCCAGGTGATCAGCACCGTGCCGGTGATGTTCGGCTACTGGGCCAAGCCCGCGCACGCGCTGGAGCTGCACCAATCACTCAACGACCACATGGCCGCCACGGTCGCCGCCCATCCGCGGCATTACGCCGGCATCGGCACCGTGCCGCTGCAGTCGCCGCGGCTGGCGATCCAGGAGCTGGAGCGCTGCGTCGATCAGCTCGGCCTGCAGGGCGTGCAGATCGGCAGCCATGTCGGCGACTGGAATCTCGACGCGCCAGAGCTGTTCCCGTTCTTCGAGGCCGCGGCCGACCTGGGGGCTGCGATCCTGGTCCACCCCTGGGACATGATGGGCAGCGAATCGATGCCCAAGTACTGGTTGCCCTGGCTGGTCGGCATGCCGGCCGAACAGGCGCGTGCGGCCTGTTGCCTGGTCTTTGGCGGTGTGCTCGAGCGGCTGCCGAAGCTGCGCATTTGCATGGCGCACGGGGGCGGGAGCTTCCCGTACACGATCGGGCGCATCGAGCACGGCTTCAACATGCGTCCCGACCTCGTCGCCACCGACAATCCGCACAACCCGCGTCGCTACCTCAAGCGGCTGTACTTCGACTCCTGGGTCGCCGACCCGCGGGCGCTGCAATACCTCCTCGACACCTGCGGCGCGGACCGAGTGATGCTCGGCACCGACTACCCCTTCCCGCTCGGCGAACAGGAACCCGGCGCAGGGATCGAGCAGCTGGCGCTCGACGACGCGGCCCGCGCCCGGCTCTACCACGGCACGGCGCTCGACTGGCTGGGCCTGCCGGCCAACCGCTTCGCCTGAGCCCCTCTTCCGCATCGCCTCGCGCGACACCACCGGCTTTTCACGATGACCGAGACGCACGCCCTGTTCACCGACGACCACGCCGCAACCGCCGACGCCGCCGACCCGCTCCGGCGCTTCCGCGCGCAGTTCCACATGCCACGCTTCGGCGATGTGGAGCAGGCGTATTTCGTCGGCAATTCGCTGGGCCTGCAACCACGCGGCGTACGCGCGCAGGTCGAGGACGTGCTCGACAAATGGGCGATGGAGGCGGTCGAGGGCCATTTCCGCGGCAACTCACAGTGGATGACCTACCACGCGCTGGTCGGCGCGCAGCTGGCCGAGGTCGTGGGCGCGCAACCGGAGGAAGTGGTCGCGATGAACTCGCTGACCGCGAACCTGCATTTTTTGATGGTCGGCTTCTACTGCCCGACTGCCGAACGTCCGGCGATCCTGATGGAAGCTGGTGCGTTTCCGTCCGACCGCTACGCCCTCGAATCGCAAGTCCGCTTCCACGGCTTCGACCCGGCCACCGATCTGATCGAAGTGCAGCCCGGCGCCGACGGCCTGTTCGGCATGGACGCGATCGCCGCGGCGATCGCCGAACACGGGCACCGGCTGGCGCTGGTGCTGTGGCCTGGCGTGCAGTACCGCACCGGCGAAGCCTTCGACCTGGCGGAGATCGTGCGCCTGGGCCACGCGGCCGGTGCCGTGGTCGGCTTCGACCTTGCCCATGCGGCGGGCAACCTGCCGCTGCGGCTGCACGACAGCGACGCCGACTTCGCCGTGTGGTGCCACTACAAATACCTCAACAGCGGGCCGGGGGCCGTGGCCGGCGCCTTCGTGCATGCGCGCCACGCCACGACCGATCGGCCGCGCTTCGCCGGCTGGTGGGGCCATGACGCGGCGACGCGCTTCCGCATGGGGCCGGACTTCCAGCCCACGCCGGGCGCCGAGGGCTGGCAGCTCAGCAATCCGCCGATCCTTGGCCTGGCGCCACTGCGGGCCTCGCTGGACCTGTTCACCGAAGCCGGGATGCCGGCGCTGCGCGCCAAGTCCGAGCGCTTGACCGGGTATCTGGAAGCGCTGATTCACGCGCAGCTGTCGGAGGTGCTCGAGATCGTCACGCCCGCCGATCCTGCACGGCGCGGTGCGCAGCTGTCGCTGCGCGTGCGCGGCGGCCGCGAGCAGGGCCGCGTCCTGTTCGAGCACCTGTCCGACAACGGCGTGCTCGGCGACTGGCGCGAACCCGACGTGATCCGTATCTCGCCGGCACCGCTCTACAACGACCACGCCGACGTGCTGCGGTTCGCGCGCGCGGTGAGGCGATGGAGCGAGACACGATGACGGCGGACGGCGACTTTCCTCCCACCGCCGATGCCGACCAGGCCGATGCGGACGGCGATGCGCTGACGCAAGCGCTGCGCGAGGCGGGCGTGGCGCCGTGGGCGCTCGACGACGACGAACACATCCGGCCATTGCGCGACCCGCGCGGCACCGCCGCGGGCGTGATCGCCGTCGACGGCGACATCGGGTTGCGCGATTGCCGGGTCGAGGCCACCGTCCAGCTGCCGATGCGCCTGCCGACGCGTCGCCTGGGCCTGTTCCGCGGCTGGCGGGCCCTGCCGCGTCCGGCGCTGTCGGACGCGCATCTCGCCGACGCAGTCAGCATCGGCACCGACCCGCGGCGGATGCACCTCGAAACGCAGTCTTGGCACGCCTTCGCGCTCGACGCCGACCCCGCGGGCTGGCAGGCGTGGTTCGATGCCTTCGCCCAGACCTGGACGGCCGCGCGCGCGCACCGGCTCGACGTCGCCACGCGCGTGCCCTGCTGGCAGATCCAGGTCCATGTCGCCGACCGCCACACGGAAGTCGACGGGGTCGCGCTCGACCTGCAGGTGGCCGACCTCGATGCGCTCAGTCTCGCGGCCGATCGCCTGCGCGCGCGCCCGGCGACCGGCCCCGAGGCGTTTGCGACACCCGCACAGGACCGCGATGACACGCTCGCATCGATCCTTGGCGACCGCAGTTGGCTGCAGGGCGATGCAGTGATCGTCGACGCCGACGCATGGGACATCCGCAGCGAGGCCTGGCACAGCCGCGGGGATGCGGACGCGATGCCGCGCCACCGGATCCGGGTGTCGTTGGCACGCCGTCCGCTCGCCGACGCGCTGTCGAGCGTCCGGCGCGCGCTGCTGTCGATCGCGGACCGCTTCCGCGCCGTCGCACCCGACGGGTCGGCGTTCGTCAGCGGTGCCGCGCCATGAGCGCACGCCAACTGACCATCGTCGGCGCAGGACTGGCCGGCGCGCTGCTCGGCATCCTGCTGCGACGCCGGAGCTGGGAGGTCGATCTGTACGAGAAGCGCGGCGATCCGCGGCGTCTGGGCTACGCTGGTGGGCGTTCGATCAACCTGGCGCTGGCCGAGCGCGGCCGGCATGCGCTGCGCGCGGCCGATGCCGACGATGCGGTGATGCAACACGCGATCATGATGCGCGGGCGCATGGTCCACACCGGCGCCGCCGCGCCGCAGTTGCAGCGCTACGGTCGCGACGACGACGAGGTGATCTGGTCGGTGCATCGTGGCGATCTGAACGTCGTGCTGCTCGACCTGGCGCAGGCCGCCGGTGCCCGGCTGCATTTCGATGCCGGCCTGGATGCGGTCAACTTCGACTCCCGGCACGCGATGTTCCGCGATCCCGGCAGCGGCGCAACGCGCGAAGTCCACTTCCGCGCACTGGTCGGCGCCGATGGTGCCGGCTCGGCGCTGCGCACGGCGATGCAGCGCGTGCGCGACCTCGGCGAGCGGGTCGACGTGCTCGATCATGGCTACAAGGAACTGGAGATCCCACCGTCGGCCGACGGCGGTTTCCGCATCGAGCCGCACGCACTGCACATCTGGCCACGCGGCCACTACATGTGCATCGCCTTGCCCAACGACGAGCGCACCTTCACCGTCACGCTATTCCTGCCGCACCACGCGGGTACCGACGGCGGTCCGGCGTTCGAGCAGATCCACGAGGTCGACGCGGCGCAGGCGTTCTTCGCGCGGGAGTTTCCCGATGCGCTGGCGCTGATGCCCGAGTTCCGCGCGCACTGGGCCGCCAATCCGGTCGGCCAGTTGGCGACGCTGTACCTCGACCGTTGGCATCTCGACGGCCGCGCGGTGCTGCTGGGCGATGCCGCGCACGCGATGGTGCCGTTCCACGGTCAGGGCATGAACTGCGCGTTCGAGGACTGCGTGGCGCTGGCCGATCAACTCGACGCGCATGCCGATACCGCCGACGCGTTCGCCGCGTTCGCGGCGCAGCGCCGGCCCGACGCGGCCGCGATCCAGCGCATGGCGCTCGACAACTACCTGGAGATGCGCGACCGGGTGGACGATGCCGACTACCTGCTGCAGCGCGAACTCGAACTCGCCTTGCAGGCGCGCCACCCCGGCCGTTTCGTCCCGCACTACGCGATGGTGACCTTCATGCGCATTCCGTACTCGTTGGCGATGCGCCGCACCGATCTGCAGCGCGGCATCCTCGAACGCGCGACGGCCGGCCACACCACGCTCGATACGCTGGACTGGCCGGCGATCGACGCCGAAGTGCGGGCGCAGCTGACGCCGCTGGAGGACACACCCGCATGATCGTGCCGCCGTCGCAACGGCTCGCAGTAACCAAGCGCCGATAACACCGCTTATGACTGATAGTTTTCTCTTCTACGATCGCGCCTCGACGAACCTGCCGCCCCCATCGCAATGAGGCCGTCGCAACGGCCTGCAGCAAAGAAGGGCCGATAGCACTGCTTATGACTGATAGTTTTCTCTTTTACGATCTCGAAACCTTCGGCGCCGACCCGCGCCGCAGTCGGATCGCCCAGTTCGCGGCGATCCGCACCGATGCCGATCTGGTGCAGATCGAGGACCCGATCGACTTCTTCGTACGGCCGGCCGACGACCTGCTGCCCTCGCCGGTCGCCACACTGATCACCGGCATCACGCCGCAGCAGGCGCTGCGCGACGGCATGCCCGAGGCCGAGGCGTTCGCGCGGATCTTCGAGGAGATGGCGCGCCCGCGCACCTGCACGCTGGGCTACAACTCGCTGCGCTTCGACGACGAATTCGTCCGCTTCGGGCTGTTTCGCAACTTCCACGATCCCTATGAGCGCGAATGGCGGGGCGGCAACTGCCGCTGGGACCTGCTCGACGTGATGCGCCTGTGGCATGCGTTGCGGCCCGAGGGGCTGGTCTGGCCCACGCGCGACGACGGCGCGACCTCGTTCAAGCTCGAACACTTGGCACTGGCCAACGACGTACGCACCGGCGATGCGCACGAGGCGCTGTCTGACGTGCGTGCATTGATCGGCCTGGCGCGGCGGATGCGCAGCGCCCAGCCACGGCTGTGGGATTACGCCGCCAAACTGCGCGACAAGCGCCACGCGGCCGCGATGCTCGACCCGGTCGCGATGAGCCCTGTGCTGCACGTCTCCCAGCGCTATCCGGCCGCACGGCTGTGCGCGGCGCCGGTACTGCCGCTGGCGCGCCACCCGACGATCGACAGCCGGATCGTGGTGTTCGACCTCGACGCCGAGCCCGACGTCCTGCTCGATCTCGACGCCGACACCATCGCCGCGCGCGTGTTCGTGCGCGGCGCCGACCTGCCCGAGGGCGTCGCCCGCATCCCGCTCAAGGAAGTGCACAGCAACCGTTGCCCGGCCCTGGTCGCCTGGGCGCACTTGCGCGCGGAGGATTTCGCGCGCCTGTCGATCGATCCGGCGCTGGTCGAGCGCCGCGCCGCGCAACTGCGCGCAGCCGGTCCGGCACTGGCGGCGAAGATCCGCGCGGTCTTCGCGACCGAGCGCGCGCATGGGCCATCGGATGCCGACGGCTCGCTGTACGACGGCTTCCTGGGCGACGGCGACCGCCGCCGGGTCGCCCGAGTACGGGCCACGCCGCCGGCGCAGTTGCACGGGGCGGATTTCGGCTTCGAGGACCCGCGCCTGGACGAGCTGCTGTTCCGCTACCGCGCCCGCAACTGGCCCGACACGCTGTCCCCGGACGAGCGCCACCGCTGGGACGAGTACCGTCGCCTGCGGCTCGGGCCCGGCACGACCGCGTCCGAACAGGACTTCGACGGCTACTTCACGCAGATCGACACGCTGCGCGCCGACCATGCGCAGTCTCCCACGCACCAGGCCTTGCTCGACGCGCTCGTCGACTGGGGCCGTGGTCTGCATTCGCACCTCTACCCCACCGCCCCCGCATGACCGCCTATTTCAGCGAGAAGAGCTTCCGATTCCTGCGCGCGCTTGCGCGCCACAACGACAAGGCCTGGTTCGAGGCCCACCGCAAGGATTACGAGGCGCACGTGCGCCAGCCTTTTCTGCGGCTGGTCGGCGACCTGCAGCCCGACGTCGCCGCGATCAGCCCGCATTTCCGCGCCGACACCCGCACCGTCGGCGGCTCGCTGTTCCGCATCTATCGCGACGCCCGCTTCTCGCACGACAAATCGCCGTACAAGACCTGGCAGGGCGCCCGGCTGTTCCACGAGCGGCGTCGCGAAGTTGCCGCGCCCTCGTTCTACGTGCACCTGGAGCCGGGCGCGAGCTTCGTCGGCGCCGGGCTCTGGCATCCCGAACCCCACACGCAACTCAAGGTGCGCCAGTTCATCCTGGAAAACCCCGGCAGTTGGAAGGCAGCCGCGCACGCGCCCAAGTTGCGGCGCCGCTTCGCGCTCGACGACAGCCAGATGCTGGTCCGCCCGCCGCGCGGCTTTCCTGCCGACTTCACCTACATCGACGATCTGCGCCATCGCAACTGGGCGTTCCTGCGACCGCTCGACGATGCGGCGATGGCCGCGCCCGGCCTCGACCGCACGATCGCCGCCGACCTCGCCGTGCTGGCACCGTTCGTCGACTATCTGTGCGCGGCGCTGGACCTGGAGTTCTGAGCCCCGGCGCGGCAGTGTTCAGCCGCTCGCTGGCACGCGGTCCCACAATGGTGTCGCCCCCTGTTCGGCCCGTCGCCCGATGAAGAAGCTCGCCTGGTTGTCCGCACTCGTCGCCGCCCTGCTGCTGGCGTATACCGCGGCCGGGCCGTTCCTGACGATGCACGCCATCCGGGACGCGGTCCAGCGCGAGGATTCCAGAGCGCTGTCCAAGCAGGTGGATTTCCCGGCATTGCGCCAGAGCCTGCGTCTGCAGCTGTCGGACGCGCTGGTCCGACATGCCGGTGTCGACGTGCAATCGGGTCTGCTCGGCGCGCTCGCGTTGCGGGCGGCCGGCGGCACCGTGGGCACGGGCGTGGACATGATGGTCACGCCGATCGGACTGAGCGCGCTGATGCGTGGCCAACGGCTGTGGGACCTGTCGAGCGGCGCCACACCGCCGATCGGTGGGGCGCGCGCGCCGGTATCCGACCCCCTGGCCGATGCGCACTGGCGCTATCACTCGCCGTCGCGATTCACCGCCACCGTGCGCGACGAGGAAGGCCGGCCGATCGTTTTCGTGCTCACGCGCACGGGGCTGCGCTGGCGACTGTCGGACATCCAGTTGCCGCTGTAGATCCGCCCCTGGCGGCGACGCGTCGCAGGACTGGCCCCGACCGCGGACTGTGCCGTCTGACTACCGGCCCGAAGGCCCGATGCGCCCGCCGCGGCCCAGCGGCGGGTGGTAGAGCAGCAGGTACACACCGACCACCCAGACCGAGGCCGCGGCCCAGCCGGCGAGGATGTCGGAGGGGTAATGCACGCCCAGGTAGATGCGCGACAGTCCGACCATCGGCACGAACACCGCCATCGCCGCGACCGTCCACCAGCGCGCGCGCGTCGGCCAGGTCAGCAGCACCAGCACCAATGCCAGGGTCATCGAGCCCATCGCATGGCCACTGGGAAAGCTGTAGGTCGCCTCGGGCGCGATTGACTCCCACAGGCTGGGCCGGTCCCGCGCGAACAGCTGCTTGGTCCCCAGGTTCAGCAGCGCCGAGCCGCCGGTCGCCAAGGCCGCGAACAGGCCATCGCGCCAGCGCCGCAGCGCCAGCAGCAGCACGACCAGGCCGATGTCGACCGGCACCACGCCGCGCGCATAGCCGATCTGCGAGAAGAACAGAAACACCCGGTCGAAGCCGTCGCGCGCCATCTGGTTGGCGTACAGCAGCAACGGCTCGTCGAACGGGATCGCCTCGGCCTCGTGGACCTCGTCGGCCAGCTCCATGAAGCCCCACATCGGCAGCAGCACGCCGGCAAACAGCAGCGCCAGCTTCCAGCCGTGCTGGCGCAACAGGCCGCCGGTTTCGTGCGCGGCCTCGCGCGCCAGCGGGTGGTCAGCCGGCATCGGCACCGCGACCGTAGGTCCGGTGCACGTACTCGTCGACCAGCGCGACGAAGTCCTGGGCGATGGTCTCGCCGCGCAACGTGACGGCCTTCTCGCCGTCGATGAACACCGGCGCCGACGGCGCCTCGCCAGTCCCCGGCAACGAGATGCCGATATTGGCGTGCCGCGACTCACCGGGGCCGTTGACCACGCAGCCCATCACCGCGAGCGTCATGTTCTCAGCCCCCGGGTGGGTGATCTTCCACTCGGGCATCTTCTCGCGCACATGGTCCTGCACCACGCCGGCCAGTTCCTGGAAGAACTCCGAGGTCGTGCGGCCGCAGCCCGGGCATGCGGTGACCATCGGCGTGAACGCGCGCAGGCCCATGGTCTGCAGCAGTTCCTGGGCGACCACGACTTCCTTGGTGCGCGACGCACCGGGTTCTGGGGTCAGCGAGATGCGGATCGTGTCGCCGATGCCTTCCTGCATCAGCAGCGCCAGCGCGGCGCTGGAGGCGACCATGCCCTTGCTGCCGATGCCGGCCTCGGTGAGCCCGAGGTGCAGCGCGAAATCGCAGCGCGCCGACAGGTCGCGATAGACCGCGACCAGCTCCTGCACGCCGCTGACCTTGGCCGAGAGCACGATGCGGTCGCGCCCCAGGCCCAACTCCACCGCGCGTTCGGCCGAATCGACTGCCGAGCGGATCAGGGCCTCGCGCAGCACGCGCCCCGCATCCCACGGCACGGCGCGGCGGGCGTTCTCGTCCATCAGGGTCGCGGCGAGCGACTGATCGAGCGAGCCCCAGTTGGCGCCGATGCGCACCGGCTTGCCGTAGCGGATCGCGAACTCGATCAGCTGCGCGAACTGCAGGTCCTTCTTCTTGCCGAAGCCGACATTGCCCGGGTTGATCCGGTACTTGGCCAGCGCCTGCGCACAGGCCGGCTCGCCGGCCAGCAACTGGTGACCGTTGTAGTGGAAGTCGCCGATGATCGGCACTTCGATGCCTTGCATCGCCAGCCGCTCGACGATCCGCGGCACCGCGGCGGCGGCCTCGGGCGTATTGACGGTGATGCGCACCAGTTCGGAGCCCGCCCGCCACAGTTCGCCGATCTGTCGCGCGGTGGACACCACGTCGGCAGTGTCGGTGTTGGTCATCGACTGCACGACCACCGGCGCATCGCCGCCGACGGCGACGCTGCCCACCCGGACCTGGCGCGTGGCGCGGCGCGGCGCGGGCCCGAACGGCGGCGTGGCCGCGGATTCGGGACGGAGATCGGAGAACGTCGGAGCGTCGGGCTGGGCGGACATCCGCGCAGTTTACCGGCTTGGCCCGAGCGGCGCTGACGCCCGCCAAAACGCCGTCGCGGCGCCGTCGCGATAGGCGCCCGCTCGCCGGTGCACTACGATGGCGCCCCATGCAATCGCAACCCCCCGCCACCGCCCTGCTGCGCACCCTCTACAGCCTGCGCTGGGCTGCGGTGGGCGGACAGTCGCTGACCATCCTGTGGGCGACGCGCGGCTTCGACATGGGCCTGCCGGCCTGGCCGCTGTGGACCGCGGTGGCGGTGCTGGCGGTGTTCAACGTCGCGGTGCACCTGCGCCTGCGCAGCAGCCGCGACGCGGCGCCGGCCGAAGCCTTCGCGCATGTGCTGGTCGATACCGCGGTGCTGACCTGGCTGGTCGCCTGGACCGGCGGCATCGCCAACCCCTTCGCCTCGCTGTTCCTGCTGCCGATCGCGCTGACGGCGATGGCGCTGCCGCCGGCCTGGGCGGTCGCCGCGGCGTTGTCGTGCGTGAGCGGCTACATGCTGTCGGTGCACTTCGGCCAGCCCTTGCCCCACCTGCATGACCGGTTCGATCTGCACCTGGCCGGCATGGCGGTCAACTTCTTCGTCTCCGTGGCGCTGGTGCTGTACTTCCTGACCCGGCTGGCGAGCGCCCGCGATCGCCGGGAACGCGAACTTGGCGACCTGCGCGACCGCTTCGTCCGCAACGAGGGCATCCTCGCGCTTGCCACTCACGCCGCGTCGGTCGCCCACGAGCTCAATACCCCGCTGGGCACGATGACGCTGGTGCTCGACGACGTCGACACCGCGGGCCTGCCCGCCACCACCGCCGAAGACATCGCGATGCTGCGGCGGCTGGTGGATACCTGCCGCGATCGCGTGCGCTCGCTCGCCAATCCCGCCGACCCGGCCGCCAGCCGGCTGGTCGATATCGGCCGGGTGCTCGACCACTGGCAACTCGTGCGTCCGACCGTGGTGTTGGTGCGCAGCGGCAACGTCGAGCCGCAACTGCGGGTCGACCGCACGATCGGCCACCTGCTGCTGGCGCTGCTCAACAATGCCGCCGACGCCAGCGCAGCCAACGGCAGCCAGCAGGTCGATCTGCGCCTGCAGCTCGACGACGGCATGCTCGATGGTGCGATCCGCGATTACGGCACCGGATTCGACGCCCAGGCGCCGTTCCTGCCGGTCCTGTTCCGCAGCGGCAAGCCCGACGGCCTCGGCGTCGGTCTGGCGCTGTCGCATGCGGCGATCGAACAACTGGGTGGCGAACTCGACCTGGAGGAGGCGGACGGCGGCGGTGCGGTGCTGCACTTCCGCGTCCCGGTCGACGCGCGCCATGCCGACGCTCCCAAGGAAACGACACGATGAAAGGCCTGCTGGTCGACGACGACACCCTGTACCTGGAAGCGCTGCGGCGCGCCCTGACCCGCCGCGGGATCGACTGCGAGGTCGCGCCCGACATCCCGACCGCGCTCGAGGTTGCCGCGCGCATCGCGCCCGACTTTGCGCTGGTCGATCTCAAGCTCGCCGATGCCTCCGGGCTGTCGTTGATCGAGCCGCTGCGCGCGATCCGTGCCGACATGCGCATCCTGCTGGTCACCGGCTACGCCAGCATCGCGACCGCGGTCGAGGCGATCAAGCGCGGCGCAGACGACTACCTGCCCAAGCCGGTGTCGGCCGATACCCTGCTGCGCATCCTGCACAACACCGAGCCGGTGCCGACCGCCGCCGCGAGCGACCTCGATGACGGGCCGAGCGTCGAGAGCCCGACGATGATCCCGCTGCACCGACTGGAGTGGGAGCACATCCAGCAGGCGCTGGCCGAGACCGGCGGCAACATTTCCGCGACCGCGCGCCTGCTCGGCATGCATCGCAGGTCGTTGCAGCGCAAACTCGCCAAGCGGCCCGGCCCCGAGCGGCGCCCGCTGTCGGAGTGAACCGGCGGCCGCGCGCCGCCGTTGCGTTTGACCGAGGCCGATACGCGCCCGCGCTTAGGCCCTGCGCGCCGGGCGCGGATCAATCGCCCGGCGCGGCCGCCAGCCGATAAACCGTCGATGCCCGCTGTTCGCCCTGCCAGGGATCGAACGCGCGCACCTCCACTCGATGTGTGCCGACCGGCAGATCGGTCGCGAGCGCACCGCGCCACAGGTGCGGCGACAGGTCGGCCTCGGGCGAGCGGTCGCGTCCGCGCAGGCTGTCGGCGAGATCGTCGCGCGCATTCTCGAGCACCAGTCGCGGGTCGGCGCGTTCGACCCGGCGCATCGGCCGCCAGTCGCCATCGCCGATGCGGTACTCGACCCGCGTGTCCGGCTGCCCCATGTAGACATTGGCGTAGACACCCCAGGCCGGATACGCGCCCTGGCGCAGCACGCCCGGCGCATGCAGCGCCATCGCCGCAGTGGTCGCGGGCTCGTCGGCCGGCAGCCGTGCCGGCTGCCAGGCCAGCTGATAGCTGCCATCGGCCTGGACGCGCAGCGTGGCGAAGCCGTTCGGTGTGCCGTCGGCCATGGTCGCCGCCGGAATGCCATCGGCATCGGGTGCGCCGCTCCAGAACGCCCCGCTCGCGGCGCCGACGTTGTATTCGTGCAAGGGGGTGGCGCCCTCCCAGCCTTGCGCCGCGCCGTGACGCACGTGGCGCTGAGTGTGCCGGTGCCCTGTGAGCAGCAGCACGCGCGGGAAGCGCGCCAACAACGCGAACAAGCGCGCGCGGTCGGCGCTGCGGACGGTCTCTGGCGCACCCTCTGCGGCGGTGTCGAACCAGGGAATGTGCGCGCCGACAACCAGCAGCCGATCGGTGCGGGCGCGCGCCAGATAGGCTTCGACGAACGCGAACTGGTCCTCGCGTAGACCACCGACATAAGAAGGGCGCTGGCCGGGCTGGTGGAGGACGTTGTCGAGCATCAGGAAACTGGCCTGCGGCTCCTCCCAGGCATAGGTCTCCGGCCCATAGACCGCGCGATAGGACGCCGTCGAGCCGGGGTCGTCAGTCGCCTCGACATCCAGGTCATGGTTGCCCGGCACGTGCAGCCACGGCACATCGAGCTGCGCGGTCGCGGCATTGATCGCCGGATACAGCGCCGGCACATCGTTGCCGACATCGCCCAGCACCAGGCCGAGCGCCGCCGGTGTCCGCGCTGCTGCGGCGACCACGCTGCGCGCGTAGTAGTCGACTTCCGCCTCGCGGCCGGCTTGCGGATCGGCGAACACCAGCACGTCCAGCGCATCGGCGGCCGGGGTCCGCGGGCGCAGCGCAAAGTGACAATCGTCGCCGCGGCCCGGCGACGCCCAGTGCCGCGGCAACGCACCGTCGCGCGCGAGCGCGTAGCCGGCCGGCTTGATGACGAACGCCGAACCACCGGTCAGGCCGCCGAATCGTCCGTCGGCATCGGTCTCGACGATCCGCACGCCATCGGACACGCCAATGGCCGCGATACCGGGCTCGTCTGCATCCTGCCGGCCATTGCCGTTGCGATCCTCGAACACGATGCCGCTATCGCAGGCCAGCGTGGGCGTGGACATCCCGCCCAGCAATGCGAGCAGGGCGGGCAACGACAACAACGAACACGAGCGCGACATAGCAGACATCCGGCAGCGAACAAGCGCGCCGATTATGCACCGCGCCTCTGACCGCCGATCCCGAGCCGCCTCATGGCTGCAGGCGCAGCTGGGAATCGAAGCGTCGGCGACGGCCGTCGAGCGGGTCGTCGAATGCCAGCGATGCGGCGAGCAGTTGCAGCATGGGCGCGTGGTCGTCGGCCTCACGCAGCTCCGGATACCAGGGGTCATGCAGGATCGGCGCACCGAGCGCGGCAAGATGCACGCGCAACTGGTGCTTGCGGCCCGTGACCGGCTCGAGCCGATAGCGCCAGTAAGCGGGCCCGCGTTCGAGCACGTCGATCCGGGTCTCGCTGTTGGGCGCGCCGGCGCATTCGCACATGCGAAAGAACGGCACGCCGCGTTCGATGCGGCTGCGGTGAACGTACGGGAACGTCAGATGCGGCAACGGCGGCGCGAGTGCCTCATAGGATTTGTCGATGCGCCCCTCGCGAAACAGCGCGTGATAGGCCGCGCGCGTTCCAGGCTCGGCCGAGAACAGCACCAGCCCGGCGGTTGCGCGATCGATCCGGTGCAATGGCACCAGATGCGGATTGCCCAGCCGTTCGATCAACCGGTGCAGCAAGGTCTGCCGGACAAAGCCGCCCGCCGGCACCACCGGCAAGCCGTGCGGCTTGTCGGCGACCACCAGATGCGCATCGATATGCACGATGCGCTCGACCGCCGCGACGATCGGCTCATCTTCGACCTCGCGGTAATAGGCGACCTCCAGGCCCACGCGATAGGCCGCATCGATCGCCAGCGGTATCCCATCGTCGGTCGCCAGCACCCGTCCGCGCGCGAAGCGCGATTCCCAAGTCGATCGCGGAATCTGCGGGAACCGCGCACACAAAGCCTCGAGCACCGTGCGCCAGGGCCCGGGCGGCAGCTGCAACCGGCTTGCGGACACGCCGTCGTACAGCGGCAGCGGCCGCCGTATCATGCCCGCGTCCCGGCCCCGGTCATCGGGTCGGCAGCCCCATTTCCTCCAGCAGCGCCGGCGCCGGATAGACCTTGGCCATCAGCCAGCGCATGTAGCGCATGTCGACATGGATGGCGCGCTTGGTGCGCGGGTCGAACCACCAGCTGGCACTGACCGACTCCCAGTTGCTGTCGAAGTTCAGTCCGACCAGCTCACCGCGGGCATCGAGCACCGGCGAGCCGGAGTTGCCGCCCGTGGTGTCGAGGTTGGTCAGGAAGTTGACCGGCTGGCTGCCCAGCGTTGGCTCGTCGGTGCCGGCGAAGTCGCCACGCGCGATCGCATCGAGCAGCGGGGCCGGGGCATCGAACGGCGCCTGCCCGGTGTGCTTTTCGACGATGCCGGCCACCGTGGTGACCGGCGCGTAGGCGACCGCGTCGCGCGGGGCCAGCGGTTCGACCCGGCCGAAGCTGACTCGCAAGGTGCCATTGGCATCGGGATAGACCGCGCGCCCCTGCGAGGCGCGCCAGGCGACCAGGGCGCGCATGTAGGCCGGGCGCAGCCGCAGCTGCTCGCCCTCGCGGGTCTTGCGGGCGTCCTCGGCCTGCAGTTGCGCGGCGACCAACGGCCCGGCCAGCGCGACGAGTGGATCATCACGCAGCGCCCGGCCTTCGCGCGCGGCCTCGAAACGCGACAATCGCTGCGCCTCATCGCCCAATCCGGTGCCCGCGTACAGCGCATCGAGCGCGGTCGCCAGCGAGGCGGGCGTGCGCCCGAACGCCGCGTCGAACGCCGGCAGCCGCTGCGCGTCGGGCAACTGCTGGTAGCGGCCGAGCAGCACCGTCAGCAGCGCCTTCTCGCCCTCGGGCGCGTAGCGTCGCTGCGCCTGGCGCAGCACGCCTTCGATCAGCGCGTGGTCGCGCTGCTGGTAACCGCGCTCGCGCTGCGCGTCGGGTTTGGCCGATTCGATGCGTAGGCGCTCGAGCAGCAGCGCGCTGCGCAGCACCTGGGTCTGACTGGCAATCAGTTCGAGCAGTTGCTCGCCCTCGCCGGCGGCATTGCCCTGCGCAAGCACCGCCTGCAGCGCGGCGATGTCGCGCGCGTCCTCGCCGCCGGTCGCAGCGAGCATCGCGTCCTCGTCGGCGCGACGCTGGCGCACCGCATCACTACGCACCAGGCCCTCAAGCTCGCCGGCCGCACGCTTGCGGCGGTTCTTCAAGGTCTGCAACTGCGCGGCGTAGCGCGTCCGGACTTCGGCATCGTCGCGGCCGACCGCCTCGACGGCCGCGATCAAGGCATCGAACACCGCGACCCGCTGCGGCAGCACCTGCCCGACCTGCGCTTCGAACTCGGCCGCCGTGCGATGGCGGAACGTCGTGCCCGGATAGCCGGCGAGCATCGCGTAGTCGCCGGCATGCAGACCGTTGCGGGCGATCTGGAGGTGCGCCGGCGGCGCATAGGGAACGTTGTCCGGGCTGTAGTCGGCCGGACGTCCGTCGCGCCCGACGTAGGCACGCAGCAGCGTGAAGTCGCCGCTGTGCCGGGGCCACATGAAATTGTCGATCTCGTCGCCGTAGTTGCCGATTGCGCGCGGCGGTGCATAGACCAGGCGCACATCGCGCAGTTCCAGTTGCCGGATCAGGTAGAAGTCGCTGCCGTAGTCCATGTTGGCGACGCTGCAACGGACCTCACCCCCCTGCTCGCAATCGGCGACCAGGCGCTTGCCGGCCGCCTCGACCGCATCGTGGTAGGCGCGGCCGTCCAGGCCGCGCGCATCGGCGAGCACCGTGTCGGTCACCCGGTCGAAACCGACGGTCACCAGCACGCGGAAATCGGGATTGGACGGGCGTTCGTCGGCGCGGCCGTCGGCAATGAAGCCCGCATCGATGATGTCGCGCTCGGGGCTGCTGTTGTACTGGATCACGCCGTAGGCGACGTGGTGATTGGTCAACAGCAGGCCATCGCCGGAGACGAAGGCGCCGGTGCCACCGCCAACGCGGACCACCGCGCTGAGCGGCGGGCGGGTCACGTCGGCCAGCGCACGCGCGTCGCCACGGAAACCGGCCTGACGCATCTGCGCGGCGATATCGGGCAATTGACCGGGCAACCACATGCCTTCATCGGCATGAGCGGTGGCGGACAGCAGCAAGCCGGCCGCGAGGGCGGCAGTCAGTGGGCGTTTGGACAGCATGGCGAAGATCCGAGAAGAGCACGACGGCACAGCCGGCGACCATAGCCAGCCCGGCGCGCGCCGACAACGCCCATCGGTCACACCCGCGGTTAATGCGCCGTCAAGCGCAGCGACCTGTGCGGTCACGTCCGCATCATAGGCAGCTTGCGAGCATGCGCGCCATGCCAGTCGCTCCCGATCCACGTCGCCCCCATTCCGAAACGTTCCTGACTCCAAGCACCCCGCCCGCCTTGCGGCTACGCGAGGATGCCTGGGATCTGATCGCCGCCGACGGCCCGGTCATCACGACTGCGATCCACGACGGTCACTTGCTGCGTCCGGCATTGCACGATCGTGTCGCGCTCGACGAGGACGCGCGTTGGCGCGAAGAAGATCCACTGACCAGTCTGCTTGGCCAGGTCGGTGATGTGCGCTTGCGTGTGCGCACCTCGCGCTTCGAGGTCGACCTCAATCGGCCCCGCGACCAGGCCATCTACGCCACGCCCGAGGCGGCCTGGGGCCTGCAGGTCTGGGCTTCGCCGCTGACCGAGGCCGAACGCGCAGCGTCGCTGGCGCTGTACGACCGCTTCTACGCGATGGTCGGCGAGCTGATCGATCGGACCGTCGACCGCTGGGGCTGTGCCCTGCTGATCGACCTCCACAGCTACAACCATCGCCGTGATGGTGCGGGCGCCGATCCGGCGCCGCAGGCCGACAATCCGGATATCGAGCTGGGCGTGACCACGCTCGACCACGCCCGCTGGGGCGGCACCGCGCGTCGCTTCGCCAATGTATTGCGTCGGCATCCGGTGCGTGGCGTGCTGCCCGACGTGCGCTGCAATGTGCGGTTCCCGACCGGCGGCCATTTTCCCGAATGGGTCTATGCGCACTGGGGCGATCGCGTCTGCACGATCTCGCCCGAGTACAAGAAGATCTTCATGGACGAATGGACCGGGCAGGTCGACATCCCCGCGCTCTATGCCCTGCGCGACGGGCTGCAGCAGGCCGTGGAGGCGGTCCGTCCGGAGTTCCTGGCATGAGCGCCGACGCCATCGCGATGGCCCGACCCCGGGCGCGCGCCCTGCCCCCGGTAGCGGCGCAGATCGACGCAACCCTGGCGCGCATGGACGCGCAAATCGACTGGCTGATCGCCCTGTCGCCGCTCGACGGCGAGGCCTTGTGGCGCCAGTTCGACGCCACCGGTCGGATGATCGAGCCGCAACTGCGTTACGTCGATCTGGAAACCGATCTGGCGGCCGCCCGCCGCATGCTCGATACCCTCCCGATCGGCGAGGTCGCGCCGCCCGCCCTGCAGGCTCTGCTGGCCGAGAAGCAGCGCGAACTCAGCCGGATGATCGACCTGGTCCAGGCGCGCGACCAGCCGGACTTCATCGCGGCCAGCATCGCCCTGTTCGGCGACGTCGAGTCCGATCTGCTGGACTTGGCCCGACGCATCCTCGCCGACGTGCCGGCCGGCGAGCCGCTGGTCGCCGATGCCGGGATCGACGAAGTGCGCGCGGCGGTGGAGGCGGAGATCGACTGGTATCGCGCGCAAGCGCCCGATTTCCACATCGAGGTCGTGGTCGACACCGACATCAGCTCGATGCTGATGGTGTCCCATGGCACGTTCTACATCGACGGCAACATCCGTCTGCCGCACGCGCGCGTCGATCCCTTGATCCAGCACGAAATCGGCACGCATGTCGTGACCCGTCACAACGGCCAGCAGCAGGCGCTGCGTCAATTGCAGGTCGGGCTGGCGCAGTACGACCCGACCCAGGAAGGCCTGGGCGTCCTGGCGGAGTTTCTCGCCGGCTACCTGCCCGGCGAACGCCTGCGCGTGCTCGCCGCCCGTGTGGTCGCCGCAGCGATGGCCGCCAACGGCGAGGGCCTGCCGGCGATCTTCGACCGGCTGCATACCCACCATGCGCTGCCGACCGACGATGCCTTCGATGTCGCACTGCGTGCGCGCCGCGGCGGCGGACTGACCAAGGACGCGGTCTATCTGCGCGGGGTGCGCGACCTGTTGGCGTATTTGGCCGCAGACGGCGAGTTCGATGCGCTGTTCCTGGGCAAGTTCGCCCTGTCGCAATTGGAGCTGCTCGAGAGCCTGGTCGATGACGGCTGGGTGGTGCCGCCCGCACTGCTGCCGCGCTACGCCGCGGCCGACGATTTTTCCGCCCGTCTCGACGCATGCCGCCGCACGCCGGTCGAATGCCTCCATCAGACCCACCGCCCCCCGGAACCCACACCATGAGCGCCAGCGAGCACGCCCCGATGCGATTGGGCTTCGTCGTCAACGACGTCGACACCGAGCAGGACAACTACACCACCATTCGCCTCGCGCGTCAGGCGGTCCATCGCGGCCATCGGGTCGCGCTGATCGGCCTGGGCGACTTCACTTACGATGCTGGCGGCACCATCCGCGCCTGCGCACGCATTCCGCGCCTGGAACGCTACGAAGATGATCGTGCGCTGCTCGCCGACCTCCAGGGTCCCGAGCGTCAGACCGAACGGATCTCGGTGCAGGACCTGGATGTGCTGATGCTGCGCAGCGACCCGGCCGAAGAACTGGTCGAACGCCCATGGGCGCCGAGCAGCGCGCTGCTGTTCGCTCAGTTGGTGGCGCTGCACGATGTGCTCGTCGTCAACGACCCCACGCACCTGACCGACGCGTCCAACAAGACCTATTTCCAGCATTTCCCCGAGGACGTACGCCCGGTCACCTGCATCAGCCGCGACGCCGAGGAGATCAAGGCCTTCCTCGCCGCCCACGACGGCTGCGGCGTGATCAAGCCGTTGCAGGGATCTGGCGGCCAGGGCGTATTCGTCGTCGACGGCAACGGCGCCGGCAACCTCAACCAGATGATCGATGCGGTGACCCGCGACGGCTACGCGATCGCGCAGGAATACCTGCCCGGCGCCAAGAACGGCGACCTGCGCTTGCTGATGCTCAACGGCCGCCCGCTGGAGGTCGATGGAACCTATGCCTGCATCCGCCGCTACAACGACAGCGGCGATGCACGCAGCAACATCAGCGCCGGCGGCAAGTACGAGATGGCGGTGCCCGATGCCGACGCGTTGCGCCTGGCCGAGCTGGTCGCACCGAAGTTGATCCGTGACGGCATGTACTTTGTCGGCTTGGACATCGTCGGCAACAAGTTGATGGAAGTGAACGTCGACACGCCGGGCGGGATCAACATGGTCGAAGAGCTGACCGGCCTGGACTTCAGCGGCGCGATCCTCGACGACCTCGAGCGCAAGCTGCGTCTGCGTCGCCATTACGGCCGCACGCTCGGCAACGCCGAACTGGCGATGCTCTAAAAGCCGCACGCCGCACGGTGGCAGGACCGTGCGGCGCGCACCGCCTCAACGACAACCAATCATTCCGGGGCCGGGCCGGCGGGCACCGGCGCATCGCTGCGTCCGCGCACGATCCGGACCGGCACCGATTTCGCGGCCGGCACGTGGCTGTCGATCGCGTGGTGGGCGACCGGGATCAGCGGATTGCATTCGGGATAGTAGGCGGCGATGCACCCGGACGGAATCAGATACGGCACCACGCGCAGGCCGCCGACTTCGCGGCGCACACCATCGTCGACATCGGTGACCAGCGCGATCTGCTCGCCCTCCTCGATGCCGAGCGCACGGATGTCGTCGGCATTCATCAGCACAACGCGGCGCGTGCCCTCGATCCCGCGGAACCGGTCGCGATAGCCGTAGACCGTGGTGTTGAACTGGTCGTTGCTGCGGACCGTCAGCAGCCGGTAGCGCCCGGCACGATCCTCGAAGCCGGTCGCCGACAGCACCTCCGGCACATGGAACTCGGCCTTGCCGCTTTCGGTCTGCCAGCGCCGCTCGCGCGCCGCGACCGGACGCGGGAAACCGCCGGGCACGTGCAGCCGCGCATTGAAATCCGGGAACTGCTCGGGATAGGTCGCCTCGATCGCGTCGCGGATCTTGGCGTAGTCGTCCACCCAGGCCTGCCAGGGCACCTGCGATCGATCGGCGACCGTCGCCAGCGCGATGCCGGCGACGATCGCCGGTTCCGAGCGCAGATGCGGACTGGCCGGACGACTGGTGCCCAGCGAGCCGTGGATGCAAGTGGTGCTGTCCTCGACAGTGACCCGCTGCGGCCCGCTCGCCTGCACATCTTGCTCGAGCCTGCCCAGGCACGGCAGCAACAGCGCGGTACGCCCGCACAGCAAATGGCTGCGGTTGAGCTTGGTGGCCACCTGCACGGTCAGCGCCATGTTGCCCCAGTGCGCCTCTAGCGGCCCGGTCTCGGGTGCGGCCCGTGCGAAGTTGCCGCCCAGCCCGATGAATGCATGGACCGAGCCGTCGAGAATGCCCTCGACGGTCGAGACCGTATCGCGGCCTTTCTTGCGCGGCGCCTGGAACCCGTACTGCGCCTCCAGGCGGTCGAGCGGTACCAGCTCGGGCTTTTCGGAGATACCGACCGTGCGCTGGCCTTGGACGTTGGAGTGACCGCGCACCGGGCAGATGCCGGCGCCCGGGCGGCCGACATTGCCGCGCATCAAGGCGAGGTTGCACAGCATGCGGACGTTGTCGACGCCGTGGCGATGCTGGGTCAGGCCCATGCCGTAGACCAGGATGGTGGCCTTGGCCCGCGCATAGACACCGGCGACGGCTTCCATGTCGGCCCGCGACAGGCCCGATTCGCGCTCCAGCTCCGCCCAGTCGCTGGCGCGCAGCGACGCTGCGAACGCCTCGAAGCCATGCGTGTGCTCGGCGATGAAGTCCACGTCGAGCACGCGCGCCTCGCCGGCCGCCACCGCGGCATCGTCGAGCGCCAGCACGGCCTTGGCGATGCCCTGCAGCACCGACAGGTCGCCGCCGGCCCGCACCTGGAAGTAGGCGTTACTGATCCGCGTCGACTGGCCGGTCGCCATCGCCAACGGCTCCTGCGGATTGGTGAACCGCTCCCAGCCGCGCTCGTACAGCGGATTGAAGGTGATGATCTCCGCGCCGCGCCGGCTGGCGTCCTGCAACGGATGCAGCATGCGCGGACTGTTGACGCCGACATTCTGGCCGAACGATAGGATGCAATCGCAATGCTCGAAGTCGTCCAGCAACACCGTGCCCACCGGCACGCCGATGCTTCTGGGCAGTCCCACCGACGTGCTTTCGTGGCACATATTGGAGCTGTCGGGCAGGTTGTTGTTGCCGTAGACACGCGCCAGCAACCCGTACATGTACGAGGTCTCCAGCGACGCACGGCCGGACGCGTAGAACACCACACGCTCGGGTTCGAGCGCGCACAGCTCGCGCCCGATCAGCGCGAAGGCGTCTTCCCACGAGATCGGCACATAGCGATCGCGTTGCGCGTCGTAGCACATCGGCTCGACCAATCGGCCTTGCGCTTCGAGGTCGTAGTCGGCCCACTGCCGCAGTTCGGACAGCGAGTGGGCCTCGAAGAACGCAGCGTCGGCGCGCGCTTCGTCGAGTTCCCACATCGTCGCCTTGGCGCCGTTCTCACAGAATTCGAAGGCGTGCGCCTGGGCAGGCTTGGCCCAAGAGCAGCTGACGCAGGCAAAGCCGTCAACCTTGTTCTGCCGCGCCAACTGGCGCGCGCCTTCGACACTGGGGGCGTCGGGACCCAGGCCGTGCCGCGCCAGCGACTGGACCGAGCCCCAACCGCCTGCGGGGCCTTCGTAGCCGCCGATCCGGATCTGTGCCATCGTCCGTCCTTACGAGCGAATGACAGCTGACGCTAACGCGCCGGCGCTCACGCATACGTGAACACATCGCGGTGAACACCTCGATGTGACCAGACCCATGTCACCCGGACAGTACGTTGCCATGGCAGGCAGACACTCAATCGGCGAGTTCCCAGAAGGCGCGGATCAACGGTTCGGCCTCGTCCCAGGCCACGCTGTCGTCGTGGCGCAAGCGCAACCAACCAGCCTCCAGGCGCGCGGCGCAGTCCTCCCAAGGCACTGTGCCCAGGTACTCGCGCGCCATCTGTCCATAGATGCAACACAGTTCGACATCATCGGTGCCCATGCGACGCTCCTGTCGTCCGCGATCCCCGAGACCACACCATCCGCGGCAGCCCGCCTCGAGCCTGCAAGCTTGCGTGCGGCGGGTCTGTGCGTTACCGAACGTATTCAGCCTGCGTATGCGCGGTTTCGCACATACGACACCCCATTCAGCAACGAGAATCCATCGTTTACTGAATGCTTCGGATCCAAGTGCACCGCATGAACAGGAATGCGCCCTGGGCGCCGCTCAATGGACTGCTTCAGGACCTGCCGCCGGAGGTCTGCGATCGCATGGGCAAGGATTTGCAGCTGGTCGAGCTGCCGGTGGGCAAGGTCCTGCACGAGGCGGGCGCAAGCCGCTCCACGCTGTATTTCCCCCGCGAGGGCATCGTCTCGATCCTGTACGCACTGGAAAACGGCGACACCAGCGAAGTGGCGATGATCGGCAACGAGGGCGTGGTCGGCGCCGGCCTGCTGGCCGGCGCACGCAGCGTGCCGTTGCGCGCAGTGGTCCAGGTCGGTGGAGAAGCGCTTGCGCTCCGGGCCGAGGCCGCGCAGCGCGAGTTCCAGCTCGGCGGCGCGTTCCAGGCCATCATTCTGCGCTACATGCAGGCGCTGCTGACGCAGACGGCGATGACCGGGGTCTGCAATCGCCACCACACGGTGGACCGCCAGCTGTCGCGCTGGCTGTTGCTGGTCAACGATCGCATCGGCACCACCGAGATCAAGATGACCCAGGAGCAGATCGCGCACCTGCTGGGCGTGCGCCGCGAGGGCGTGACCGAAGCCGCACGCCGGCTGCAGGACGAAGGCTGCATCCGCTATAGCCGGGGGCTGATCCAGGTGCTCGAGCCGGCCTCGCTGCTTGACCGCGCCTGCGAGTGCTACGAGGTCATCCGCAGCGAGTACGACCGCCTGTTGCGCGAACCGCTCGAACCCGAGCGCTGAAGCAGGCCGTCCTCACCCGCCGTTGGCCTGGCGCTGCGGCATCATGCGGCCTCCCGACCGGAGGTTTGCAATGAGCCAGACGCCGCCGCGCATCCACGTCGCGCGCACCGAGATCGATGCGCTCGAACGCAACATCGCCCTGCTTCACGATGAGGCCATCGTCCAGGTGACCTTGACCGACGGCATGCAGGTCGAAGGCGTGGTGTCGGTACGACCGACCCTGGAAACGTTCCGCACCGCCGACGGCGACGAAGGTCACAATGCGCGGTTGCGGCTCGACGACCTGGAAGACCCGACGGTGCCGCACTACGTCTGGGTCGGCGACATCGTCGCGATCGAGCAGATCGGCAGCGCCTGAACACGCAGGCGCGCGGCGGGCGACCTGCCATTGCGCAACCGGCTCAAGCGAAAGGCGACACACGCGTCGAACAGGCTGCGCACCGGTGCCGGCCGATCGCACCGGCGCATTCGCGCCGACACGCCGCGTCAACCATTGCCCCGACCATCCTCGTTCGACATCGGGCGGTTACGGCGCTGCGGCGTCGGTCGGCTGCGGTGGCGGCATCGATGCCGGCCGCGCGCATCCGTGGTGGGGACCGTCGCCGTCGAGCGTCAGCAACGCCGTCAGCGGAAACCGTGCGCCGGACATGTCGTCCTCGCAGCGCATGCGGCGGACGATGAGGACCACCTCGCCTGCGTCGTCCCGGGCCTCGATGCGCCGACCATCCGCGGTCATCGACGACGACGCGTTCGCGAACCGGCGTGCCGGCCCGTCGATGCCGGTGACCAAGACCGTGTCGCCTTCGATCCGGGCCTGCCAGAACGGCTCGTTGGTCGATACGACGACATCCCCCTCCACGGCCGCGACCTCGGCGCGTTCGCCGACGTCTTCGGTCGCCGCCGATGGGTCGGAACGTGCGGCAGTCTCGCCGCTCGGCTGGCAGGCGGCCAGCGACACCGCGCACAGCGCGAGGGAACAGGCGAAAGCACGATGTGTGCGCATGGGTTGCCTCGTCAGGGTGGCCACAGAGGGTGCAGGCCAGGATGTTCGCATCCGGTCACGACGCCATCGAGGCCCCTGCGCACCTGGCATTGACGTGGGCCGGTCCACGATGGCGGCACGTCACCGGGTGCGCCCGGCGGCGTTCGACCACGAACGAGGACTCGCCATGCGCCACGCCGCCCTGCCCGTCGCCCTGCTTGGATTGGCCCTTGCCGCCTGTTCGAACGACCGCGTCGACCAGACGCCCGCCAATCCCGCCTCGCCGCCCCCCGCCCCTGCGGCGATGGAGGCACCACCCCCACCGGCTCGCTCGCCGCCCGCGAAGCGGAGGGCGCGCCGCCATCGACGGTCAGCTACCACTGCGACGACCGCACCTATACCGTCGCCTACGAAGACGACGGCGACACCGCGCTGATGCAGCTGGACGGCCGCACCCTGACCTTGCGCACGACGCCGGCCGCAAGCGGTGCCCGCTATGCGGACGACGACGGCAATGTGCTGTGGACCAAGGGGGCGGACGAGGCCGACATCACCGTCGACGGCCTGCCGGCGCAGACCTGTCGGACATCGGTAGAGACCGCCGGCTGACCGGGTGTCCACGCGGCCTTCACACCCGGCGCGCAGGGGACGGGTAGCCTGCGAACGCGCCTCCCCCATGTCCGTCCCAGGTGTCCACACGCAAGGAGACGATCATGCGCCACGCCCCACCCCTGCTCATCGCAGTCCTGGGTTTCGCCCTCGCCGGCTGCTCGCCTGCACAGGCGCCAGCCGACGACACCGTGCCGCCGCCTGCAACCGATGCGTCCTCCGGTGCGATGACGCCGCCGGATCCCGAAACGCCGTCCACCGACGCTGCGCCCATTGCACGCGTGGTGCACTACGACTGCGAGGGCACGCCGGTCGATGCGACCTTCGATGGCCGCGGTCAGGCCAGCGTGGCCATTGACGGTACCCATGTGGTGCTGCGCACCGAGAGCGACCCGGCGATGCAAGGCGCCCGATACGCCGACGAACAGGGCACCGTGCTGTGGACCCGCGGCGCGAACGACGCGATCCTGCTACGCAGCGGCCATCCCGACCGGGTATGCACCGGGACGCCGGGCACGCCCTGATCCCCGCGCCTCCCGGCAGACGGGGTTGAGCTGCGGATCGCGCCGCGTGCGTGCCATCGCCCCGCATGCAGCTGGCATGCGGGGCGACCGCGTTCAATCGGGTCCGTTGCGTGCCGCGATGGCCTCCAGAGACGCCTGCAGTCGCGCGCGCGGCCACCACTGACCGCGCGCCATCACGCCGACCGGAACGCGTGCGTGCGCCAGGTCCTCGCGCGGATCACCCTCGAGCAGCACCAGGTCGGCGCGTCGCCCCACCTCGATCGTGCCGAAGGCCTCCGGCGTGCCGAGTGCGCGTGCCGGATTGCGGGTGCCGGTGACCAGCACCTCGTAGGGCGTCAGGCCTGCGGCCTGCATCATGGTCATCTCGCGATGGAGCGAAAACCCGGGCACATTGAAGAACTGCGGCGCATCCGATCCCAGCGCGATCGGCGCCCCGCCATCGTGCAACGCCTTGAGCAATTGCCGACGCAAGACCACCAGTCGTGCGGCCGCCTCGGGCTGGAAGTCCGGGCGCTGGGCGTACTCGCGCTTGGCGCGCAGCCAGCGCGCGCGCTCGGTGGCCGGCATGTAGCGCATCTCCGGCCACGCGATCATGCGTTCGGGCGCCTCGGTCGAGGCCATGTGCTCGACCAGGCTCAACGTCGGCACGTTCCAGGTGCCGGCCGCGACCGTGCGGCTGACGGCCTCGTCGATGCGCGTCGGGTCCACACGGTCGATCCAGGCGCTGCCGAACCAGCCGGCCTGGGTATCGGTGATCGGCGCACCGGGGACCAGAAATTCGACGTAGCGATCGAGATGATCGATCGACGCCTGGCCAGCCTCGAGCGCAGCCACAAGTCCGACCCCGGACGGGATGTGCCCGGCGAACGGCACGCCCAGCATGTCGGCTGTGCGCGCCATGGCCGGATAGGCATCGGCGGGGATGCTGCCGAGCTTGATCAATTGCGCGCCCGCAGCATGATGCGCCCGCACCTCCGCCTCGACCGCCGCGGCGTTCTCGCCACGGAGCCAGGGGCTGGCGACCACGAGCGTCGGCCCGGCCACCTCACCCGCTTCGATCCGCGACCGCAACGCCGGATGCGACGGATCGCCGGACATGTTGCGCACCAGCGTCACGCCGTTGGCCAGATACAGCAGCAGCGTGTCCTCGACCTCCTGCGGCCGATCTGCGCCGGGCACGTGCCCATGCATCTCCGCAAGGCCCGGCATCAGCACCCGGCCCGTGCCGTCGATCCGCTGGGCATCGGCCGGCACGCGCACCTGCGCCGACGGCGCCACCTCGACGATGCGACCGTCGCGCACCACCACCGTGTGGTCGTCGAGCCGCCGATCGCGATCCATCGGCAGCACATCCACACCGACAAAGGCAACCGTGCGCGCTGCGACGGGCGCGACGTCGGTGGCTTGCGCAGCGCACGCAGCGAACGCGGTCGTCAACAGCGTCAGCAACGCCCGGCCGGGCCGCCTCATGGGTCGGGTGTCGCGTGCATCGCGACATTGAGCTGGTCGATGACCACGATCCAGTCTGCATCCTCGAGTCGCTCCTCGCGCAGCAACTGCGCCTGCGCGGGCGTCCAGAACGGCGCTTCCTCCAGTCGCATGTCGTCGGGCAAAGGCGCATGGCGGGCGATGAAGGCGCGGATCGACGCTTCGTCATCGGGCAGCCCGAGCTGGACGAAGAGTTCGGAGAAAGGGTGCACAGTCGGTTCCACGGACATCCTCGGTGGGGCAAGCGGTGACGCCCACCCTAGCCGCGCCCGCGTCAACGTGGCTTGAGTATCGAACGTGCTCCACTCGATTCGGCTTGCCAAAAAAGGCGCGTCGTCGACGCACCCAAAACCGGGGTCAGAGTGCAATTTCGCAAGGCGAATTGCACTCTGACCCCGGTTTCTGACGGCGAAGACCCGCCCGCGTTTGGGATGGACATAAAAAAACCGCCGGCAAGCCGGCGGTCGTGGCGCTGCGCTCGAGAGCGTCGTCAACTCGTCACTTTCTTGGCGACCGTCAGGCCGAGCACGAACAGCACGACGGCGATGATGATCGCTGCCCAGAACAGGAACTTGGCAATGCCCATCGAGGCACCGGCGACGCCGGTGAACCCAAGGGCACCTGCGATCAGGCCGATGACGGCGAAAATAATGGCCCACTTGATCATGTCGTTCTCCATACGTCGGTAATTGCACGACGTGGCATTCGTCGCGTCGGCGGACCGCAGTCTGTGACCGGGGGAGTGCGGCTGGCGTGAACACGCCCCGCCACGGGAAGCGGCCGCTCTGCGCCACAACGCCGTCGAGACGGCGGCCAGCCAGCCCAGGATCAACACCACCACGGTCTTCTGGGCGAGCCCACGCGGTGCGTCGCGCCAAAGCGCCAACACCCAGATCGATGCGAAACACAGCAAGGCCCACGGCAGCGCCCAGCGCGCGGTCGTCCGCCAGGCGACATCGCCGCGCAGGCGCAACGCCTGCAGCACCATGCCGGCGGTCGCGAACAGGAACGCGCCCTGCGCCGAGACGCCATGGATCAGGCCTTCGAGCGTGCTGTCGATGCCGGGCAGGTCCATCCAGGCGTAGGCGGTCGTCGCCAGCGACGCGCCACCCAGCGCGAACAGCAGCAGCGGCGCGGTGCTGCGCGCGCCCTCGCTGCTCGCCTGCCACAGCCCCCAGCCGAGTGCAGCCATCCCGATCGCGAGCACGACATAGGCCGCCTGCAGCAGCGGGCCCCAGTTGCCGATCAGATACAGGCTCATCTGGCTGTGCACCGGATCGAGGTCGGGGCGCAGGCCGTGCAACGCGAGCGCGCTCGCACCGAAGGTTGCCAAGCTTGCCAGCGCCATCAGTGCACAAGCCCGTGCACCGGTCTGGTCGAGGGGCCTATCGATGGCGGCAGCGGGCTGGGACATGGCAGGACGATCACGCAGGGGGCGCCATTCTAGGCGCGCTGCGCCGGCGCGCCATCGTCACGCCGCGCGACACGATGCCAGGCACGATGTGCGCCTCTGTCCGGCCGACCCGACCCGATGGCCCGCCCACGCGACGATCGCAACCGCCACGCCGCCGCCCATCTGCCCGGGCTGACGATCGACAGCTGCAACCTGGCCTTGCGCGATGCCGAGGGCGAGGGCTTCATCGGCGACCGCGCCAGCCAGCGCGCGTTCCGCGCCCTGCTCGACCAGCGCCGCCGCCACCATTTCACCGGCGGCCGTGATCCTTTCGGACGCACGCCAACCGACGCGATCGGCAAGAAGGAGATCGACCTGGTGCTGGTCGGCGGCGACCCCGACGCGGCGCATCTGGTCCACGCCGCGATCGAAGACCACGCCGAGCGACTGGCGGGCGTGATCCGTTGCTTCCTCGCGCAGCCCGAATGGGACGGCGTCAAGCGCATCGTCATCGGCGGCGGCTTCCCGGGCAACCGCACCGGCGCGTTGTCGGTGCGCCGTGCCGCGCGCCTGCTCAAGCTCGCGCGCGCCGGTGTTGACCTGACCCTGCTGCGCCACGATGGCGACGATGCCGGCCTGCTGGGCTGGGTGCCGTTGGCGCCCGCGCGGATCCAGCACTATGACGCGTTCCTCGCGGTCGATATCGGCGGCACCAACATCCGTTGTGGCCTGGTCGCCCCGCGCCTGGAGCAACGCGAGGACGGCAGTCGCGCGCAGGTGATCGAGCGCACGCAGTGGCGGCATGCCAATGACGCCCCCGATCGCGAGACCGCGATGACCCGGATCGCGGCGATGCTCAACGGCCTGATCGCCCACGCCCGCACGCGCGGTCTGCGATTGGCCCCATTCGTCGGGGTCGCCTGTCCGGGCGAAATCGCGCACGACGGCGCCATCCTCCACGGCGCGCACAATCTGCCCGGCAACTGGGAGGCCGCCGATTTCCGGGTGGCCGACGCCTTGCAGGCGCACCTGGACCGGATTGGCGGCCGCACGCCCCTGGTACGCTTGCACAACGACGCTGTCGTTCAGGGCTTGAGCGAGCGCCCACGCATGACCGGTGTGCGCCGCTGGGGCGTGCTGACGATCGGCACCGGTCTGGGCAACGCCAGCTACACGAACCGGCGTTCCTGAACCGCCCGACCCGCTGCCAACGGCTCCACAGCCGGGCGGTGTTATGCTAGGCGCCGGGCCCCTGGCCCATCCGTGCGTCCCGCGCGACCGCCCTGGCCGCCGCCTCGCTTCCCCCATGTGTGACCGCCCGCTCTGGGCGACGCTCCCCAGGAAGCGTGATGACCCGCTGCGTCCCTACCCCATTCACACCGTCCCCGATCCGCCGCCCGGTCCTGGGCCGATGACCGTGTCGAGTATCGACTGCGCGCGCTGCGACGCGGTCTGCTGCCGGCTGACGGTGGTGCTGCAGAGCGACGACGATGTGCCCGCCCGATTCGTCGACGTCACCGAGGCCGGCCTGCAGGTGATGGCCCGCGACGAGGAAGGCTGGTGCGTGGCCATCGATCCGGCGCGGATGTGCTGTTCGATCTACGACACCCGACCGGAGATCTGCCGGCGTTTCGAGATGGCAGGCCCCTACTGCCGCTCGGTCCGCGACGACTACGAAGACCGCGGACGACGCGGCATCCCCCTGGCGATGTACTGAAAGGAGCGTTCGATGTCCCGTACCAAGAAGACAGCAGCCCCGGCCGCAGCGGCCACCCCGACCACGGCGTCGAGCACCGGCCATCTGTTCGCCGGCCCGCGCAAGCCCGGCGACCGCGGCGCGAGCGTGACCAGCGACCGGATCGCAGCCGACCTGGCGCGCTTTCGCGCGGCCGGCGGCCGGATCGAAGTGCTGGGCGTCACCCGCACGCTGATGCGCGTCGACGCCGAAGCGCCGAAGGCCGCCGCCAGCGCACCGAAGAAGGCCCGCGGCGGCTGAGGCCTGCACCCGGCCGCGATGCCGGGCGTGCGACCCTGCGGCCGATCTCGCCGTGGAAGCCGCCATGTCCCTGACCCCGCCCGTGGTGCCGCTCGAGCCGTCGCCATTGCGCGACCGCGTGGTCGCGATCACCGGCGGCGCGCAAGGCATCGGTCGCGCAATCGCCCAGGCCGTGCTCGGTGCCGGCGGTCGCGTGGCGATCGGCGACCTGAACCGCGACGCCGGTGCCGCCTGCCTGGCCGAGTGGGATGTCGGCGATCGGGCCTGCTTCTTCCCGCTCGATGTCGCTCGCGAGGCGTCGGTGCGCGGTTTCTTCGCCAAGGCCATCGCGCGCATGAAAGGCCTCGACGGCCTGGTCAACAATGCTGGCCCAGCCAATCCGCACGTGACGGACCTGGCACGCCTGCCGCTGTCGCAGTGGCAGCGATTCATCGATGCGCACCTCACCGGCGCGTTCCTGTGCTGCAAGTACGCCCTGCCTGCGCTGCGCGCGCGACAGGGCGCGATCGTGTCGATCGCCTCCAGTCGCGTACTCCAGTCCGAAGCCCACACCGAAGCCTACGCCGCCGCCAAGGGCGGCGTGGTGGCCTTGACCCATGCCTTGGCGATCAGCGAAGGGCCACGCGTCCGTGTCAATGCGATCAGCCCCGGCTGGATCGCGACCGACGCTTGGCAGCGCCCCGCGGCGCGCCGTCGTCCGAAGCTGTCCAAGCGTGACCACGCCCAGCATCCGGTCGGGCGGGTCGGCACCCCGGAGGATGTCGCTGCGCTCGCGGTGTATCTGCTCTCACCCGCATCAGGCTTCGTGACTGGACAGCATGTCATCGTCGACGGCGGTATGGGCCGCAAGATGCAATACGCCTAAGCGACGACGCGGGCGTCACGCGACGCGCCCGCGGCTGAACCGCGACGCCACCAGACGCCGAATTTCATGTGCGGTTGCCCCGTGCGCTGCAAGCATCGCGACATCACCCCCGTGGAGATCGTCATGCACACGTTGCGCACACTTGCCTGTCTCGGCCTGTTTTCGCTGGCTGCGGCCGGAACCGCCCACGCCCAGCACTACGGCCCGCAGGACGAAGGGCGCCGTTTCAACGACGGCAGCCGCGTGGTCTGCAAGGACGTCGAAGTCCAACGCAACAGCTCCGACCCCAATCGCATTGGTGGCACGGCCGCGGGCGCGGTCATCGGTGGCCTGATCGGCAACCAGATCGGCGGCGGCAATGGCCGCAAGCTCGCGACTGTCGGCGGTGCCGTGGCCGGTGGTGCGATCGGCCGCAACGTCCAGGGCAACCGTCAGGAAAGCCGCGGCGACCGCATCGTCGAGACGCGCTGCGATCGCGTGTATCGCTGAGCCTTCCCCATCCGTCAGACGAGCCGGCATGCCTTCAGGGATGCCGGCTTTTTTGTGCCTGAAACGATCCTTTCCGTCCCCCGCGCTACCGCCGCGCGCCACTGACGCCACACTTTCCCGGTTGCCGCATTGCGGCCCGTCTCTCTCTCAACCAGGAAAGCCCAGCATGTCCAACAATCCGTTCCTTGAAGCCTCGCGTCGTCGCCGCAGCCAGTACAGCCTCGGGCGTACGCTGCCGATCTCGCAGCAGGCGACCACCGAGCTGATCCAGGAGGCCGTGCGCCTGAGCCCGTCGTCGTTCAACTCGCAGAGCTCGCGGGCGGTGATCCTGTTCGGCGATCAGAGCCAGACCTTCTGGGACATCGTCAAGGACGCGCTGCGCGCCATCGTCCCGGCCGACGGCTTCGCCGCCACCGAGGCGAAGATCGACAGCTTCGCCGCCGGCGCCGGCACGGTGCTGTTCTACGAGGACCAGGACGTGGTCCGCGGTCTGCAGCAGCAGTTCCCGCTCTATGCGGACAACTTCCCGGTGTGGTCCGAGCACGCGAGTGCGATGGCGCAGTTCTCGGTCTGGACCGCGCTCGCCAATGCCGGCATCGGCGCCAGCCTGCAGCATTACAACCCACTGCCCGATGCTGCCGCGGCTGCGCAGTGGTCGCTGCCGGCAAGCTGGACGCTGCGCGCGCAGATGCCGTTCGGCTCGAACGAAGCGCCGTTCGGCGACAAGGATTTCATCGACGACGCGGTGCGGTTCCGCGTGCACGGCTGAGCACCATTGGCTTGCGGCGCCGAGCGACGGCGCCGCGGCCATCGCAACGGCGGCGACCCGCCGGCTACGACCATCGTCCCAACGCCTCGCATCGCATTCCCAGGGTATCGTCGGCGGCTTTTCCGTGTTCCGGAGTCGCCCGCATGTTCCAGCGCGCCACGCGCCTGTCCGTTCGCCTGGTCGAACGCTACCTGCCCGATGCCTACGTCTTCGTCCTGATCTTCACCGCGATCGCCGCTGCGGCCGCGCTCGCGATCGAACGCACAGCGCCCCTGGAGCTCGTGCGCCATTGGGGCAACGGCTTCTGGGAGCTGCTCGGTTTCTCGATGCAGATGCTGCTGGTGTTGGTGACCGGCTTCATCCTCGCCCGCACCCCGCCCGTCGCGCGGATGCTCACTGCGCTGGCCTCGCGCTGCCGCACGCCGCGCAATGCGATCGTGGTCGTCACGCTGGTGGCGCTGGTTGCCAACTGGATCAACTGGGGCTTCGGGCTGGTGATCGGGGCACTGTTCGCACGCGAGGTCGCCCGCCATGTGCGCGTGGATTACCGCCTGCTGGTCGCCAGTGCCTACTCCGGTTTCCTCGTGTGGCATGGCGGTCTGTCGGGATCGATCCCGTTGACGATTGCGACCGAGGGCCACTTCCTCCAGGAGACGATGGGACTGATCCCGACCAGCGAGACGATCTTCGCGCCGTTCAACCTGATGATCGTCGCGCTGCTGGCGATCGCGGTGCCACTGATCAACCGTGCGATGACGCCCAACGAACACGATGCGGTGCTCTTCTCGCCGCCCGACGACCCCGCGCCGCCCGCACTGGCGCACGACGCCACGCCGGCAGTGCGTCTCGAGCACGGCTGGCTTCTGTCGCTGGCGATCGGTGCGGCGGGCCTGGTCTACCTGGTCGACCACTTCGCCACCGGCGGCGGTCTCAATCTCAACATCGTCAACTATGGTTTCCTGATGCTGGGCATCGTGCTGCATCGCACGCCCGCCCGATTGCTCGCCGCACTGCAGGAAGCGATCAAGGGCGGTGCCGGCATCGTGGTGCAGTTCCCGTTCTACGCCGGGATCATGGCGATCCTGGTCGGCTCGGGGCTGGCCACGACGCTGTCGGAGTGGTTCGTCTCGTTCGCAAGCGCGTCGACGCTGCCGCTGTGGACGTTCCTGTCCGCCGGCCTGATCAACATGTTCGTGCCGTCCGGCGGCGGCCAGTGGGCCGTGCAGGCGCCGGTGATGGTGCCCGCCGCGCAGGCGCTCGACGCCGACCTTGCGCGCGTGGCAATGGCGGTCGCCTGGGGCGATGCGTGGACGAGCATGCTGCAGCCATTCTTCGCGCTGCCGCTGCTGGCGATCGCAGGACTGAAGATCAAAGACATCATGGGCTACTGCCTGATGCTGCTGTTCGCATCGGGCGTGATCATCGGCGCGGTGCTGCTGCTCGCCTGACGCGTCGGAAGGCCAACCGCTTCCCCCCACGAGGGCTTCTCCGGGTCTCGATCGGATCGCTGCGCGCGTCGGGTGGCACACCACCTCCCCCGCTTGCGGGTGGAGGTCGACGAAGGCGGCGGGCGGGGGCTTTGGCGACCAAAGCCGAACGCCATCGCATCGACCTGCGGCCCCCACCCAACCCTCCCCCGCACGCGGGGAGGGCTTTTCCCAGCCTCGATCGGATCGCTGCGCGCGTCGGGTGACGCACCACCTCCGCCGCTTGCGGGTGGAGGTCGACGCCGAAGGCGGCGGGTGGGGGCCGGGACTTTGGCGACCAAAGCCGCACACGAAAAAGCCGCCGGGGATCGTCCGGCGGCTTGGGGTCCGTCACTGCGGGCGGGCGGTCACCAGATCCGCACGCGGTCCTCGGGCGCGATCCACAGTGCATCGCCCTCGCGCACGTCGAATGCGTCGTACCACGCATCGACGTTGCGCAGCGGTGCGAAGGCGCGGATGTGGCCCGGCGAGTGAGTGCCGTTGACCAGCTGCTGGCGCAGTGCATCGTCACGCCACAGCGTGCGCCACACCTGCGCCCAGCCCATGAACAGCCGCTGCTCGCCGCTGAAGCCGTCGATCTCAGGCGCCGGCTTGCCGTCCAGCGAACGACGGTAGGCCTCCAGCGCGATCGTGATACCGCCCAGGTCACCGATGTTCTCGCCCATCGCGACCTTGCCGTTGATGTGCATGCCCGGCAGCTGCGGGAAGGTGTAGGCCTCGTACTGCGCGCCGAGCTTGGCCGCCTGCGCTTCGAACTTGGCCGCGTCCTCGGCCGTCCACCAGTCGCGCAGCACGCCCTCGCCGTCGGACTTGCGGCCCTGGTCGTCGAAGCCGTGGATGATCTCGTGGCCGATCACCCCGCCGATCGCGCCGTAGTTGACCGCCGGATCGGCCTCGGGATCGAAGAACGGCGGCTGCAGGATCGCGGCCGGAAACACGATCTCGTTCTTGACCGAGTTGTAGTAGGCGTTGACCGTCTGCGGGGTCATGCCCCACTCGCCCTTGTCGACCTCCTTGCCCAAGCGGTTGCGGCGGTAATCCCACTCGAACGCCATCGAGCGCTCGGCATTGCCGAACACGTCCCCGGGCTCGACCACCAGGCCGCTGTAGTCGCGCCACTGATCCGGGTGCCCGATCTTCAGGCCGAACCCGTCGAGCTTCCTGCGCGCCTCGGCCTTGGTCGCCGGGCCCATCCAGTCGAGCTGCTCGAGCCGCGCGCCCATCGCCACCTTCACGTTGGCGACCAGCGCGTCCATCTTGGCCTTGGCATCGGCCGGGAAGTACAGCGCGACATAGTCGCGGCCGATCGCCTCGCCCATGGTGTTCTCGGCGAATGCCACGCCGCGCTTCCAGCGCTCCTGCTCCTCGGGCTGGCCGGACAGGAACTTGTTGCGGAACTCGAAGCGCGCATCGGAGAACGCCTTCGACAGCAGCGGCGCGGCATTGTCGATGGTGTGGAACGCCTGCCAGGCCTGCAGCGTGGCGACGTCGGTCTGGCCGAAGATCGCGGCCAGCTTCGGAATCGCGGTGCTCTGGCGCACGACCGCACGCGGCGCCTGCGGCACGCCGGCGGCGGCGAAATATGTCGCCCACGGGAAGCCCGGCGCGGTGGTCGCGAAAGCCGACAGCTCGACGGGGTTGTAGGTCTTGTCGCGGTCGCGGCTCTCGGCGCGGGTCCAGTGCGCCTCGGCGATCTTGGTCTCCAGCGCGAGGATCGCTTCGGCATTGCGCTGCGGATCCGCCCAGCCACCCAGTTCGAGCATCTGCGCGATATAGGCCTGGTAGCGCTCGCGCTGCGGCGCGAAGGCCTCGCGCAGGTACATCTCGCGATCACCCAGGCCCAGGCCCGACTGGCTCATGTACAGCGTGTAGCGGTCGGGGTCGCGTTGGTCGTCGGACACGCCCAGGCCGAAGAAGCTGCGACCGAAGTCGCCCTGGCTCTGACCCATCAGCCGGGCCAGCGCGTCCTTGTCGCCGGCGGCGCGGATCGCGGCGAGCTTGGGCGCGAGCGGCTGCGCGCCCAGCGCCTCGATCGCAGCCTGGTCCATGAAGCCCGCATACAGCGTGGCGACCTTGGCGCGGTCGGGATGCGCGGTGTCGGCCGCGTCGTAACCCTCGACCAGCTGACGCACGCGCGCCTCCGACAGATCGCGCAGCACCAGGAACGCGCCATAGCTCGACTTGTCGGACGGGATCTGCGTGGTCTTGGCCCAGTTGCCGCTCACGTAGCCGAAGAAGTCCTCGCCCGGCCGCACCGAGGTGTCCATGCCCGCGGTGTCGATGCCCCAGGTGCCCATGCGCTGCGCAGCGACGGGAGCGCCCGAGGCGGAGGTGCCGCCGGCGCTTGGCTCGCTCGCGAACAACGCCTGCAGCGTGCAGGTCTCCTCGAGACAGCGGTGGTCGTGGGCAGCGGCGGTGGCCGCCATCGTCATCGCCACGGCGGTCGCCGCGGACAGCAGGGTCTTCTTCAAGCGCGATCTCCATCGAAACACGGTCGGAAAGCCGTCAACGGCGAGTGCCGGGCGGCCGACTGCCAAGCATACCGGGCACGCTGCGACCGCGCCCCGGCCATTGGTCACCCGCGTACTCAGCCTCCAGCGAGCACACGCACCGTCTGTGTCAGCCGGTGCGTGGCACCGGGCGCCAGCGCGACGACATCGGGCCCGGCATTGGCCGCCTCCAGACACAGAAACCCGCGCCAGGCCTGACCGATGTCGTCCATGCGTGCGGCGGCCGTCGCGCCCGGGTTCCAGACCACCAGCGACCGGCTGCCGGCGACGTCGAGCGCGATCCTGCGGCCCAGGCCCGGGTCGTCGAGGATGTAGCGCCCCCGCGCATCGACGTAGATGTAGTCGCTACGACCGGGGTCGCGGGGATCGTCGAACCGCCAGTCTCCGGCCTGCACATGCGCGGCGTAGCCGTCGTTCTTGTCGAGATAGGTCAGGCCGTCGAGCCCGCGGACACGGACCTGGGCGACATCGGAGACACGGAAGTAGGTGTGCAGCGCCTGCGTGATCGCAACCGGACGCGGGCCGGTGTTGGTGGTCGTCAGCGTCTGTTCCAGCGCCTGGCCGATGCGCAGCGTCATCCGCAGCTGCAGCCCCAGCTCCGGGAAATCCGGCGGTGCCAGTTCGATGGCGACGCTGCCGTCGTCGGCGCGCGCGGCCGCGAGCACCCGCCAGCGCACCGTGCGCACGAATCCGTGCGCCGGCACCTCGCCGGTCTGCCCCTGCCGGCCGAAGTACGGCCACACCACGGGCGTACCGCCACGGATCGCGTCCGGCAGTGGCTTGACCGACGGCGACAGCCACAGCGCGTCCTCCTGCCCGGCCGGCACATACGACAACAGATGCCCGCCGTGCAGCGCGATCGCAGCCGTCGCCAGCGGCGTCTCCACCAGCAGCGCCTCGATGCCGGCATAGCGGCCCAGCCGCAAACCGTCGACATCAGGCAGTGCGGGCGGCACCGCCGCTGCCGCCGCGGCGACGGCGGCGGGATAGCCGCTGGGTACAGCGAATGCGGTCTCGGAGATGGACGGGGTCGTAGGCAAGACGGTCTCCTGCGCCGGCGACGGGTCGCGCAGCGCAGTGCTGCCGGCGCATCCGGCGAGCAGTCCGCAACACAGCAACCACAGACGAATCGGCATTGGGGGGCAAGGGGCGGAAGTCGGATCGCCCAGCTTAGCTGGCTGCATGCGCGACGTGCAGCGCGCTGTGCGCGTCGGTGCGCCATGTGTCCAAAAACGTAGGCATCGGCGCATCTGTGTGCTGCCGCGCAACATGTTCGCCCCATGCGCGATGGAGATTTCACCCGACACAAACGCCAATCCGTGACCCCGATCGCGGAACGCGACATCCCGGATGCAAGTTGGCTGACAGCGCTGTCAAGCACACGCAGGCTCGATGTCGGCCGTCCCCACCGCGCCGTTCCCCTTTCGAATGCAAGGAGTCCGTCATGGATCGCGTACGCCTGTTCGCTCTGCCGCTCGTCGCCTGCCTGGGCGCAGCCGCCACGTTCGCCCCTGCCGCCCATGCCCAGACCCCCGTCTGGCAGGAAAACTTCGACGGCCCGTCGATCGATGGCAACACCTGGACCTACGATGTGGGCACGGGGTGCCAGATCGGCCTGTGCGGCTGGGGCAATTCTGAAATGCAGTACTACACCAGCCGCTCGGAAAACGCGCGCATCGAGAACGGCCGCCTGATCATCGAGGCGCGGCGCGAGAACTTCGACGGCAGCCCGTTTACCTCGGCGCGGCTCAAGACCGAGGGGCGTGTGCAGTTCAAGTACGGCACGCTCGAGGCGCGGATCAAGATCCCCGAGGCCGGCAACGGCGTGTGGCCGGCCTACTGGATGCTCGGCGCGGTGGGCGTGTGGCCGGCGCGCGGCGAGATCGACATGATGGAGGCCGGCTCGGCACAGGCGATCGCCGATGGCATGGCCAATCGCCGGATCGGTGCTGCCGTGCACTGGGACTACAACGGCTCGTACGCCTCGCACGCCACGGTCTACAACAGCCCGGTCGCGCTGCATGACGACTTCCATATCTACAAGCTGACCTGGGACCCGAATTTCATCCGCGTCTCGATCGACGGCCAGCAGTACTTCGAGTTCGACATCTCCGATGTCGAAGGGCCGCAGGTGCACGAGTTCCACGCCCCGCACTTCCTGCTGCTCAACATCGCCGTCGGCGGCACCTACACCGGCGTGCACACCCCGCAGGACGTCACCGCGCCGCTGCCCGGCCGCATGGAGGTCGACTGGATCCGGCTCTACCAGGACCATCCCGACAGCGAGTTGTACCTGGGCAGCAACAACGCCACGCCGGCCGGGCAGTTCGGCGTGTACACCGAGCGCAGCGGCCTGGCCGGCGCGCTGGATTTCGGCAGCAACACCGACCTGTTCCTGTGGAACAACCTCACCCCGATCGCCGCCGCACCGTTCGAGGGCAATGAACTGATGGCGTTCCGCGCCAACCCGGGCAACTGGTTCGGGCTGGGTATCATCACCGAAGTGCGCAACATGAGCGCCTACGTCGGCGGCAGCTTGAAGTTCCGCATGCGCACCGCCAGCCAGGCGCCGTTCCGCGTCGGCATCAACACGTCATTCGGCGACAGCTGGATTCCCTTCGCGCCGGGCGGCCAGCAGTACGGCCTGGTCCGCGACGGCGCCTGGCACGAAGTCAGCATTCCGTTCTCGGCGTTCCATGACCTCGACCTGCACGCGGTCAAGCAGTTCTTCATGCTCGCCGGCGATGCGCCCGGCCAGCCGGTCGACCTGTTCATCGACGACGTCTACTACCAGAGCCCGTGATTGCAAACGCGCGCACCGTCCGCGGGCGGTGCGCGCGATGTCCTAGAACACCGACAGCCCGGTCATCCGCGTGAAGCGGTGCAGCGCGTATGCGCCGAGCAGCGAGTTGCCCTTGTCGTCGAGCGGCGGCGACCAGACGCACAGGCTGAGCACATTGGGCACCACTGCGACGATGCCGCCGCCGACGCCGCTCTTGGCCGGCAGGCCGACGTGGAAGGCGAACTCGCCCGCAGCGTCGTAGGTGCCGCAGGTCATCATCACCGCATTGATGCGCGTGCTGCGCTCGACGCTGGTCACGCGCGTGCCGGTGCCCGGACACACGCCGCGGCCGGCCAGGTAGCGCACGCTGCGCGCCAGATCCACACAGTTCATGCGCAGCGCGCACTGGAAGAAGTACAGGTCGAGCACGGCGTCGACCTCGTTGTCGATGTTGCCGAAGCTGCGGATGAAATTCGCCAGTGCGATGTTGCGATAGCCGCTGCGGCGCTCCGAGGTCCAGATCTCCTCGTCGCGGCCGACCTCGGCGTTGCCCGAACGCTCGCGCATGAACGCTAGCAGCGCCGCCTCCGGATCGTCGTAGCGCGACAGCAGCACATCGGCCACGACCAGCGCACCGGCATTGATGAAGGGATTGCGCGGGATGCCGCATTCGTGTTCGAGCTGGATCAGCGAGTTGAACGGATCCCCCGAGGGCTCGCGTCCGACCCGCTTCCACAGCGCATCGCCCGCCGCGTCGAGGCCGAGCGTGAGTGTATGCACCTTGGAGATGCTCTGGATCGAGAACGGGACCTGGGCATCGCCGACGCTGTAGACATCGCCATCGAGCGTGGCGACCGCCATGCCGAAGCGCTCGCGCGGCACCGAGGCCAGCGCCGGGATGTAATCGGCGACCTTGCCCTCACGCGCATCGAAGCGCGCGCGCACCTCCGCATCGATCGTCGCCAGAATGCCGGGGATGTCGTGACGCGAGAGGTCGTGCGGGTTCTGCGGCGGACTATGCATCGGTGGGCTCGTGGTGGCGGACATGCAGTCTGCGCATGGAGGCGTCAAGCGCGGGTCGCCGCGCTTCAGGGCACGCGCGCTTGATGCCGCAGCCGGCACACTGCAGGCCTCACCGCTTGGAGACGCCGCACGATGGGCATGCTGATCGAAGGCCGCTGGCATCGCGACGACGACGGACTGGTCGATGGCGATGGACGCCTGGCCCGGCCGCAGACGCAGTTCCGCAACTGGATCACCGCCGACGGCCGCGCCGGTCCCACTGGCGAAGGCGGGTTCGCCGCGCAGCCTGGCCGCTACCACCTCTACGTGGCACGCGCCTGCCCTTGGGCGCACCGCACGACCCTGTTCCGCGAACTCAAGGGCCTGCAGGGCATGATTGGGCTGTCGGTCACCCACTGGCTGATGGCCGACGACGGTTGGACCTTCGCGCAGGGACCGGGTGTCGTGCCCGACCGGGTCAACGGCGTGGACACGGTGTGGCAGCTCTACACCGCCGCCGACCCGCGCTACACCGGGCGGGTCAGCGTGCCGGTGCTGTGGGACACCCAGCGCGCCACGATCGTCAGCAACGAGTCGGCCGACATCATCCGCATGTTCAACAGCGCCTTCGACGAGATCGGCGCGGCCGAGGGTGACTACTACCCGCCCGATCTACGCGAGGAGATCGACGCGGTCAATGCGCGCATCTACGACGGACTCAACAACGGTGTCTACAAGGCGGGCTTCGCAACTCAACAGGCGGCCTACGACGAGGCCGTCGAGGCGGTGTTCGCGACCCTCGACTGGCTGGAGTTGCGGCTGTCGGGCGAGCCGTTCCTGTGCGGCCACACGCTAACCGAGGCCGACTGGCGGCTGTTCACCACGCTGCTGCGCTTCGACGCGGTCTACCACGGCCACTTCAAGTGCAACCTGCGGCGGCTGATCGACTACCCCGCCCTGCTCGCCTACACCCAACGGCTGTACCGCCACCCGGCGGTCGCACCGACGGTCGACTTCGACCACATCAAGCGGCACTACTACCAGAGCCACCGGCAGATCAATCCGACCGGCATCGTGCCCGCCGGGCCGGTGCCGCCGTTCGGACGCTGACGTTGCCAGCGGGTCGCCGCTACAGCGGCGGGGGCATGCAGCCCATCGCCGACAGCGGTCCATGCAAGGCCGGCACCTGCATCAACCACGGCCCGGCCAGCGTCAACACGCCGGCCGCCAGTACCAGTGACGCTGCCAGCGCGCGCAGCCGCGGGCGCTGCAGCCACCGGCCCATGCGCTGGCCCGACCAGGTCAGCGGCAACATCACCGGCAGCGTGCCCAGGCCGAAGGCGGCCATCGTCAGCGCGCCGCCCGGCACGCTGGCCTGCATCCAGGCCACCGTCAGCAGGCTCAGGCTGAGCCCGCAGGGCAGCCAGCCCCACAGCATTCCCAACGCGATCCGGCGCGGCGCCGTCTCCGCCGGCAACAGGCGCCGCTGCAGTGGCTGCAACCACGCCCACAGGCGGGCGCCCGGCCGCCGCAGCAGGTCGAAGCCGCCGCGCCCGAACAGCCGCAGCGCGACCAGCACCAGCGCCACGCCCAGCAGCATGCGCAGCCCGAAGCCGATCCACGGATTGCCGAACACGCCGACCAGACCGTGGCCGAAGCCACCGACGATCGCACCGGCCAGCACATAGCCGCCCACGCGGCCCAGGTTGACCTGCAGCGCATGCGGCCAGCCGCCGGCCGGCGACGCAGCCGAGAAGCCGGTCGCGATGCCGCCGCACATCGCCGCGCAGTGCAGACCGCCCAGCAGGCCGCTGGTCAGCGCGGCCAGCACCACCAGCCAGTCAATCGGCACGCGGCCGATCCTGCGGCGGCGGCGGCGCGTCCGTGGGCCGCGCGCCCCGGAGGTGCCCGGCCTCGTCGCGGCCGTCATCGTCGACCAGGATGTCGAGCGCCGGAGTGTCCATGTCATCGAACTGCCCGCGCCTGACCGCCCAGACGAAGGCGGCGATCGCGATGCCAAGCAGCACCAGGCTGATCGGGACCAACAGCAGCAGACTTCTCATCTCGGTTCTCCGGTCGCCGGCACCCGGGTCAAGCGCAGCGCATTGGCGGTGACGAGCAGCGACGACAATGCCATGCCCAGCGCCGCCAGCCACGGCGTCACCAGTCCGGCCGCGGCCACCGGGATCGCCAGCAGGTTGTAGACCAGCGCCCACCCCAGATTCTGCCGGATCACCCGCCGGGCGCGCCGCGCCACCGCGATCGTCGCCGGAATGCGGCGCAGGGTCGGCCCGGTGGTGACCAGGTCGGCGGCGCGCTGGGCCAAGGACGCGCCCTCGCCCATCGCGATCGAGACGTCGGCGCCGGCCAGCACCGGCGCATCGTTGAGGCCGTCGCCGATCATTGCCACGGTGCGGCCCTCGGCCTGCAGCGCCCGGACCCGCGCCAGCTTGTCCTCCGGCGTCTGGCGCGCATGCGCGTCGTCGATGCCCAGCCGCGCGGCCAGCGCGGTGACCGGTGCCTGCGCATCGCCACTGGCCAGATGCAGCGCCAGACCCAGTTCGCGCAGGCCCTGCAACGCGGCGGCCGCGTCCTCGCGCACGTGTTCGCGCAGCGTGAACCGCGCCATCGCGCGGTGGCCGTCGCCGAGCCATAGCGCGCCATCGTCTGCGCGCCCGGCGGCGAACGCCGCCTGGCCCAACCGCCAGCGCACACCCTCGACGCTCCCCTCCACGCCCTGCCCCGGCACCACCACCATCGCGTCGGCGGCGGCATCGGCAGCAACGTGCGCGAAGGCCTGGGCAATCGGATGATTGGCATCGCGTTCGAGCGCGGCCGCGATCCGCAGTGCATGCGCCGGATCGAAGCCGTCGAAGCCGGTCGCCTCGTCGAGCTCGGGGCGCGTGTCGGTCAATGTGCCGGTCTTGTCGAAGACCATATCGGTGGCGCTGGCGAGCGTCTCCAGCGCATCGGCCCGGGTCGCCAGCACGCCGAGCCGGGCCAGTGCGCCGTGCGCCGTGGCCAGCGCCGTGGGCACCGCCAGCGACAGCGCACAGGGGCAGCTGACCACCAGCAGCGCCAGCGTGACCTCGAACGCACGCGCCGGGTCATGGATGCGCCAGCCCACGTACACCGCCAGCGCGGTCAGCAGCAGACTGGCGACGAAGCGGCTGCCGATGCCATCGGCCAGACGCGCCAGACGCGGCCGGTGCGACTGCGCCTGTTCGACGAGCCGGGTCAGCTGCGACAGCCGCGTATCGACGCCGGTGCAGGTCACCCGCACACGCACCGGCCACTCGCGGCAGACCGTACCGGCGTAGAGCGCCTCGCCGGCGATGCGGCGCACCGGCGCCGACTCGCCGGTCAGCAGCGATTCCTCGAACACCGCCTCGCCATCGAGCAGCACGCCATCGGCGGGCAGGACATCGCCGGCCGCGACACAGACGATGTCGCCGGCAACGAGCTCGGCAGCCGGCACCGACTCGCGTGCGCCGTCGGCGCGCTCGCGCACCGCCAGCGACGGCCGCGCGCGCGCCAGCGCATCGACCTGGGCGGTGGCGACGTTGCGCGCACGTTGCTCGAGCATGCGCGCGGCCAGCAGCAGGAACACGAACATCACCGCCGCGTCGTACCAGACGTGGGTGCCGCCGCGGATCGTTTCCCACAGGCTGGCCAGATAGGCCAGCAGGGTCGAGGTCGCGATCAGCGTGTCCATGCCGACGTGGCGCTGGCGCAGTTCGCGCGCCATGCCCGCCAGGAATGGCCAGCCGGCGTAGAACACCACCGGGGTCGACACCAGGAAGGTGATCCAGCGGAAGAAGTCGCGCGTGGCCAGCGGCATCTGCTGGTCGAAGTCCAGGTACAGGGCTTCGGCGAACATCATCGCCTGCAACGTGCCCAGCCCGGCAATGCCCAGACGCAGCAGCCAGCGCCGGCGCTCGCGTACCCGAGCGCGCTCGCGCGCCTCACCGCCGGCCAGGTACGGGCGATAACCGAGCGCGGCCAGCCGCTGCAGCACTTGCGACAGCGCCGTGCGCGCCGGGTCCCAGGCGATGCGGATGCGGCCGGTCACCGCGTTGGCGGTGACGTCGAGCACGCCATCCTCGCGGCGCAATGCGCGGTCGATCAGCCACGCACATGCGGCGCAGCGCATGCCGTCGGTCAGCAGCGTGAGCGCGCGTCCACCGGGCACCGGGTTGGCGTGCTCGCGCAGCAGATCCTCGCGATCCCAGATTCCGAAGTCGATCGCCTCGTTGCCGACCGGCGCCGGCATCGCACTGCGCAGGCGGTAGTAATCGCCGAGATCGGCGTGGCGGATCCACTGCGCCGCGGCCGCGCAGCCATCGCAACAGAACGCCTGCGTGGCGCCGTCGATCGCCGCCTGCACCGCATGCGCGGTCAGTGGTTCGCCACAATGGAAGCAGCCCGCGGGCGCGGGATGCGCAGCGGCGTTCACGTCTGCATCAGGGCTGCAGCGACGGCGCCAGGCGGGCGGCGTGCTGCTGCTTGGGCAGGCGTCCTTGCAGGCGCCAGGTGCCGTCGGCGGGTGCCAGCTGCACGATCCAGTCGTGGCCGTCATCGATCGGCGTGGTCGAGCGCCACCCGGTCTCCGTCGGTGCCAACTCCAGCGTCAGGTCGTCCTCCGACTGGGTCGGATGCTGCAGGAGCAGCCGCAAGTTCGCCTCGCGCGGGAACTCGCCCGTTGCCGGGATCGCCTCGACCATCGTCTCGTCGATCCGCACGATCGCGCTCAGCCCCAGTTGCCGCGCCTTCGCGTCCGGGCCCAGATCGGTGGTCTGGATCTGCGAGACGCGGCGGACCTCGTCGTTGACGACATCGTCGCCGCCGGTGCGGGTGGCGACGATCAACAGCCCCACGCCGGCGACGATGGAGGCCAGCGGCAGGCCGATGACCAGCCACATCACCGGGATCCGCCACAGCGGGCGCTTGTTGTCATTCATCACATCGGTCCAAAGAAGCTGCTGTCGACTGTCTTGCGCGTGCCGTCGTCGTCCTCGACGACGAATCGCACCTCGTGGCGCCCCCGCACGCCCTCAGGTGCCACCAGCACCAGCGGGAACGAGACCACCTCTTCCGCACGCGCCGGCACGGCCTGGGCATTGTCGCGCAGTTCGATGCCCGGCGTCGCGGATTCGACCAGGATGCGGAACTCGCGCGCCGCGTCGGACTTGTTGACCAGCTTGAGCGTGTAGGCGTTTTCGGTGCTGCCGTCGCCGGCTTCACGGTAAAGCGCATTGCGGTCGCGCAGCACTTCCACGATCAGGTCGCTGCGGGTGCCCACGCCGACCGCCCAGGCCACGCACAGCGCGACCAGCAGCGCGCCGTAGACGAAGATGCGCGGGCGCAGCACCTTGGTGGCCTTGCCGTCGATCGCATTCTGCGTGGAGTAGCGGATCAACCCACGCGGATAGCCCATCTTGTCCATGACGCTGTCGCAGGCGTCGATGCAGGCACCGCAGGCGATGCACTCGTACTGCAGCCCGTTGCGGATGTCGATGCCGGTCGGACAGACCTGCACGCAGATCGTGCAGTCGATGCAGTCGCCCAGCGCCTCGGGGGCGAACTTGGGCAACGGTTCGATCGCGCCCAGGTCGCCGTCCCAGGTGATGGTGCCGCGTGCCTGCGCGTTCTGGCTGGCGGCCGACGGGTGGCGCCCGGCGCGGAACACGTAGTCGTAGGCAACCAGCTTGTCGAGCAGGCCTCGGCCGCGCTCAAGCACACTGCCCAGGCCACGCTTGCGCGGACCGCGCGGTTCGCCGCGCATCGGGTCGTAGGCGATGATCAGGGTATTGCGGTCGAACATCGCGCTCTGGAAGCGCGCATAGGGGCACATGTACTTGCAGACCTGCTCGCGCAGGAAGCCGGCATTGCCCCAGGTGGCCAAGGCGTAGAACAGCACCCAGAACGTTTCCCAGCCGCCCCACGACAGCGTCATCGCGCGCGCGCCCAGGTCGGTGATCGGGGTGAAGAAGCCGACGAAGGTGAAGCCGGTCCACAGCGCGAACACCGCCCAGATCAGGTGCTTGCCGCCCTTGCGCATGACCTTCTCGCCGGTCCAGGGGCCGGCGTCGAGCTTCATTCGCTTGGAGCGATCGCCTTCGGTCCAGCGCTCCATCCACAGGAACACTTCGGTCCACACCGTCTGCGGGCAGGCATAGCCACAGAACAGGCGCCCGGCGAGCGCGGTGAAGAAAAACAGCGCCAGCGCCGCGATGATCAGCAGCAACGCCAGAAACAGGAAGTCCTGCGGCCAGAAGGTCAGGCCGAAGACATGGAACTTGCGCGCCGGCAGATCGAACAGCACCGCCTGGCGCCCGTCCCAGCGCAGCCAGGGGAACACGTAGAACATGCCCAGCAGCCAGACCACCGCCGCCACGCGCAGCCGGTTGAGCCGGCCCGATACATCGCGCGGATAGACCTTGCGCTCGCTCTGGTAGACAGAACCGCCGTCATCGACGACTTCGAGCGGAATCGACCCCTTCACGTCGTCGCTCCCGGCAGCGGGACGAAGGACGAGGGGAACTTGGGCTGGATGCGATTCATCTGGCTACCGATAGGGGTGCGACCGACGTGAGCGTTCGGTGATGAACGCTATTGTCCGCCCCGTTCAGGGCGTCGGAATGCGACCCGTTGTCGCAGCGCGCAACGGGCCGCGCCACGCCGAGGGTTGCCGCCGGCTCAGTCCGGCGACAACGGTCGGTTGAAGCGGCTCGCAGGCCGCAGAAGGATCCATGTGAACAGACTGGAGGCCGCAGTCGCCAGCCAGAACATGAAGAATCCGAGGGTGTATCCAAGCTCGCGCGACATCGACAGATCCGGGAAGGTCATGTCGCGAAGCGCGAGGGGATCGACGAAGGCGAAGAACACCATGGTGCACACGCCCGCCGCGAAGAAGCTCGGCCACAGAATCGCGCCCACCCGCTGCGCCAGCGGACGTGGCGGGTGGTCGAAGCGCGGTTCCGTGAAATCCGTCATTGGCGTGCCGTGGTGTCCGCTGCCGGCTTATTGGACAACGACCAGACGTAGGCTGCAACCAGGCGCGAACGGGTCTCGCCCAGCAGCTCGCGATGCGCGGGCATGACCCCGTGCCGGCCCTCGTTGATCGTCTGGCGGATGCTCTCGAGCGTGTTCGGATAGAGGGTGTTGCGCGCCGTCAGGTTCGGAGCGCCCAACGCCTGGTTACCCTTGCCGTCGACACCGTGGCAAGCCACGCACAGGCCCTGGAAGTGCTGCTCGCCGCGCGCCGCCATGTAGTCGGTGCTCAGCGTCTGCTCCAGGTCGGGCGAACGCAGCGCCCGCACGTAGGCGGCCGTCTGGGTCACCGCGACATCGCCGCCGATCCCGGCCAGCACCGACCCCAGCGGCGGCATGATGCCCTGGCGGCCATCGAGCACCGTCTCCAGGATCCGCTCCGGCTCACCGCCCCAGTTCCAGACATCGTCGGTCAGGTTCGGGTAGCCGGGTGCGCCCTGCGCAGTCGAGCCATGGCAGGCCGCACAGGTGTTGACGAAGATCGAACGGCCCAGGTCCATCGCCCGCGGGTCGCCGGCCAACTGCTCGAGGGGCTTGCCGGCGAATGCACCGAAGGTCTCCTCGAGTTGTGCGTCGCGACGGGCCTTGTCGGCATCGTGCTCGCGCGCCGAGGTCCAGCCGCTGGTGCCTGCGAAGTTGCCCAGGCCCGGATACCAGATCAGGTAGCCGATCGCGAACACCACCGTCAGGTAGAACAGGTTGATCCACCACTTGGGCAGCGGCTTGTTGTACTCGGTGATATCGCCGTCCCAGACATGGCTGGTGTCATCGGGCTTCGGGTCGCCGGGGCGGCGCCGCGATGTCCAGATCAACAACCAGACGCAGCCGACGATGTTCAACGCCACGATGGCGATGACATACCACGACCAAGCGTTGCTCATGACCCCTGCTCCTCGTCATCGTCCAGCGGCAGTTGCGCGGCTGCCTCGAATTCGGTTTTGCGCTTCGGGCTCCACGCCCAGACCCAGCCGCTGATGAAGCACAGCAGCAGGATCGCGGTGACGATTCCGGAAATCATTGGCTGTCCCCTCCCTTGGGGGCGTGGCGACCGAGGCCCTGCAGATAAGCGACCACGGCATCGAGTTCGGTCTTGCCCGAGACGTCCTCGGCAGCCTGCGCCACCTGCTCGTCCGAGTAGGGATCGCCCAGGCGCTGCAGCGCGCGCATGCGGCGGCTGACCTGCTCGCCGTCCAGCGTGGCCTTGGCCAGCCACGAGTACGCCGGCATGTTCGACTCGGGCACCACGTCGCGTGGGTTGTTCAGATGCACCCGGTGCCAGTCGTCGGAGTAGCGGCCACCGACGCGGGCCAGATCCGGCCCGGTACGCTTGCTGCCCCACTGGAACGGCCGGTCGTAGACCGATTCGCCGGCCAGCGAGTAATGGCCGTAGCGCTCGGACTCGAAGCGCAGCGTCCGCACCATCTGCGAGTGGCAGTTGTAGCAACCCTCGCGGACGTATACGTCACGCCCAGCCAGCTCCAGCGCGGGGTACGGTTCCACCCCCGGCAGCGGCTCGATCGCCTCGGCCTGGTACATCAGCGGCACGATCTCGGCCAGACCGCCGAACGACACCGCCACCGCAATCAGCACCGCCATCAAGCCGACGTTCTTCTCGACTTTCTCGTGCGCGTTCTTGTTTTCGCCACTCATGCCTGGCCTCCTGCGGAGACCTGTGCGGCCACCGGGGCGGGGTTGTGGGAGACGTCGGGCGGAAGCACCGGCTGGTCCGCCGTGACGACCTGGCTCTGCCTGTAGGTCTTCCAGAAGTTGAAGGCCATCAGCAACATGCCCGACAGGACCACGATGCCGCCCAGCAGGCGCACCAGGTAGTACGGGTAGGTCGCACTGAGACCCTCGACGAAGCTGTAGGTCAGCGTGCCGTCCTCATTGGTGGCGCGCCACATCAGACCCTGCATGACGCCGGCGATCCACATCGAGGCGATATAGAGCACCACGCCCACGGTGTGCAGCCAGAAATGCAGGTCGATCCACTTGGTCGAGTACATCTCCTTGAGGCCCAGCAGGCGCGGCATCAGCGCGTAGATCGAGCCGATCGAGATCATCGCCACCCAGCCCAGCGCACCGGCGTGCACGTGGCCCACGGTCCAGTCGGTGTAGTGCGAGAGCGAGTTGACGGTCTTGATCGACATCATCGGCCCCTCGAACGTGGCGATCATGTAGAACGAGATCGCGACGATCAGGAACTTGAGGATCGGATCGGTGCGCAGCTTGTGCCACACGCCCGAGAGCGTCATCACGCCGTTGATCGCACCGCCCCAGCTGGGCGCCAGCAGGATCAGCGAGAACACCATGCCCAGCGACTGCGCCCAGTCGGGCAGCGCGGTGTACTGCAGATGGTGCGGGCCGGCCCACATATAGACCGCGATCAGCGCCCAGAAGTGCACGATCGACAACCGGTAGGAGTAGATCGGCCGGCCGGCCTGCTTGGGCACGTAGTAGTACATCATGCCCAGGAAGCCGGCGGTCAGGAAGAAGCCGACCGCGTTGTGGCCGTACCACCACTGCACCATCGCATCGACCGCGCCGCTGTAGACCGGATAGGACTTCAGCGGGCCGACCGGGATCGCGATGTTGTTGACGATGTGCAACAGGGCCACGGCGATGATGAACGCCGCGAAGAACCAGTTGGCCACATAGATGTGCTTGACCCGGCGCTTGGCGATCGTGCCCAGGTAGAGCACCGCGTAGGCGACCCAGACCACGGTGATCAGCAGGTCGATCGGCCACTCGAGCTCGGCGTACTCCTTGCCCTGGGTCAGACCCAGCGGCAGGGTGATCGCCGCAGCGACGATGACCGCCTGCCAGCCCCAGAACACGAAGGCGGCCAGCTTGTCGGACAGCAACCGCACATGGCAGGTGCGCTGGACCACGTGCAGGCTGGTCGCAAACAGCGCACAGCCACCGAACGCGAAGATCACCGCATTGGTGTGCAGCGGACGCAGACGGCCGTAGCTCAGCCACGGGATGTCGAGATTCAGCGCAGGCGCGTAAAGCTGGGCGGCGATGATCACCCCCACCAGCATGCCCACGATGCCCCAGACCACGGTCATCACCGCGAACTGGCGGACTACTTTGTCATTATAGGTTTCAGTCATGGCGTGCATTCGCCGCCCCCTTTCTTGGATAGAAGAATGTTAGGCGCCCGTGATGTCGCTCTACCTTGATCTCGATCAAGGTGCCCCTGCGAGCGGTGTGCCCTGTCCATGCCCCGGCAGCCGGGGACATGAACGCGCCCATCATAGACAGTCGCCCATTCATTTGCCGGCCCGGCCCTGCCGCCCGGCTGCGACCGATCAGCGCACCCACTCAGAACCGGGGTCAGAGTGCATTTTTCGTTGAGCGAGAAGTGCACTCTGACCCCGGCTTTGGGCGGGGCGGTACACTGGGGGCTCGTCCAACCACGAAGGCCCCATGGCAAAGCCCAACTATTCGTTCGAAAAACGTCAGCGCGAACTCGCCAAGAAGAAGAAGAAAGACGAGAAGGACGCCAAGAAGCGCGCCGAGCGCGACGCGAGCCGCAGCGACACGCCGGCCACGCCCGACGCCGCCGAGTGACCGCGCCGGCCGCGGATCCCGTGCGGATCTGGGTCGATGCCGACGCCTGTCCGGGCCCGGTCAAGGACATTCTGTTTCGCGCCGCCGAACGCGCCCAGGTCGCGGCCACGCTGGTCGCCAACCAGTGGCTGCGCCCACCCTCGCGCCACGTGCGCGCGCTTCAGGTCGAAGGCGGCCCCGATGCCGCTGACGATGCCATCGTCACCCGCGTGAGGGCCGGCGATCTGGTGGTGACCCAGGACATCCCGCTGGCCGCCCGCGTGCTCGCGCTGGGCGCCCAGGCCATCGACCCGCGCGGCCAGCCGTTCACATCCGACAGCATCGCCGAGCGCCTGTCGATCCGCGACTTCATGGACGAACTGCGCGGCGCCGGCGTACAGACCGGCGGGCCGGCCGCGTTTCACGCCCGCGATCGCCAAGCGTTCGCCGGGCAGCTCGACCGCTGGCTGGCCAGGCGACGCTGACCGGCCCGCCCGACCTGATGCGCTACGCCGAACCGGCGGCGATGCCGTCGAGGGTCGCGACCGCAGCGGCCGGCAGCACCAGGTCCGCGGCAGCCAGGTTTTCGCGCAGGTGCGCGACCGATGAGGTGCCGGGAATCAACAGCAGATTCGGCGCGCGGCGCAGCAACCAGGCCAGCGCGACCTGCATCGGCGTCGCGCCCAGCGTATCGGCGACCGCCGACAGGGTCGAGGACTGCAGCGGCGTGAATCCGCCCAGTGGGAAGAACGGCACGTAGGCGATACCGTCGGCGGCCAGCGCGTCGATCAGCGCATCGTCGTCACGGTGCGCGATGTTGTAGAGGTTCTGCACGCACACCACCTCGACCATTCCGCGCGCCTGCGCCACCTGGGTCGCGGTGACGTTGCTCAGGCCGATATGCCGCACCAGCCCTTGCCGCTGCAGATCGGCCAGCACCGCGAGCGGTGCCTCGATCGAGCCTTCCGCCGGGCCGTGCGCGGACAGCATGATCCTGAGGTTCACCACGTCGAGCACGTCGAGGCCGAGGTTGCGCAAGTTGTCGTGCACCGCCTGGGTCAGCGCATCGGCCGAGAACGCGGGCAGCCAGGAGGCGTCGTCGCCGCGGCGGGCGCCGATCTTGGTCACGATCGTCAGGTCGTCGGGATACGGGTGCAGTGCCTCGCGGATGATCCGGTTGGTGACATGCGGGCCGTAGAAATCGCTGGTGTCGATATGGTCGACGCCCAGGGCGACCGCCTCGCGCAGCACGGCCACTGCCGCGGCGGGGTCCTTGGGCGGACCGAACACGCCGGGGCCGGCGAGTTGCATCGCGCCGTAGCCCAGCCGCTTCACAGATCGATCCCCCAGGCGGAATGTGCCGGCGGTATGGGACTGGGACATGACGAACCTCGCGTGTGGGGACCGCGGTAGTATCTGAAGACTCCTTCAGCTTTGGAATTCGCATTCGATGGCGACCGCCGCTGACCCGCTCGCCCCTCGCAAACGCCCGGTCCAGCGCCGGTCGACCGCGACCGTCGATGCGCTGCACGTCGCCACGATTCAGGTTTTGACGCGCGAGGGGCTGGCGCGTTGCACCACGACCCGCGTCGCCGAACGGGCCGGCATGTCTGTCGGCAGCCTCTACCAGTACTACCCCAATCGCGATGCGCTGCTCGCCGATGTGCTCACCCGTCATCTTGACGGCGTCGCGGACGCGGTGCAGCGCGCATGCGATGCGAAACGCGGTTCGCCCGTCGCGGACATGGCCGGCGCGCTGGTGACCGCGATCGTTGCCGCGAAACTACGCAATCCCGCTGAGTCCAGGGCGCTGTATGCCGTCGCCGCCGAACACGGCGGTATCGAACTCGTTGCGCGCACGCAGGCACGGAGTGTGGCGGCGATCGCGCAGATGCTCGCGACCGCGCCCGACGCCCGCATTGCCGATCCGACGGCCACTGCCGTCTTCGTCCTGAACGTCCTGCTCGGGCCGATCCGGGCACTGCTCGAAGGACATGCGCCCCCGGCGTTCGCGATCACCCTGGACGCGGAACTCACACGGCTGCTATCGGGTTATCTGCAGGCGGACCGGGGGCGTCAGGACGGGCCGACGCAAGGCGCGGACGACCGCCGACCTTAGACCCGCTCGGCGGCCGGGTAGAGCTCGCGGTTCTCGCGCTGCAGCCGCTCGAACAGGCCGCGCAGCACCGTGTTGGCGCCGGCACGGAAGCCCTCCGGGTCGGCCTTGACCCGGGACGGCACGCGCCACTGGCCGACGAACTCGGCAAATTCGGCGGCGATCCCCTGCATCTCCTGCTGGTAATGCGCGCCCATCGCCGCGACCGCCGGATCGCCGGCGCGCGCGAGCGTGGGATAGAGCACCTGATCCTCGGCCGCGAGATGGAACTTGACGCGACTGGCGAAGGCGATGATGTGGCTGGAGATCGCTTCGGCGTTGTCGGCGACGCCGGCATGGGCGAGCGCACGCAGCGCATCGATCTGGGCGGCGATCTCGCCGTGGTCGTGGTGGTAGCGGCGGATGTCCATCCGGCCCTCCGAAAAAAACCTGCGGGTTGCCTGTCGTTAGCGGCCGACGGGCCGACGGCTTGAGCACGGCTCCACACGACACGCGCTAGCCTGCCTGCATGCACACACCTCAGTTGTGGACGATCGGCCATTCGACACGGCCGATCGAGGTCTTCATCGACATGTTGCGCGCCGACGGCATCACCGCGCTGGTCGACGTCCGTCGCCATCCCGGCTCGCGCCGCCATCCGCATTTTTCCGCGCAATCGCTCGCGCATAGCCTGCCCGAGGCCGGCATCGTCTTCGTGCCGATGCCCGAACTGGGTGGCCGTCGGCAGGCGCTTGCCGATTCGCCGCACACGGCCTGGCGCAACGCGAGTTTTCGTGGCTACGCCGATTACATGGACACCGCCGAGTATGCGCAGGCGCGCACGCGGCTGATGGCGCTCGCGCATACGCAGCGCACCGCCTGCATGTGCGCCGAGGCGATGTGGTGGAGTTGCCATCGCAGCCTGATCGCCGACGACTTCAAGGCCCGCGGTTGGGAGGTGGTGCATCTGATGGGACCGGGCAAATCGCAGCCGCATCCCTGGACCGCAGCCGCGCGCATCGTCGACGGACGACTGGACTACAGCGCGCCTGCACCGCCGCAAGATGACTTGTTCGCGCCAGAGGCGTAAAGCCTCACCCCCACCCGGCGCGCCAGGCGCGCCGACCTCCCCCGCAGGCGGGGGAGGCACTCCCGATGCTTGCCAGTCCTTTCTGCGCAAGCGCGGCCGTCGCGATGTGCTTGCGAGCTCCTTCCCCCGCAAGCGGGGGAGTTCATTACCCGGCTTACCAGTCCTTTCCCCGCACGCGCGGGCGGTAGCGACTGTACGTACGAGCCCTCCCCGCCCGCGCGGCATTGCGCCCTTTGCGGGTGGAGGGCTGGGTGGGCACGGCACGCATTGCCCCCTCATGGCGAGTTGAACTCAGGACGCGGGCTTCTGCAGCGCCTGGGCCTGCTCGAGGTGGCCGGCGATCGTCTTGCGCGTGCTCTCCAGGTGGCTGCGCACATCGCCGGCACTGGCCTGCGGGATCAGCTCGCGATCGAGCTTGTCCAGCGCGGCCTGGTGGCCCTTGACCATCGCGTCGATCCACGCAGTCTCGAAGGCCTCGCCATCGAGTCCCTCCAGACGCTGGCGCTCGGTGTCGTGCTGACGACGCTCGGCGGTCAGCGCCGGGTCGTCGGATGCCGCCGGCTGCGGGGATGCGCTTGCGCTCTCGCTTTTGCCGTCGAGCATCGCCTGGGTGGTCTGCATGCTGCGCTCGTGGTCGGTGCGCAATTGCTCGGCGTACGCACGCGCGCGCTCGCCGACGCCCTTCTTCAGCGCATCCTGCGCGGCTGCGATCTCGTGCCGATCGACCTCGATCACTGCCAGCAGCGCCTTGCGATCCGCCGGTGCCAATGCAGTCGCGGCACCGGTCCCAGTCTGGGCATCGCCTGGGGCCATCGTGTCGGCCGGGCCGGTGCCCATGGCCGCGCTGTCGTCGGTGGTCGGCCCGGCAGCAGGCGGGGTGCCCGGTGTGGCGGCAGCCTGGTGATCATCGGCGGCGCGGTCGCCGCATGCCGACAGCGCGAACGCGAGCGAAGCCACCAGCAGGGTCGGACGAAGATTCATGGTCGCACTCCATAGCAGGACAGGAAACGCGATGCTGGGCGTCATGCCCGCCGCAGGCGGTGAAGCCGCGCGCCGGCGCCACGGCACTTTCTGCGCACCCGCCGTCCTCTGCCCCGTTCATGTCGTACCGCAAGGACGACGATCGCGCCGTGCACAGGTCCCTGTCGCGCCCCGCAGGGTCACCAACCCGCATGCCGTCCAGCCTGCATCGTGCCGGGCCCCTGCGCTAGCATCGGCCCGTCCCGCCTTCCGCATCCCCATGGCCCTCCCCGCTCCCACCCTGCCGATTGCCATCCGCTCCTACGGCGCGGACAGTCAGGTCGATCGCCACGATTTCGCGCAGGTGGTGCTGCCACTCGACGGCCAACTGCACATGGACATCGCCGGGGCCGGGGCCCGGCTCAATCGCAGTCTCGGCGCCTTCGTCGAGGCCGGCGCCCGGCACGACCAGATCAGCGACGCCGCGAACCGCTCGATCATTCTCGACCTGCACGCCGGCGACCTCGACCCACGGATCGCCGATTGTCTGGCGCGTCGGCCCTATGTCGCGCTGGCCCCCGAAGCGCGCAGCCTCGTCGACTACATGGAAGCGCTGACCCTGCGCGGCAGCGTGTCCGCGCATCGCCTCCGGCTGTGGATCCCGCTGTTGCTCGACACCCTGATCGGCGAGCCACCGCGGCCGCGCGCCCGGCTTGCGCCATTGCTGGCGAGAGTCGAGGCACAGCCGGCGCATGCCTGGACCGCCCAGACGATGGCCGCCCAGCTCGGCATGAGCGCCAGTCGTGTGCATGCGCTGTTCCAGCAGGAACTGGGCACCACGCCACGTGCCTGGCTGTCGGCCCTGCGGCTCGGGCGGGCCCGCGACCTGCTCGTGCGCACCGCGCTGCCGATCGCCGAGGTCGCCTACTGCTGCGGTTACGCCGACCAGAGCGCGCTGACCCGCGCGATGCGGCGCGCGGACGGTCAAACGCCCGCGCAACTGCGCCGCCAGACGCGCGGCTGACGGACACGAGTCCCGGCCCAGAACGACGCGAGACCAAGTCAAGACGGCGTTACCGATCGCGCCTATCGTGCCGCGCATGGACACGCTGCACACCCGCCCCCGACACAACACCCTCGCCGGCGTCGCCTGCGGCATCGGCGCAGGCGCGCTGTGGGGCCTGGTCTTCCTGGCCCCGGCACTGGTACGCGACTTCCGGCCGCTGGACCTGACCATCGGCCGCTACCTGTTCTATGGCCTGTTCTCGATCCTGCTGATCGCACCGCACTGGACGCGGCTGGTGGGCCTGCTCGGCCGCAAGGAATGGCGCGGCCTGGTCTGGCTGGCATTCACCGGCAACGTCCTCTACTACCTGCTGCTGGCAAGCGCAGTGCAGTTGGGTGGCATCGCGATGACCTCGTTGGTCATCGGCTTCCTGCCGGTCGCAGTCACCTTGGTCGGCAGCCGCGACCGAGGCGCCGTGCCGTTGCGCCGGCTTGCGCCGTCGCTGTTGTTGGCTGCGGCCGGCGTGCTGTGCATCGGCTGGCAGGCCCTGGCGATGCCGGCGGCGGACACCGTCGGTCGGCAGTTGCTGGGGCTGGCGTGCGGCGTGGGCGCGCTGGCCGCCTGGACGTGCTTTGCGGTGAACAATGCGCGCTGGCTGGCGCGGCTGCAGCACGTCAGCGTCCACGAGTGGAACCTGCTCACCGGCGTGGTCACCTGCGGCTTGACTGCGCTACTGCTGCCACTGGCCTGGGCCCTCCCCGCGTGCCGCACCCGCCCTCGGCCTGGGCCTTGCTGATCGGGGTGTCGGCCGGCGTGGCTTTGCTGGCGTCGATGGTCGGCAACGCATTGTGGAACCGCATGAGTCGGCTGCTGCCGCTGACCCTGGTCGGCCAGATGATCCTGTTCGAGACGCTGTTCGCCCTGCTCTACGGCTTTGTCTGGGAACGCCGCCTGCCCACATTGCTGGAAGCCATCGCGTTCGTGCTGGTGGCGCTGAGCGTGGTCACGTGCCTGGCCGCGCATCGGGCGCCGCCGGCCGCGATCGGCGACGCGCCCGCCCGCTGAGCCGCCGTCAATGCCGGTCGCCGCGCCGCCGTAGGCGCCACGATGCCAGGGCCACCGCAACCGCCCCGATCGCGGCGCCCGGCCACGCGCCCAATGCCAGCGCAGCGCCCAGGCCGGCATACAGCGCCACGCCGCCGAGCATCACATCGACGCGTCGATCGGTCGCCGCCACATCACGGTCGCGCCGCAGCTCGAAACGTACGACCAGCGCGATCAGCGGTGCGACCATCGCCAGGCACAGCGCGATCCAGCCTGCACGTCCGAGCCAGAAGCCCGCCTCGCCGGGCAGTCCGGCATCGATCGGCAATCCCAATCGCTCGCCCAGCCAGGCGGCCGGCAGTTCGGCGAGCTTGTGCCACAGGTACAGCGGCATGCCGAGTGCGCCGAGCACCGCGATCGCCCTGGCCGGCGCACGGCCGCTGAGCACCCGCCGCGCCAGCGGCTCGCACAGCAGCACCAGGCCCACCTGCAGCCACATCACCCCGATCAGCGCCAGCGTGGGCGGCAGCATGTTGTTGCCGGCCAGCGTCACGCCGACCATCGCGACCGGATAGCCGACAGCGATCGCCAGCGCCAGCCAGGCCGCGCCGAGCAGCAGCAGGCCGGCACCGGTCGCCGGGCCGCGGAAGCGCCCGCGCTTCCACGCGATGCCCAACTGCTGCGGAATCAGCCACACCACCAGCATGTTGAGCCAGGCGATGCCGGCCGGCCGCTCGGTCGCCAGCTGACCGAGTGTGCGCAGCGCACCGGCCGATGTCGCCCCGGCGCGGACCATGTCGAGAACGCCGGCCACGAGGACCAGCCCGGCGACCGCGCCCAGGCCCAGGCGCGCATCCAGGCGCAGGCACCACGGCAGCAGCGCCTGCACGCTGAGCAGCATCAACAGGAACCACAGGTGGATCGTCAGCGAGCGGTCGAACACCGCCAGCAGATGACCGCCCGACAGCCAGGCGAGCACCGCGATCGCGGCGAGCACCCCCAGGTAGGTCAGCGTCGGCCGCGCCAGACCCAGCGCCCGGCCCGCCCACCATTGCACCTGCGTGCCCTGCGCCGCCCGCCGGGCCACGCTGTCGGCACTGACCGCCGCCGAGACGAACACGAACAGCGGCACGACCTGCACGATCCAGGTCAGCCAGCCGGCCGCGTCCCAGGCCGCGAGCAGGTGGTCGGTGTCGACCAGCATGCCGTCGGCCATGCGCGGCAAGGTTGCGATCCAGTGCCCGAACACGACCAGCAGCAAGGCGCCAGCGCGCAGCGCGTCGGGGTACGGGTCGCGGGAAGACGGCGTCATTGGCGGCGCAGATCCTGGGCTCGGCACGCCGACGAGCATACCCAGGCACCGCGGCGCGGTGCGTCATGCCGGCCCCGCACCGCCCGCGCGAAGGCAGCCGCTGCCCGGCGCCGGCCACGCCGCCTACAATGCGCGCCCCCCGTCGCCCCCGGAGCCGCATGAACATCGTCGTCGTCGACGCCCTGAAGGCCTACATCGATCCGCTGACGCCCGACGAGCACGAGGCGCTCGAGCGCAGTCTGCTCGCCGAGGGCTGCCGCGATGCGCTGGTGCTGTGGGGCAACGTGCTCGTCGACGGCCACAACCGTTACGGCATCTGCCAGAAGCACGGGATTCCCTTCGAGACCGTGCAGAACACCCGTTTCAAGTCGATGGACGATGTCCATCTGTGGATGATCGAGCAGCACCTGGGCCGGCGCAGCGTGTCGGACTACCAGCGCGGCGTGCTCGCGCTGCGCAAGCGCACGATCCTGGAGGCGCGCCAGCAGGCCCGGCTCGAAGCGCCGCCACCTGCAAACGACGAGGCGGCCACCGCCGCGCCCGAAGACGACGACCGCCCGCCGTGGGACGACACGCCCGTGCCCGCCACCCGCGCCGATCTGGCGCGCGAAGCCAGGCTCAGCGCCAACCAGGTCATGATGATCGAGCGCATCCACGCCCAGGCGACACCCGAGGTGGTCGAAGCGCTGAAGGCCGGCGAGATCTCGATCAGTGCCGCAGCCGCGGTCGCCAGCCTGCCCGAGGACGAGCAACGCAGCGCGGCGCAGGCCGGCAAGGCCGAGCTCAAGCAGGCCGCCAAGCGTGCCCGCGATGCAAAGAAGCGCCCGCGCGCCCCCCGCGAAGGTGAGGATGGCGAGACCGCCGAGGGCGAGACCGCCCCCGACGCGCGCGCATTGCAGCGGCGCGTCGATGCGCTCGAACGCGAGAACGCGCAACTGCGCGCCCAGGTCGAGACACTGCAGGCGCAGTTGCTGCGCCTGCGCGGCTGACCGGCGCGACCGCCGGCTCAGGCGGCCGCGATCGTGCCGGGCAGCGGATGCCCGGCCAGCCGCATCGCGTACAGCGCCGCACCGTGATGCGGCGCGTAACGTGGTGCCCGCAGCTCGAAGCCGACACCGGTGGCCTGCAAGGCCGCCGCCAGCGGCGCCTGCAGCAGCGCCCCCGCACCGAAGGCACCGCCTGAGCAGGTCACGGGCACCTGGGCGTCATCGCCGAATTCGAGCGCGCGGCGCACCGCATCGACGATCGCCGCCAGTTCCTGCCCCGCCCGCTCGAAGATCGCGCGCGCCACCGCGTCGCCCGCCTCAGCTGCTTGGGCGACCTGCAGCGACAACTGCGCGATCCGGTCGCGCGTCAACGCCTGCGCGCCGTACACCCGCGCGCACAGATCGAGGTCGTCGGCGAGATCGAAATGCGCACGCAGGGCTGCATGCAAGGGCCCGCGCGGCAGTCGGCCATCGCTCATGCGCGAGAAGGCATTGAGGCCCTGGATCGCGATCCAGTACGCCGAGCCCTCGTCGGAGAACACCTCACCCCAGCCGCCGGCCCGCGCCTGGCGCCCCTGCCGCTGGCCGTAGGCGATCGAGCCGGTACCCGCGACGATGTTGATGCCGTCCGCGCAGGCCAGCGATCCCGCCCAGCCGCAGACCATGTCGTTGTCGCAGCGATAGCGCCGATGGCCGAGCAGTGCCTCGGGCATCGCATCGAGCTGCGGCGTGGCCGCGGCGTCCTCGCCATGCGCCGGCAGACCGAAGAAGGCATAGGCGATCCCGTCCGGTGTCGCCTGCGCCTGCCGGGTGACCGCGTCGATGCCGTCGGCCAGCAACGCACGCACGCCATCGAGGCCGATCTGCGGGTGATAGGCCGTGCCGCGCTGGACCTCGGCGCGCACGCCGCCTTCGCCATCGAGCAGCACGAAGCGGGTCTTGGTGCCGCCGCCATCGACGCCCAGGTAGTAGGACGCGCCGCTCATGGCACCAGCGGGTACAGGCGCACGCCTTGCACGACCCGGTTCACCGTGCCCTGTGCGTTCGGGCTGTCGGGCCGCACGCCCAGCGCCCGCGAGGCGTGGAAGGCGAACAGTTGCGCCACGGCGACATAGGGCCACAGCAGGTCGAGATCGTGGGTGCGTTCGAGCCCGGTCACGCGCACCGCATCGCGCGCCGGACCATGCGGCGCGGCGGCGGTGACTTCGATCACGCGGGCGGCCACGCCGTCGCTGCGCAGCTCGTTGAGCAGGTCGAGATCGTAGCGCCGGGTCAGCGGGTCGTTGGACACGAACACCACCACCAGCGTGCGCGCGGTGACGAAGGTCTTGGGGCCGTGGCGGAAGCCCATCGGCGATTCGAAGCAGGTCGCGATGGCGCCATTGCTCAGTTCGCCCAGCTTGAGCGCAGCCTCGCGCGCCAGGCCCTTGAACAGCGCGCTGCCGAGATACACCACGCGCTCGAACCCGCACAGCGCCAATTCCTGGGTCAGCCCGCGCGCCTGCTGCAGCACGCCCTCGGTCGCAGCGGCGATCGCGTGCACACGCGTCTCCAATGTGTGCGGCCCGCACAGCGCGGCCAGCGTCGCGAGCATCATGCAACTGAAGCTCGAGGTCATCGCGAAGCTGACATCGTGGGTTTCCGGTGGCAGCAGCAGCGTCATCGACTGCCGCACCGCGACCCGCCCCAGCGCCCCGTCAGCATTGCAGGTCACCACCAGGTGGCGCACCTCGCCGACCAGCGCCTCGGCCAGTTCCACCGCCGCGACGCTCTCGGGGCTGTTGCCCGAGCGCCCGAACGACACCAGCAGCAGCGGGCGATCCGGATCGAGATACAGCTGCGGCGCGCTGACCAGGTCGGTCGTGGGCACCGCATCGACGCGCGCGGCGAGTGTGCGGTCGAGCCACGGCGCCAGGCATTCGCCGATGTAGGCCGAGGTGCCGGCGCCGGTCAGGATCACCCGCGCCGTCGGGTCGCCCGACACCGGCGCGATGAAGGCGGCGAGCGATTCGGCCATCTCGGCGACCAGCGCATGGGTACGCAGGAGCATGCGCGGCTGCTGCTCGATTTCGCGCGCGGTCCACAGCGCGCCGCTGGCGGCCAGGTCGGATTCGGGCAGGCCGAGGTGTTCAGGGCTGGGCATCGGGGACGCAGGCATGGCGGTAGTCGTCGAGGGCGATGGCGATGTGGGCCATCACGAGGGCGGCGGGATCGAGTGATGCGCGGTCGGCACGCAGCGCGCGCAGCGCCTGCGGCAGGTACTGGCCGACCAGCGGCATCGGCGGCGGGCTCTGGCGCAGGTTGGCGAACAACTGCTGGCAGGCCGCCTCGATCGCAGGATCCGGCCAGTAGTAGCGGATGCGATCGCTGAGGCTGTACTGCAGGTCGATAGTCAGTGCATCGCCCTGGGCGTGGTAGTAGCGCTGCCAGTGACCGGGCTGCGCGCGCATCCGGGCCAATGCGGTCTCGCGCAACTGCGCACGCCGGTCCGGGGCGATCCACTCGCGCTCGATCGCATCCAGCGCCCACAGCGCCTCGCGCAGCGCGAAGGTCAGGCCGGGGCCGACCTTGAGGATCGCGAAGTGATCGTGCACCAGCGCGGCCAGTGCATCGGGAGTCTGGTAGTCGGTCGAATGCGCCTCGAACACCAGGCCCGGGACCTGCTCGATCGCGGCGCTGAGCGCGCACGCGGCGGCCGGCACGTAGTCGATGACCTGGTGGTGGTCGAACTCCACGCCCGGCTGCACCACCGAGGCGATCACCCGCGTCCACGCCGCCTGCAGGCCGGCGGCTGCGAATGCATCCCGGTGAGCGTCGATCGTCGCCAGCGCGGCCTCGGGCGCGGTCACCGCCAGGCCCTCGATGGCCTCGGTCGCGCCGCCGGGCACCGGCACTTCGGTGCCGATCACATAGACCGGCGGCTCGCCGCCGGCCTGCGCATAGGCGGCCTCGGCCGCGCGGCACAGCCGCACCGCGCGTTCGACGATCGTCGCCTCGGGCAATGGCACCGGATCGTCGGCGCAGGCCATCGAGCAATCGAGGTGGAGTTTGCGAAAGCCTGCGGCGACGTAGGCGGCGACCATCGTCTCGGCCTTGGCCATCGCCGCCTCGGCGTCGAGCGCGGTCCAGGGATTGGGGCCCAGGTGATCGCCGCCAAGCGCGATGCGCGCCGGGTCCATGCCAACCCGCTCGGCAATGCCGCCAACGAAAGCGACGAAGTCGGCCGGGGTCATGCCGGTGTAGCCGCCGTCCTGGTTGACTTGGTTGCAGGTCGCCTCGACCAGCACCAGCGGCAGGGCGTGACGCTGGGCATGGCGCAGCGCGGCCTCCAGCACCAGGGGATGGGCGCAGCAGATGGAGGTGATGCCGGCGGCGTCGCCACGCCGATGGCGGGCAACCAGCTCGAGCAGAGCGTGCATCGCGGTCCTCGTGTCGTTGGAAAAGGGCGTCAGTCGGCCGGGGTCGGGCGTTCGGGCTCGAGCGCCAGCAGCACCGAGGCGACCAGCGCCATCGCCAGCCCGACCAGCTTCAGCGGGCCCGGCACCACGCCGGCCAGCAGCAGCGACAGCGCGGCGGTGATCAAAGGACCGCCGGCATTGGTCAACGGCGCGACGACGATCGCCTTGCCGTAGCGGAACGCATAGACCAGACACAGCGCGCCGATCGCATTGAGCACCTGGATCGCGGCAACCAGCCACGGCCCCTGCAGGCCGGTAGCGATCGGTTGGCCGAAGTCGGTCATCCGCCAGGCCACCGGCACCAGCGCCAGAGCGCCGATCATCATGTAGAAGAAGATGCTCTCCGCGCGCACGACGGTGTTGGCACGCTTCATGAAGTAGGCCTGCACGCCCCAGGCGAGCATGATCAACAGCGACAGCACGAACCAGCCCACGCCCTCGCCTTCCGCGCTGCCCAGCGACAGATCCAGCAGCGGCAACGCCAGCAGCGCGAGCACCACGCCGACCGCGCCGACCCGCGTGGTGCGCTCGCGCAGCAGCGTGAACGACAGCGCGATCGTGATCACCGGCGACAGCGAGATGATCGGGAAGATGAAGTACGCCGGTCCGCCGGCCAGCGCCTTGAACAGCAGCATCTGCCCACCGGCGCCGAGCAGACCGATCAGCAGCCCGTAGACGATCGCCCGCGGACTGCGGTCCACGCGCCAGCCGTTGCGCCACAGCACGAACAGCGCCGGCGGCACCATCGTCAGCGCCCACACGCAGTAGACCAGCGTTTCGGGAAAGGCGGGGCTGGCGGTCAGGCCCGACAGCGCGCCCCACACGCCCCACAGCACCACCGTGGCCATCGCAAAGCCCAGCCAGGCGCGGCCACCGGGCACCGCTGCGGCGACCGCGCTCATGCCGCGCCGTCCGGCGTGGCCTGCAGCAGCGCGAAGGTCTCGAACGGCACCGAGGCCAAGGTGTCGCTGCGTGCGTCGACCGTGCCAAGCTCAGTCCCGTCGAACAGATTGCGCACCCGGTAGCGGCCCCGGCCGAGCCCACGCAACTGCAGCGGACCGTCCCAGCGCTCGGCGTAGAACGCGTAGTACAGCGCGCCGTCCTTGCCGATGACATGGGTCTCGGGCCGGTCGAAGCCGATGTCGTACAGCGTGCCCAGATAGTCGCCCTTGGGCAGCATGTGCGCGCGATACAGGTCGATCCACTTGCGCCACAAGGCTTCCTTCTCGGCGCCCAGCACCAGCCCGCCCGGCGGCATGTCCAGCTTCGGCTCGGGGATGTCCGCCGGCCATGTGAACTTGGTCGAGATCACCGCACCGATGCCGACGCTGGACGCGAAATCCGCGCCGCCGTCGGCCAGTTCGACGTGATCGCCGGCGTAGCTGCCGCGCTTGCCGATCAATGCCTTGATCGTTTTGCCCTTGTGGCGCACCTGCCACGACGACAGCGGATCGGACGAGGGGTACTGATCGGTTGCCGGCAGGTTGTGGAACGCGAACGCGGTGCCGCAGGGGCACAGCTCGACTACCGCATCGGGGTTGGCCGCGTGCGCGGCATCGTAGATCGCCTGCCAGAATGTCGCGACCGCTTCGCACGATTCCATCGGGTCGGCGTGGTGGTGCGCGGGGTTGTAGCAAGGCGCAACCGCATTGAGATGCTGGCCGTCGAGCTTGAGGCCCTCGAAGCCCCATTCGCCGATGATCTTGGTGACCAGCGCCACGTAGAAATCCACCGTCGGCTGATAGCCCGGGCACTGGGTGAAGGCGTTCCACCAGGTCACGTTCTGGCTGGCGCCATCGCGGTCGAGCAACAGCATGTCGGTGTGGCGGTAAAGGACTTCGCTGCCCGGATCGGCGGCCAGCGGCGCCAGCCACAGCCGCGGGCGCAGGCCCTGGGCCTTGATCGCCTGCACGAAGGCGATCATGTCCGCCTCACCGCGCGGGAACTTGCGCGTGTCGATCTGCCAGTCGCCCTCGTTGGTCTGCCAGCCGTCGTCGAGCACCACCCACTCCAGGCCCAGCTCTTTCACCTTCGGCAAGGTGCCCAGCACTTGTTCGGTGGTGAAGTCGCGCTCATAGCCCCAGGCACACCAGATCGGCGCGAACGCCGAGGCCGGGACCTCCGGCGCCGCGATGCCTTCGTCGGCCATCCAGCGGCTGTAGTGCTGCAGCACGCCGAAGTAGTCGCCGGTATGGACGGCCACAAAGCAGCGGTCGCTCTCCAGCGTCTCGCCCGGTGCCAGCGTGGCGGCGCGCGTGCTTTCGATCGCGATGCGCGCCCCGCCGTCGGCCTCGCGCGCCACCGGCAGATCGAGCAACCGCGGCTTGGGCTCGACATGGCCCACTGCCAGCCCCACGTCGCGGCGCCAGATGTTGGCGACCGGCGTGCCGCCGCCGTAGTCGGAGGAATCCATCGCCAGCGTATTGCGCTGCGCGAAGCCTTCGGTCAGCGGCTGCACCCAGTCGCGACGGTCGGTATGCGTGGCGCCAGAGAAACTCCAGAAGCCGTCACCGGCGTCGGCCATCGCATGCGCCGCGTTGCGCCACCCGGCGATCTCAAGCGGCGTCTGGCCGCCATTGCGGTAGCGCGTGCGCAGCACCGCCAGCCCCGGATGACGCTCGTGGAAGGTCAGCTCCACGGTCTTGTCGATGCCTTCTTCCGAGCGGCCGCGCACGACATGCCGGCGCCCCGGGCCATGACGTCCACTGCGGACCCGCTCCACCCGCTCGTCGACGAATGCGAACTGTTCGATCGCGCGGCCGTCGGCCAGCAACAAGGCCTCGCTGGGGTCGAAGCCGGTGATCGGCTCGCCGCGCGCCAGCACCCGACTGCGCAACGCCGCATCGAATTCGAGCGACAGCAGGCTGTCGTGCGCGATCGCGCGAGCCTGGGCGGCGGTGGCCGGTGAGGCGGCCTGGACCAACGGCAATGCGGCGGCATAGGCCGCGGTGCCGGAGACGAGCTTGAGCACGGTACGACGTCGGACGGGCAGCATGTGCCGGGTTCTCCCTTTCGTTCGGTGTCGCCGAGTCTGCGTCAAAGCAGCCGAAGACCGCAACACATTTGTTTCGTTATGTGATAAAAAAGTTTCGCTATCGAACTGGAGATCGGCATGCCCTTCCCGTCCCGGCTTGCGGCGCTCGTCGCCGCCTGCGTCCTCGGCGCCTGCGCCGCGCCCCGTCCCGACACCGCCTCCACCGCGCCCGTCTATGCGATGGACGACTTCGCCGCCGTCCGCAAGTTCGATGCCCATGTGCATGCCAATGCCGACTCGACGGCGTTCCTCGAGCAGGCGCGCGCCGACGGCTTCGAGCTGCTGTCGATCAATGTCGACTATCCCGCCTTCCCGCCGGTGGAGACCCAGCACGCGATTGCGCTCAAGCAGGCGGCCGCCGATCCCGCGCGGTTCCACTGGGCGGCAACCTTCCGCATGACCGGCTTCGACACCCCCGGTTGGTCGGAGTCGGTCGGCGATGCGTTGGCGGCCGAGGTCGCGCGCGGCGCGCTCGCGGTCAAGATCTGGAAGAACGTCGGCATGGTCGAAACCGACGCGCAGGGCCGGCCGATCATGCTCGACCATCCCGCGCTGTCGCCGATCGCCGAACGCATCCGCGCGCTCGACATTCCGCTGATCGGCCACCAGGGCGAGCCGCACAACTGCTGGCTGCCGCTCGAGCAGATGACCACCGACAACGATCGCGAGTACTTCGGCAACCATCCCGAGTACCACATGTATCTGCATCCCGATCAGCCCGGCTACGAGACCCACATGGCGGTCCGCGACCGCTTCCTGGACGCGCATCCGCAGTTGCGCTTCGTCGGCGCGCACATGGCCAGCCTGGAATGGGATGTCGACCGCCTCGCCGCCTTCCTCGACCGCTATCCCAAAGCCACGGTCGATCTCGCCGCACGCATGGCCCAGGTGCAATATCAGGCCGTGCGCGACCACGACAAGGTGCGCGCGTTCTTCATCGCCTACCAGGACCGCCTGCTCTACGGCACCGATCTCACCCAGGAGCCGGGCACCGACCCCGACGCGTTCCGGCAGGCCGCGCACGCGACCTGGCGCTCAGACTGGATGTTCCTGGCGACCGCGCAGTCCCAGCGCATCGAGACCATCCGCGCCGACGTGCGCGGGCTGGCGCTGCCGCGCGAGGTGATCGACAAGGTGTACTACGCCAACGCGATGCGCGTGTTCGCCCCGCACCGGCGCTGAGCCGCGGGGCGCGGGTCAGGCCAGCAGCAGCTCGAAGCCGAGTTGCCGGCTGGCCTCGCGCACGTCCTCGGGCGCGCCCGAATCGGTGATCAGCGTATGCAGGTCCGCGACCGGCATGATCCGGTGCAGGCAGATGCGCCCGAACTTCGAACTGTCGGTGATCGCCACCACTTTGCGCGCGGCCTCGATCATCTTGCGATTGAGCATCGCCTCGGGCTCGTAGTGGGTCGTGATCCCGCGCTCCAGGTCGAACCCGTCGACCCCGAGAAACACCACATCCACGTGCAGGGCGTCGATCGCATCGACCGTCATGCCGCCGTAGAAGGCCATGTTCTTGCGACGCAGTTCGCCGCCGAGCATGACGATGTCGACGTTGTTCTTGGGCGTCAACGCCGTCAGCACGCCAAAGTCGTTGGTGACCACGGTCACCTGGATGTTGGGCAGCGCTTCGGCCAACTGGATGGCAGTGGTGCCCGAGTCGATCGCGATCGTGTCGCCGGCCTTGATCAGCGTGGCGGCCAGCCGACCGATGCGGCGCTTGGCGTCCAGGCGTTCGCTGCGCTTGACTTCGTAGGCCGGCTCGGCCGCCGGGCCGCCGACCACGCTGCTGTCGATCGCGCCACCGTAGGCCCGCGCCATGACCCCGCGTTCGGCGAGGTAGCGCAGATCCTTGCGGACCGTCTGCACGCTGACCCCGAACAACTCGGCGAGCGAGGCGACCTGCACACTGCCGTGCTGACGCACCAGTTCGCTGATTCGCAACCTGCGCTGGCTGGTATCCCGGCTTCCTGTCATGGACGTTCTCACAATGCGGCGGAGTATGCCCCTTTTCGTTAAATTTCGCCATTGAGCGAACAACGAAACATCGGGCCGACGCGACGATGACCGCAGACGCCTGCGCTGCCGATCCGCAGGGCCGAATCCCCAGGACGTCCGTGCCGGCGCGCGGCGCCGGCGCCTTGCTCAGGCCAACACCGGGCCCAGCAGGCGGAACACGCCTTCGTCGGCATCCAACTCGACCCGGCCGCCCACCGGCACGATGAACTGCTCGCGCACATGCCCGATCATCGCCCCGCGATAGGCCGGGATGCCCAGCGGCCGGACATGGTCCTCGAGGATCTGCGCCAGTGTCAGCGAGCCGTAGCCCGGCCCCGGGTCGCAGTCGGTGCACTGGCCGAAGATCAGGCCCGCGATCCGGTCGAGCGCGCCCATCAGCTTGAGCGTGCTGAGCATGCGGTCGATCCGGTACGGCGCCTCGTCCACGTCCTCCAGGAACAGGATCTTGCCGTCGAAGTCGGGCAGATACGGCGAGCCGGCGAGCGCGCTGAGCACGGTCAGATTGCCGCCCACCAGCACGCCCTGGGCCCGCCCACCCGTGATGGTCGTGGTGCGATTGCGGCGCGGCACCAGTTCGTCGGCGTCGTCCACTGCATTGCGGTAGACCATCGCCTCGCGCGCGAAGAACAGCCGGCGGAACTGGTCGGCATTGAAGCGGTTCCAACTGCCCGTGCCGTTGGGGCCGTGGAACGTCACCAGTCCGGTGCGGGCATGGATTGCGCTGTGCAGCGCGGTGATGTCCGAATAGCCGAGCAGCACCTTGGGGTTGCGCGCGATCGTGTCGTAGTCGAGCAGCGGCAACAGCCGCGCGGCGCCCGAACCGCCCCGCACACAGATGACCGCCCGCACCTGGGGGTCGGCGAACATCGCGTTGAGGTCCCCTGCCCGCTCGGCATCGGTGCCGGCCAGATGGCCGCGTCGGCCAGCGAAATGCGCGCCGGTCTTGACCTGGAAGCCCAGCGCGCGCATCACCTCCTGCGCCAGTTCGAGATCAAACGGCTCATCGACCGGCGACGACGGACTGATCAGCCCGACGGTGTCGCCGGGCCGCAGGGCCGGGGCAAGCAGCGCGCCGGGCGAGGCGGCCTGCGCCTGGGCGAGCGCGCCCAGCGGCAGCGTGGACGCCAGCGCCGCCAGTGCGGCATGGGAGAGGAACTGTCGCCGGTGCATGTCGCGCCTGTCGCTCGGGGGTCGCCGCAGACTAGCAACCGCGACGCTCGACACCAATCCCCGCCGATCGCTCAGGGCAGGACCGCCGCGCGCGCCAGCTCCGAAGTGAACGCCTGCGCGGTCATCGGCCGCCCGAACAGATAGCCTTGGGCCTGCGTGCACTGGTTGGCGGCGAGAAAATCGAGTTGCGCCTTCGTCTCCACGCCCTCGGCGATGACCTCCAGCCCGAAACTGCGGCCGAGATAAATCACCGCGCGGACAATGGCCGCGTCCTCGGGATCGCTGATGACGTCGCGGATGAACGAGCGGTCGATCTTCAGCCGGCTCACCGGGAACCGCTTGAGCAGGCTCAGCGAGGCGAAGCCGGTGCCGTAGTCGTCGAACGCCAGGCCCACCCCCATCGCACGCAGCGCCTGCAGTACCTGCAGCAAGGCGCCGTCGTGGCGAATCATCGTGTTCTCCAGCAGTTCCAGCTCCAGCCCCTCGGGCGGCAAGCCGGTCTCGCCCAGCACGCGCTCGACGACGTTGCGCAACTGCGCCGATCGCACCTGCGCCTCGAACAGATTCACGCCGATCCGGAACCCCGGCACCCGCTCGCGCCAACCGCGCGCCTGGGCGCAGGCGGTGCGCATGATCCACTCGCCGACCGCGGGCGCGATCGGCTTCTGCGCCAGCACGTCGATGAACGAGACCGGCGACAGCAGGCCGCGCGTGGGATGCTGCCAGCGCAGCAGCGCCTCGGCGCCGCGGATCCGCCCGTCGCGCAGGTCGATCTGCGGTTGATAGAGCAGCACGAACTGGTCCTGCTCGAACGCACGCCGCAACTCGCGCTCGAATTCGCGGCGCGCCACCGCGACCTCGCGAAAGGCCCGCTCGAATACCACATAGCGCCCCTTGCCTGCTGCCTTGGCGCGATACAACGCCAGGTCCGCCGCGCCCAGCAGATCCTCGGCGCGGGCACCATGCGCGGGATACAGCGCGATCCCGACGCTGGCGCCGATCTCGAACGCATGCCCCGGCAGGTCGTAGGGGCGCGACAACGCGCGCACCAGCGCGCCGGCAACGGCGCCCGCGCCACGGCGGTCATCGCCGGTCAGCAGCAGCACGAATTCGTCGCCGCCCAACCGCGCGATCATCCGCGCATCCGGGCATTCGGCCTTCAAGCGCGCCGCGACGATCTTGAGCACCTGGTCGCCGGCCGAATGGCCCAGGGTGTCGTTGACCTCCTTGAAGCCGTCCAGGTCCAGCAGCAGCACCGACACCGGCGTGCCCTGCTCGAGCGTGTCCTGGATGCAGGCGCGCCAGGCGGCTCGATTGGGCAACTCGGTCAACGCATCGAGCGAGGCCAGCCGATAGAGCCGGTCCTCGTTGCGGCGCCGCTCGGTGATGTCGCGCACGATCGCGCCCACGCTCGTCGCGCGCCCTTCCCGCCAAGACGACAGCGAGATCTCGGCCGGAAACTCGCTGCCGTCCCGGCGCAGGCCCGAACGCACGATCGTCTGACCAGCGGCCGACATCGCCGCGCCCTCGCGCAGCCGGGCAAGATCCTCGAAGTACGCAGCGCGCCAGCTGTCGGGCACGACCAGACTGCCGCAGCGGCCGGTCACCTCCTCGGCCGTGTAGCCGAACAGCCGCTCGGCGGCATGGTTCCAGAACGTGATCGCGCCGACGTCGGTCGTGCAGATGATGGCATCGGGCGAAGTGACTGCGATGTTCTCGAACCGCGCCTGGCCGACCGTCCGCACATGCGCCAACCGCAACAGTTCCATGCGATCCATCACCAGCTCGGCGAGGTCCGACAGGTTGTCCCGTTCCGACTGACTGAACGTCGCACGCGGCTGCGTATCGATCAGGCACACCGTCCCCAAGCGCTGCCCCCGGGCGTGACCAGGGGCTTGCCGGCATAGAAACGGATGAACGGCGGCCCGAGCACCAAGGGGTTCGCGGCAAAGCGCGGGTCCTCCAGTGCATCGGGGACGACCATCACCTCATCGCTGAGGATCGCATGCGCGCAGAACGACACATCGCGAGCGGTCTCGCACACGTCCAGGCCGACGCGCGCCTTGAACACCTGACGGTCGCTGGCCACCAGCGAGATCAGTGCAATCGGCACCGAGAACAGTCGCGAGGCCAGTTGCACCAGCCGGTCGAACTCCAGCTCGGGGGGCGACTCGAGCACGTGGTACTCCGCCAGCGTACTGGCCCGCAGCGCTTCGTCGGACGGAATCGGAAACGGAACGGGCCCCATCGGCGTGCACCTTGTCGATTGGCGGCCAGATTAGCGTGTTCCGGGCCGACGTACGGTGATTGCGACGCCGCCGGCCGGCTCCGGAACGCCGGCCTTTGCACACCTCCCCCGCATCGCGGGGGAGGTCGGCGCGTACCGCGCGCCGGGTGGGGGCAGCGAATTTTGCACGCCCTCACCCGGCCGTCTGACTCGGCACTCACGGCGCAAGGTGATATTCGCCGCATGCCCGAGGGCTTGCACACCTCCCCCGCATCGCGGGAGAGGTCGGCGCGCACTGCGCCGGGTGGGGGCAGCGAGTTTTGCACGCCCCCGCCCCGCCGCCTGACCCGGCACTCACGGCGCAACGCGATACTCGCCGCATGCCCGAGGGTCCATCGATCGTCATCCTTCGCGAAGCGGCCGCGCAATTCGCCGGTCGCAAGGTGCTGCATGTGACAGGCAACAGCACGCAGGACATCCAGCGACTGCGCAACCGCACACTGATCGCCGTGCGCAGCTGGGGCAAGCACCTGCTGCTGCAATTCCAGGGCTTCAGCGTGCGCATCCATTTCCTGTTGTTCGGCAGCTATCGCATCGACGAGAGCAAGGACGCACCGGTCAGGCTGGGCCTGGGCTTCAACAAGGGCCAATGCCTGAACTTCTATGCCTGCTCGGTGCGCTTCATCGAAGACGACCTCGACGCCGTGTACGACTGGAGCGCCGACGTCATGAGCGATGCCTGGGACGCAGCCGCGGCGCGCCGCAAGTTGCGCGCAAGGCCGCAGGCGCTGGCGGCCGACGTGCTGCTCGACCAGGACGTGTTCGCCGGGGTCGGCAACATCATCAAGAACGAAGTCCTGCACCGGATCCGCGTGCACCCCGAAAGCCGGATCGGCGCCCTGCCGGCGCGCAAGCTGTCGGAGCTGGTGACCCAGGCGCGCACCTACAGCTTCGACTTCTACCGCTGGAAGCAGGCCTTCGAACTGCGCAAGCACTACCAGGTGCACACCAAGCGCAGCTGCCCGCGCGATGGCACACCACTGCAGTACCGCAAGCACCTGGGTGCCGCACAACGGCGCGCCTTCTGGTGCGACACCTGCCAGCGGCTGTACGGCGACCCGCCGGCGGCAGCCGAGCCACGACCCCGTCGCGTCGCCAAACGCGCCCCCCGACGCGCCCGCTGAGCTCAGGCGGTGGCGACCCAGCCGCGAAACGAGAACGCCGCGTAGAACAGCGCGACAGCGTCGAAGCCGGCTTCGCGCAGCAACGCCTCTTCATCCTCAGGCGCCAGCCACGGCAGACGCGCCGCCATCGTGCGCCCTGTCGCGATCGCGGCCTCAGGCGCCCTGCCTGCACGGTCGGCAAACGCGGCCGACCGCGCCAGCCAACGCGCCGCGTCATCGGCCGGCGGCGCATGGTGGGCCACCACCAGTCGCGCGCCACGCCGCAAGCGGCCATGGATCTGACGCAGCGTCCGCAAGCGCGACGCCCGGTCGAGAAAATGCAAGGTCAACAGACAGGTCGCGGCATCGAACGGTCCTGCGGGCGCCTGCTCGACCGTGCCTGGCAGCAGCGTCACGCGATCGGCGAACGGCACGACGGCCCGCCGCGCGAGATCCAGCATCGGACGCGAGGGATCGACGCCGGTGAAGTGCCAGCCTGGTTGCGCCTCGGCCATCGCCGCCAGTTCCAGCCCACCGCCGGCGCCGACGACCAGCACCTGCGCCTTCGCCGGCGCGCCCTCGGCCAACAGCAGTGTGGTCATGCGATGCAGGTCGGCCAGGCCCGGGACCTTGGTCGGCGTCGTCGCGGCGTAAGACGCAACGGCCGTGGGATCGTCGAATGGGGAGGCGTCGAGGCGTGTCATGCGTGCTGTACCGGGCGGTGGAGCTTGCGATCGGGCGCCATGGGCATCCGGTGTGGGAGCGGGCGTGGGAGGGTGCTTATTTGTATCATCAAAAGATACATTGAGAGAGGTGCAGCGTCACCGTGGCCGCCCCCTGTGACCCACTTGGCGACGCACCTGGACCCGCTGAGGCGTGGCGGGCGCTCGATGCAGTCAGCGGCCGATGCTCACGTGTGCGGGCGTGAGGCTCCGCGACCAAGAGCCGAGGCCCTCCCCCACCCGGCACGCGAAGCGTGCCGACCTCCCCCGCACGCGGGGGAGGTTTGGCAACGCAGTCTTCGTCATCCCCAAAGAGCAGCGACCTCCCGCGCGCGCGGGGGAGGTTTGGCAACGCGGTCTTCGTCATCCCCGAAGAGCAGCGACCTCCCCCGCGCGCGGGGAGGTTTCATCGGCGCGCGGCGGCGTCAGGCGTACAGCGCGGCGTAGCCGTCACGATCGACCTGGCTCAGGCCCAGGCGGTCGAACTGCGCCCACATGGCGTGCCAGCGCGTCGCGTCGCGGACCACCGGATCGATCAGTCGTGGGCAGGTGTCGGCAATGATCGCGTCCATCAGCGGGGTCGGCGTGGTGCCGCTGTAGGCGTACCACAGCGCGGCTGCCTGGCCGGGATCCTCGCGGCACAGCCGCGCGCCCTGCCCGATCAGCCGGGTCACGGTCGCGACCACCTCGGGGTGTTCGGCAAGAAAGCCCTGCGAGGTGAACAGTTCCAGGGCCGAGAAGTTCGCAAGCCCCACGTCATCGGTGGTGATGAAGTCGGTGTCCAGCCCGGCCTGCCGTGCCTCGACGCCCTCGAAGTTGGCAAAGCACAGCCAGGCCCCATCGAAGCCCGCGCGCAGATTGGCCAGATGCTCGAACCCGGCACTCTCGATCCGCACCTGCGCAGGATCGAATGCCGCGCCCCGGGCCGTGCACCAGCGCGCCAGGATCTCCACTGCGATCGCATCGGTCACACCGCCGGCAACCGGCGAGGCCAAGCGCACCTCACCGCCTTCGAGCAGCCGCGTTCCTGCGGCGCGCTGCAGCACGATGCCGCCATCGGTCTCGAAGAAGCAGCCCAATGCGCGCAGACCGGGTCGGTCGGCGTCGATCATGTGCAGCGGCTCGTTGCAGGCGAACGCGATCTCGCCGGCCGCCACCGCGGCCAAGCCATCGTAATGGTCGTCCGGCACCTGCAGTGCGAGGTCGAGCCCGGCATCGCGATACCAGCCGAGTTCGATGCCGGCGATCAACGGCAGGTGGTCGGGATTGAGGAACCACTCGAGGGACAGTTGCAGCTTCATGTGGACCACTTGCGGACCGGAAAGGGCGCACAGGGTAAAGGAACGCCCCCCTGCCGGCAGCGGTCGGCCGCATCCGCGCATATGCCTTCGGCCATGCGCCATGCGCGTCATCGGAGACGACGCGCGCCATCTCTTCAAAGACAGCGCGCCGCTCGCGACCGCATCGCGACGGAATCGCCGGCCCCTGCGAGCCGGCGATTCCCGCATCGATGAGGCAGCGCCGCGATCAGTCGTCGACGGTGCAGCCCAGCGACACGCGCATGTGGATGTAGCCGGTGGCCGGATCGACCCACTCGGCCAGCACGGTGAGCTCCTGGCCGGCCTGGCCCCAGTTGTTGTAGCACTGCTCGTAAGCCGCACGCTCGGCGTACTCGAGCGCCTCCTGCTGGGTCCGGCCATAGCCTTCGCCGACGACGTCGTAATGATGGCGTGCGGCGAACGCCGCCGTGCTCGACAGGGCCGCCAGCAGCAGAACCCCGGTGATTGTCCGCGTCTTCATCCTGGTCTCCATTCGCTTGGGGGAGCCCGCATCATGCACGCGCTGCAAGACCAGGAGATTGAATGCGGGTGTCGCGCGCATGACAACGTGCGTGGCATCGCGACGGCCTCGACAGCTCATTGCGGACCGAGTGCACAGTTTCCCGCCACCCCGGGCATCGGCATCGCCTCAATGTCGGAAAAGGAGCGCTGGTTGGCATTCAGTCAGCGCATTCGCGCTTGACCGCAATCACTCGGCCGCCCTAGGGTCGAAATGCGCCGGGAACACGCGGCAGAGGCCTTGCGATCGCGGCGCGTCGTGTCAGCAAGCTCGTTCCGGATCAGGATGCCGGACGGCAATCGCAGTGGTCCACGTCCATCGTTTTTGTCGCCACCGGGTCATCGACATCCACCGTGCGGTTGTACCAGGCGCATGCCGCACCACGATCATGTCCTGCGGCGTCGACGGATGGACGAGGCGGTCGACGACCGCACTGCGTTGCCTTCGACGTCGGACCCGAGGCGGACCGCTGGGACGGCCCACTTCGAATGCACAAGGAGGAAGCACCCATGCACACCCTGCACGCAGCCGTCCGCCGCACCCTCGCCCTCGCCCTGCTCTCGGCTGCCGCCGCGGGCGGCAGTGCCCTGGCCGCGCAACCCGGCCTGCCGAGCCTGGACCCCGGCATGGTCGCCGCGCTGGAACGCGACCTGGGCATGACCCAGGACCAGTACCGCGTGACCGTGGATGTCGAGCGCCAAGTACCTGCGGCCGAAGCCACGGCGCGCCAACTGTATGGCGACAGCTACGCCGGCACCTGGATCGAACACGACGCCGACGGGCATCCGCGCCTGGTGGTGGGCACCGCAGTCCAGGGCCGCCAGCGGCTGCCGGCGGTCGAAGGCGCCGACGTGCGCCAGGTGCGCTACAGCCTGTATGAGCTCGAGCAGGCCGTGCACGCGCTCGATCAGTCAGCCACCTCGCGCATCATGCGCCGGCTCGACGGCGTGCAATCCTGGGGCGTCGACCTGCCCAACAACCGGGTCGTCGTCACCTTGTCGCCCGGCGCCGGCCGCAGCGAAGCGGTGATGGACTTCCTGGCGCGCAGCGATGTCGACACAGGGGCCCTGCACTTCGAAGTGTCCGAGCAGATCCCGTCCACGCTGATCAACATCTACGGCGGCATCCAGTACAACGGTTGTTCGATCGGCTTCCCGGTGACCCGCGGCAGCACCAAGGGCTTCGTGACCGCCGGCCATTGCGGCAGCGCGGGCACGACCGTCCGCATCGGCGGCACGACGGTCGGCAGCTTCCAGTCCAGCACGTTCCCCGGCTCCGACGCCGCATGGGCCACGGTACGCCAGCAGGACACGCTGTTCGGCCGCGTGTGGCAGTACAGCGGCAGCAGCACGACGCCAGTCGTCGGCAGCGCGGAAGCCTCGGTCGGCTCGGCGGTGTGCCGCTCTGGCTATCGCACCGGCTGGCGCTGCGGCACGATCACCCGCACCAATGTCAGCGTGAACTACGCCCAGGGCACCGTGAACGGGTTGCGCGAGTCCAACGCCTGTGCCGGCCAGGGCGATTCGGGCGGCTCGTGGATATCCTCGGCAGGCCATGCCCAGGGCGTCACCTCCGGCGGGGCACTTGGCAGCGATGGCACCAACTGCGGCATCGCGCAGAACCAGCGCCGCAGCTGGTACCAGCGGCTGACCCCGATGCTCAGCACCTACGGCGTCACCCTGGTCACGAACTGACGCACGCGCGTGCAAGGCGGCACGCCGGTACGCCGGCGTGCCGCGGCGCGCTATCGCCGACCCCTTGCTCAGCGCGTTTCGTGCGCGCGCTCGAAGGTAATGATGCTGCGCGTCTCGCCCTTGTCGGCCCAGTTGGGCATCACCCGCCACGGCGTGAGCACCTGCAGCCGGTCCCCCTCGAGCTTGAATTGCCGCCGCTGCTCGGTACCGACCCAGGCCGGGTTCCAGGCCACGTCCACCGCGGTGATCCAGGCATCGCCTTCGATCCGGTAGCGGCCGGTGTAGGCGATCACCGTTTCGAGCAGGCGCGCCTTCTCGCGCTCGCTCTCGCCCGGCTCGCGACCCTGCGCGGTGAGCATGAACCACACCCGCCCCTCGGGCGCGAAGATCGTATAGCCCGAGGGCTTCTCGCCCATCGGTGGGAACAGCTCCCCGGTCGCCTTGACCTCCACCTCGTAGGACACCAACCGCCACGTGCCTTCGATCGCGGCCGTCGAACTCGGTTGAGAGGCGTGGGACATGGGGGCATCTCCTGGGGCAGGCTGCGACTGGGCGTGGGCCGCCGACGGTACGGCGATCGCAAACAGCAGCGGCGCAAGGGATACGAGGCGCATGGCCGGATTCTCCGTGAGAGGTGGTCGACGCCTCGATTGTGGCACCTTCTCCGTCACCGCCAGTCGGCGACCGTGCCGCACATGGCGCCGCGACCTGACGATGCGCCACCGTAGCGCTCGGCCGTCCCGCTGCACTGGAGCACGCATCTGGGCTTCACCGGTCACGCGCACGCCGCCTTAACCTCACCGCCCTACGCTGACGGCCCGCGGCGCCAACGGCTTCGCACCGCTGCCGCGCAGTCCCCCATCACCGCCACCATGACGAGGAGATCCCATGAGGCACCTGCCCGCCATCCTGTTCGCCGGCCTGTTGGCCGTTAGCGCCCAGGCGTCCGCCGAGGTCGTCAACCTGACCAACAGCGCCGAGGGCGCGAATCGCGACGCCGGCATCGCCGCCGTCAAGGACAAGCTCCAGGCCGCCTGCACCGAGCGCAAGGGGACGCCGAACGCCGACTCGTTCGAAGTGGTGTTCGAGCGCACCAGTGAGAACCCCGACGTGCCCAAGCCCTACTACGTCGATGCCAAGATGCAGTGCGAGCTGCCGTAGACCCGCGCCGCCCGACAGTACCCCGCTCCGGCGGGGTTTTCTTTTGCAGCGCCCCGAGCCGCCATACTGACGCCCGCCGTCCGTCCCACCGAGTGTCCGCATGCCCGCTTCTCCCGGCGCCGCCCGCACCGCTGCGCGCAGCGCCCCCGCTTTGCACCCGCGCAACCGCCATCAGGGCCGCTACGACTTTCCCCGGCTGGTCGCCTCCAGTCCGGACCTGGCCGCCCACCTGCTGACCACCCCGCGCGGCGACACCAGCATCGCCTTCGACGACCCCACCGCGGTGCGTGCGCTCAACCGCGCGATCCTGCGCAGCGACTACGGCATCGCGCATTGGGACCTGCCCGACGGCGCACTGTGTCCACCGATCCCCGGCCGCGCCGACTACCTGCATGGCCTGGCCGACCTGCTTGCCGCCTCCGGCGATGGCACGATCCCGCGCGGCGCCTCGGTGCGCGCGCTCGATGTCGGCGTCGGCGCCAGTTGCATCTACCCGCTGCTCGGCCATGCCGAGTACGGCTGGCGCTTCGTCGGCAGCGACGTCGACGCCACCTCGCTGCAGGTCGCCACCGCGATCGTCCACGCCAATCGCCTCGACAAGGCCATCGCACTGCGCCACCAGCCGGCGCGCAACCGCATCTTCCAGACCGTGGTGCGCACGGACGAGCGCTTCGACCTCACGCTGTGCAATCCGCCGTTCCATGCCTCCGCAGCCGAGGCCGCCGGCGCGCACCAGCGCAAGCGCCGCCAGCTCGGCAAGGCGCCGCCCGCCAAGCGCACACCGGCGCCGGCGCCCAATTTCGGCGGCCACGATCACGAACTGTGGTGCCCGGGCGGCGAAGCCGAGTTCCTGCGCAAGATGGTCCGCGAAAGTACCGCCATCGGCCGGCAGGTGCTGTGGTTCACCAGCCTCGTCGCCCGCGCCGAGCACCTGTCGGGCCTGCGCCGGCAACTGCGCCAAGCCGAAGCCGTCGAGGTGCGCGAAGTCGCCATGGCCCAGGGCAGCAAGCAGAGCCGGTTCGTGGCCTGGACGTTCCACGACGCTGCCGCCCGCGCGCAGTGGCGCGCAGGCCAGTCCTGAGGCCGTCGGCGGGAACACCCCGCCACCCCAACCTGTGGACACGCTGACCTGGGGATGCCCCCGACGCGCCACAGCCCCGCGCGCGGGTATAGTCCGGCGACACGGCGGGCGCAGTGTCCGCCGATCGAACGCAGGAGTGTCCATGGGTCTTGTGCAGGCAGTGAAAGGCGCGGTCGGCGGCGTGTTCGCGGACCAGTGGAAGGACTTCCTCACGGTGCCGGCGGGCCTGCCCCCGACCGCCGCCCTGTTCGCCGCCGTGCCCCAGGGCACCAACGCCGGACGTGGGTCCAACACCCGCGGCTCGAGCCACATCATCACCAACGGCTCGAAGATCGTCGTGCCCGAAGGCTATGGCCTGCTGCTGATGCAGGACGGCGCGATCACCGGCTTCGTCGCCGAACCCGGCGGCTACGAATGGCGCGCCGACGACGTCAACTCGCAGTCGATCTTCGCTGGCGACGGCATCGTCAGCCCGCTGATCCGCCAGAGCTGGGAGCGCTTCAAGTTCGGCGGCCAGCCCGGCGCCCAGCAGGCGGCGTTCTTCGTCTCGCTCAAGGAACTGCCGGACAACCGCTTCGGCACCCAGTCGGAGATCTACTGGGACGACGGCTTCCTCGGCACCCAGGTCGGCGCGATCACCCGCGGCTCGTACACGCTCAAGATCGTCGACCCGATCCTGTTCGTGAAGAACTTCGTGCCCGCCAGCTACCTGCAGCCGGGCCAGGTGTTCGACTTCACCGACATCGACAACGCCGCGGCCAGCCAGTTGTTCAACGAGGTCGTCGGCTCGCTCGCCCCGGCCTTCAGCCTGTACACCAACGATCCGGCCAAGGGCAATCGCATCACCAAGCTCCAGCAGGATTCGCTGGGCTTTGCCCAGAGCCTGTCGGCCGCCGTCGAACAGGGCTACCAATGGAAGTCCGACCGCGGGCTTGCGATCGTCAAGACGGCCATTGTCTCGATCGAGTACGACGCCAACACCCGCGAACTGCTCAAGACCGTGCAGCGCGCCGACGCGCTGGCCGGCGCTCGCGGCAATTCCAACCTGCAGGCCAGCGTCGCCCAGGGCATGCAGTCGGCGGGCGAGAACGGCGGCGCCGCGGGCCTGGTCGGGCTGGGCATGGCCTCCGGGATGGCCGGCGGGCTCGGCAGCCTGCAGCAGCCCGCCACGCCGCCCGCGGCCGCGGCCCCCGCTGCCGACGACCCGGTCGCCAAGCTCACCAAGGCCAAGGAAATGCTCGACCTCGGCCTGATCACCCAGGCCGACTACGACGCGCTCAAGGCCAAGGCACTGGGTCTGTAAGGCCACCGGCAACCGCGCCCATGTCCGATCCCAAGCTGCCCCCGCCGTTACCGGCCCGGCCGGTCGACGGCCCTGGCTCCCCGCGCGATGTCCCGCCGCTGCCCGGGACGTATCCGATCGACCCGGCCACATTGCCGGGCGCGATCCGTGACGAGCTCGAGGCGCCCGACCCCGTCGCCATCGACACCGCCTCGGCCGAACTGCGCGACGGCCTCAACCGTTGCCCCAAGTGCGGCTCGACCGACATCCGCCACAAGCCCGGCACCGACCTGCTCATCTGCCAGTACTGCCGCAACGAATGGCATGGCGAGCGCGTGGAGGAGGTCTTCGGCTTCGGCGCGGGGCTGGACTCGCTGACCGGCACCGTCGTCGCCACCGGCGCTCGCGACATCGCTGCCGACGCCGCGGCGCTGATGAGCTTCAAGTGCAGCGGCTGCGGCGCCGAGGTCACCGTCAACACCGAGAACGCGATGACCGCGCGGTGCCACTGGTGCCGCCATGTCTTCGGCATCAACGAGCAGGTGCCCAACGGCGCCGTGCCCGATGCCGTGCTGCCGTTCCACATCAAGAAGGACGATGCGGTCGCACGCATCCGCCAGTTCGTCGACAAGCGTCGGCTGCTTGCGCTCAAGGCATTCAAGGACCAGTTCACGCCCGAGAACGTCGTCGGCGTGTACCTGCCCTACATGATCGTCGATGCCCGGGCCAGCGCCGCAGTGGCCGGCGAAGGCGAGATCGAGACGCGTCGCTATACCCGCGGCACCGACAACAACAAGAAGACCTACTACGACGCCGACGTCTACCGCGTCGAACGACAAGTGGACTTCACCGTCGACGACCTGCCGCTGGAGTCCTCGGCCGAGCGCGGCAACCTGGATATCCAGGCCAACACCAACAACATCATCAACACCATCCTGCCGTTCGACACCAAGAATGCTGTGCGCTGGAACGCCTCCTACCTGAGCGGCTTCACTTCCGAGAAGCGAAACCGCAACGTCGAGCACCTGCGCCCGCGGCTGGAAGACCAGTTGCTGTCGATCGCCCGCGCCCAGGTCGAAGGCTCGGCGCGCCGCTACGACCGCGGCGTGCGCTGGGAGCAAGAACAGCTCGAGGTCCATGGGACACGCTGGGTCTCGATGTACCTGCCCGTCTGGCTGTACTCCTACCACCAGCCCGGCAGGAACGGCGGCCTGCTGCACTACATCGCCGTCAACGGCCGCACCGGCGAAACCATGGGCAGCGTGCCGGTGCAGCAGTGGAAGCTGCTGCTGGCCGCGCTGGTCACCGGCACGATCATCGAATCGGCCGTCATCGCATTTCTGGTGAGCACCGTATGAGCGACGAAAACGGACTCTGGCTGCTGGCCGCCGGCCCCCTGGGCGCGACCGCCCTGTACTGGGGTCTGTACCGGTTCTATCGCAACACCGACAAATCACACGCGTTCGAGCGCGAGACCACCGTCGAGGCCGCCCCTGTCACAGGCACCGACACCAAGGTCGGCACGGTGAAAGGCACGCAGGCGACCCGCATCCGCGGCGACAACCTGCGCGACTACCGGACGCGGGTTCGGCGGGTGGTGAGTGCGGCAGGCGATGGTGATCGCGAACCGCCAGACCGCAAGCGCGAACCGCCCCAGTAGGCGGCCCTGAGACGACGTGCGGATCAGCGCGCGTCGACAGCTGTCCATACTTCCGGACGCGGCGTCCAGTCTCCCTCGCCCAGTACAGCCTCGACCAGGTGTTCGAGGGGGTAACCGAGGGCATCGCCCGCCGCTCGCGCCCCTCCATCGTCGCCAGTGGCCGTGGTGACGAACGCGCGGAACGCAGCCTCATCGTCGCGAGCAGCCAGCGCGGTGATCGAGCGCGCAAGGTCGTAAGCCAGATCCACCGCGTCGTTCGCGATGTGGAAGGCCGCCCCCGACCAGAAGGTCTGGATCGTGGTCGCGTTCCACCAAGCGGCATGCCGTGCGGCCATTTCATCTGGCCGATACAAGGCCAAGCGCGGGTCGGCGAGCCGCGGCAACAGCGTCCGCTCCACGTTCACTGCGAACCCCTCATGCAGCCAGTGCGGCATGGGCAGGTGCGCCAATAGCGCATGTGTGAGCTCGTGCACAACGACCGCTTCCAACTCATCCAAGCCGTCATGCCAGCTCGCGAAGTGTCCATAACCCGCATCGATGAAGACGCCGCTGGACACCGGCGCCTCATCGGTGTCGCCCTGATACTGCGACACATACGTCTCATACTCCTCCAGACTGGCAAACACCAACACGATGTAACGGCCATAGCCTTCATCGCTGGCGAGCGCCCCAAGGCGTCCCTTGATGGCCTGCAATGCTTGCTCGCAGGTGCGCAACACCAGCGCCGATTCACGCGGCGGCTGCGCCGACAACAGCAGAAAGTTCTCGGTGCCAGATGTCCGATAGTCTGAAGGCAGCGCATCGGCGAGCGCGTCGAGCCACGCCATCGCCGCAGCGTCGTAATAGGCGAACAGGCCCGCGTCGTCGGTGCTGACCGGCGCCTCCGACTGCATGACGGCCCAGTCCGGCACTGGCAGCGATGCATCATCGCGCCAGATCATGTGAACCGACATTCTCGGTTTCGCCTCGTGGACGTCCGCTGCTACGGACGCACGCGCCTTTCTCTTGCCGAACAGCCAACCAAGCATTCGTATCCCCCCCGCGACTTGACCGCACATCTTCGCATGCCAGTCACGAAGGCAGCGCGCCCAATAATTGATGTCGTGGACATCACGCCCACCTAAAAAGCCACTCGCACCTATGTGTAGCATGAGCGCGCACACGCATGCCCCAAGACAGAGGCAGTGCGGCACGCGCAGGCCTACTCCAACTTTGTTTGGCCTGGTCGTCGACATCGCCACCATGCAGTACTCTTCATATCGAACAGGGAGGAGTTTGAGCGGATGAAATGGATACGGATGGCAGGCAGCAATTCACCTGTAGGCAAGCGGGGAACCGAAGCGTGAAATGGCAGATGTTCATTGGCCATGCCGTGTTCATAAGCTCTTGCCTGATCACGCTTTTCATCGTGCTCTCGTTCAAGCTTCTGCGAAAGCAAAGGGAACGTCGCTCGCCGTTGCATGGACGGCAGATCGGGCATCTGCCGGGCCAGCAGCTCATTCAGCGCATCGACAAGGCCGACCAAGAAATGGACTTCGGCTTCACCGTAATGACGATCTCCTTGCCGATGCTCTTTCTCATCTGGGCGACAACGCGAATCGACTGGGCGGAAGTCAAGTTCGGCACCATCGAGCTCATCTTTCTTGCCGGCTGGGCGATCTTTTTCTTCTACGGCTTCTGGCACTACCAGCTTCATGTCAAGCGAAAGGAACAGGCACGCGACGGCTTGCTGGCAGAGCGCGTGACTGGGATGCAGCTCAACCGTCTAGTCGCCCAAGGATGCACCGTGATGCACGACCTACCATGCGGAGACTTCAATATCGATCACGTCGTGATCGCACCACGTGGCATCTTTGCGGTAGAGACCAAGTCCTTCCGCAAGCCACAAAAAGATTCTACGCAAACCAAAGCGCGCGTCAGCTTCGATGGCAACACACTTCGATTCAGTGACTTCATAACCCGTAAGCCGATTGATCAAGCACGAAGGCAGGCTGCCTTCCTTGCTGGCGTCCTACGCGAGAGCCTCGGGAAAGATATTCAAGTCGTCCCGGCCGTATCGTTGCCTGGCTGGTTCGTCGAGAAGGACGGGGCTGGAAAGTCCTCGGATGTGTTTGTGTTCACTCCAATGGGCAAGGGCTGCGATTGGTTCACCTATGGCGATGAGGTGATTCCGTCTGACAAGCGCAACCTTGTCGCACAGTTGCTCGCGCTGCGATACCCGGCAACATCGTGACCTCCAATCGTCAGGCCTCTGTCGTTAAAGAATTGGCGGTCAACAAGAGTGATGAAAACCGGCGCCATTGAGTATCGAAGCCGGCATAGATGTCACCCTAACCATCCCCAAACACCGCCCCCCCGCCTCCCGCATGAAGATCCCCAGCGTCACTGGGCCCACGCCCTTGAACGCAAGCAGGCGGCGCTCGAAGTCTTCGCGGCTGCCGGCGGCCTCGGCGATGCCGAGGATGCGGCCGTCGTAGTCGTCGATCAGCGTGCGGCACAGCAGCGACAGGCGGGTCGCGGTCGACTCGTCGTAACGTCGATAGCCGCCTTCGCCCAGCATCCGCACCAGTTGCGCATGGGTGCAGGCGCCGAGCTTGCGGGGCGTGTCGCGACGGTGCACCTCCACGATCACCCGCCACGTCTCGGCCGCGATGGTCTGCGAGATGCGGTTGCCGAACAGGAAACTGGCCAGGAACCACTTGAACAGGGTCGACTCGTCATGGGGCTTGATCTCGAAGCCGAGATCACGCGGCAGCAACTGGCGACGCATGCGTCCTCATCTCCATGTGCGCACTGGACAGGCCCCGGCGCTTGATGACAGTTCGCCATGCTCCCTGTGAACCCGGCGCGGTGAGCGGCGCTTGGCGCTATGCTGCCCCGCTCCTTCGTCGTACTTTTGCCCATGTCCTATCGAACGCATCGCCATGTCGTCCTGCTCGCTGTCCTGCTGCTCGCCGCGTGCGGCGGTCCAGCGCCCTACACCGGGGCGATGTTGCCGAGTTGCAGCGCATCGACATGACGGTAGGTGAAGGCGCGCCCGCAGCGGCCGGCGACGAAGTGGCGGTGCACTACACCGGCTGGCTCTACGACGAGCACGCGCCCGACAAACGAGGCGCCAAGTTCGACAGTTCGCGCGATCATGGCCAGCCCTTCGTATTCGAACTGGGCGCCGGCCGCGTCATCCGCGGCTGGGACGAGGGCGTGGCCGGCATGCGGCCCGGAGGCACGCGGGAACTGCACATTCCCGCCTGGCTCGGCTACGGCAGCAGTGGTGCCGGCAAGGTCATTCCGCCGGGCGCATCGTTGGTGTTCGAGGTGGAACTGTTGGAGGTCCGGACGCACCGGTAATGAAGGTGCGTGTCACGGTTGTTGAGAAGGCGTGACAGCAGTTCAGCCCGCTCCGGCCCCTTGAGGCGGTCGGTCCAGCCGCGCCATGATCTCGGTCGCCTGAAACACGCGCCCCCACTGCCGCTCGTTGACCAGACTGACGATGCCTTCAGCAAGCAGGTTGTTGAGGGCCGCATTCGCTGCAGGCTGCGAAACGTCGAGGCCTTCGACGGCTTGCTGTACCGACAGCACGGGATGCCCCAGCAGAAAGCGAGGCAGCCGGCGCGTTGCCGAATGCACGCGATAGTGTCCGAGCTGCTGTTCCCAGCGCTCGGCAATAGCGACCAGATCCTGTCCGATGGCGATCGACTCGTCGCACGCCTCCACCACGCTTGCGGTCAGCAGTTCGATCCACGGCCGCCAGTTGCCCTGCAGCTGCACGGCAGCCAGAGCCGCGTAGTAGGCCGTCTTGGCACGCAGCAACGCGCCGGACAAGTACAGCGGCGGATACCGCTCGGCCGCCAGCAGCAACGGCATCAGCAACCGACCGGTGCGGCCATTGCCATCATGGTAGGGGTGGATGGTCTCGAACTGGGCATGGGCGATCGCCAACTGCGCCACCAATGACAAGGCGCCCTGCTCATCATCTCGCGGCGCGTACTGCAAAATGCTGGCGGCCATTTCCTCCATGCAGTCCTGGATACATGCGGGCGGCGCCGGCACGAAAGTCGCGTCTTCGATCCGACGACTGGAGCCGATCCAGACCTGCTCTGTCCGATAAGCGCCTACTGGAAACACGTCTGCCTCATCCTGCATCAGCTCCGCATGCAGTTCGTGGATGAGACGAAGATCCAGCGCACGGCGTCCCTCCTGGCGAATGCGCGTCAGGCCATGCTGCAGCGCGCTCACGTAACGCTCGGTCACTTTGACGTCTGCGGGCATGCCCGTCGCGCCCTGGGTCGCTTCATAGGTCAGCAACTGCGAGAGATTCGCCTTCGTTCCCTCGATCTGCGAACTCACCACCGCTTCTCGCCGGGCCAGCGTACGGGTCACCATGTCGGCATTCGGGAGGTGCGCCATCACACCCTGCAATCGCCCCAATGCGGCGTGCGCCTGAGCGAACTCCGCGTGATAGGAGGCGCCTTCCGGCAGCCGGCGAGGCGTCGGGGGGGCCACCATTGCATGGACGTTCGGATGTCCGGCCACTGGCACCAAGTACGGATGCCGCTCAACGGCGATCTGACTTCGGCGCATGACCATTCCTCCCGGACGCGAAACCTTATGATGCTCCAATGCTACTATAAGGAAAAGCAAGAAACCTTATAGAGCTGCCCGAGCTTTATAAGGTTTCCGACCCGCTCGCCGCTGAACTTACCGCGATTGAGGCCGTGTGACAGCGAGCGTGGACACCTCCCACTTGCCCAGCACCGTGCATGAGTATCCAGATGGGCGATATCACTCAGGACCGCGCCTTCTCCAGCCGCGCCTTCAGATCCGCAAAGGGGTTGGAGGTGGCCGCGGCCGGCACGTCCTCGGCGTCGCGTGCGCTCACACCGGTGTGGTCGAGTTGACGGGCGTGCTCGTTGTCGTGGCAGTAGATGCACAGCAACTCCCAATTGCTGCCATCGGGCGGGTTGTCGTCGTGATTGTGGTTGCGGTGGTGCACCGTCAACTCGCGCAGGTTGGCGCGGGTGAACTCACGCGCGCAGCGGCCGCAGATCCACGGGTACAGCTTCAACGCCCGCTCGCGGTATCCGTTGTTGCGCTGCTCGGCGCTGCGGCGGGCCTCGGCAACGATGCGGTCGAGCCTGGTCTGGTCGGGTGTCATCGGCCGAGTCTAGCGCCACGGGACAGCGCCAGATTCACAGATCCGAGAAATGGCGTGCAAAGGCAGCCCGCTCGAGGCCTCGAACACCTGAGCATCCCGGGCCCGCATCACGGGTCGACGCGCGCTCCTGTCTGGAGACTGTGATCCGACTGCTCGCGTGACTTAGCCCGCAAAGGCAAGCTCGGCCTTCTCGTCCAAGTCACGCCGGCTTACGTTCTCGCCGTTAAGGTCTGGCCAACCTGACAGGAGACGCACCATGCCCATCGATCCCGCTGCCGTGTTGACCGAAGCCAATGCCGCCGTCTCGCGCGGCGACCATGCCGGCTTCCTTGCCCATTGCACCGACGACGTGGTCTGGCACTTCGTCGGAGACCGCACGATCACAGGCAAGGAGGCGATCCGGCGCTTCATGGACGAGACCTACGTCACTCCACCGGAGGTCGTGGTGGACCAGCTAATCGCCGACGCCGACCATGTGGTCGCGATTGGCACGATCACCATCATCTCTGCCGACGGCAAGCGCACCACTTCCGATTACAGCGACGCGTGGCGTCTTCGCGACGGGAAACTCGCGGAGTTGCATGCGTTCGTCATCGACCGCGCGTAGCCGGCCCGCGTTCCCTACGGGTGCCAGGGGCACGTCCCTGGCGCCGCAACTTAAATCAATCGGCGCCCTTCGCCGCGCGGCTTGCCGCGAAGTCCGGAAAGGTCTCGGCAATCGAATCCTTGTCCGGCAGGATGTAGAACACGCCGCCCTTCTCGAACGTCGAGCGGACGACCTGATCATAGAAGTCCGATGCGACGTTGATGCATCCGTGGGTCACCCGATTGTCGTCCGGCGAAGGCGATGCCAGGCGTTCGGCGCGTCGCTCGGCCGGCGTGCCGCTCGCAGTCGGGTGCAGCGAGACCGCCGAGTCGTAATCCACCCAGAGCACGCGCCCGGCGTCGATCGACGGACCATAGCCACCCACGAAGCGACCGGCCGGCGTGGTGCGATCGCGCCCCGGAATCTCGCGCAACGCAAGGCCGGCGATGCCGGGCGCGGCATGGTCGCCCACCGCAGACCCGAACAGCCCAGGGGCTGCGCCTCGCAGCCTGCCGTCGCCACCGAACACCAGAATCTGCGCAGCGGCCTTGTCCATCACCGCGAACGGATAGCCGTGGTTGTCGTTGGCCGCGATGACCCAGCCCGCGAGCTCGATCACCGTGTCGGACACCTCTTGCCCCGGCGGAAGCTGGTCGACCGAAGCGACAGGTGGCGCCGCGGCATCTTCGGCCATCGCCACGCCCACACTCGCGGAAGCCAATGCAAGCAACAGGGCACCGTGAAAGACCCGCCTCGCAGCGTGTGTGGACTGGGCCATGGAACAACTCCTCGACAAGACAGATGAAACACCGGGACCCGTGGCCGGCAAGCCAGCGGGTCCCGGTCCGATCAGATCAACCGCGCGGCGTACGGCGCGGCGCAGTTTCGAGCTGTTGGACGCGACGCTCCATCTGATCCAACCGCTGGTTGGCCTGCGTCGCGGACTGGTTGGCGGATTCCGCACTCTGGGCCGCACCCTGCACGCGCGAGTCGAGGGAATCCAGGCGCGAGTCGATGCGTGCGAAGTCTTCCTTGTAGGTAGCGCAGCCACCAAGGGCCACAGAGGCAACAAGCGCCACGCCGATCATTTGCGCCGTTCTACGACGCTGAGGGGTGAGCAACATTCGGGTTCTCCTGCTTCGGGGGAGTCCGGAATATAGCGGCGTTCTTGCAGTCGCCTCCATGCGCCTTCAGGCGAGATTGGACTACGTAAATGGCAGGTGAAAGACCGCTCATTTCCATATCTAGGGCAGCCCCTAGATGGCAGAAAGACCTTTGTATGCTGCGTCCATCAGGCGGTTGCGGGCGGGCAAAGTCCACGCCGGCATCCGCGTCGTCAACGTGCCGGTGCCTGTGTACGCGCAGCGGTGCACTGCCCTTTGCCGTTGGACCATGCGACGAGACAGCAAGCGATCACTCCAAATCGGTGCGAGTGCCGCCCGACACCGATGCGACCCGCAGCACACAAAGCGGCTGCGGGCCGCGTTCGCTCAATGCAGATCGCTGCGATGGTCGCGCTGCCGCTTGGCGGCCCCACCCGCATGCACGTTGTACAGCGGCGGCACTTCCCGAACCCGAAGTCCGGGCGCGGGCTCGTTGTCGAGAGATTGCGCGCTCACCTGCCGCATGATCGTGTGCGCGGCATCGGCGTCATTGAAGATGGTGGTGCCAGTGACAATTAGCGTGCCCGGCGCGAGCTCTCCGCCTTCGCTGGCCATCAACAGGTCGCCTTGCGCCGTCAACTGATCGAGCAGCCGGTTCACTTCGTCGAGCTGATCGAGCGTCACGCCGAACGCATAGTCGTGGTCGACGGACGCGCCCGGAGCGTCCGGGCCGACGGGGAACGCCGCATCCGAACTGCCGGCTTCATCGCCGTCCTCGGCTTCCTCCGCCGCAGCCGCCATCACGCCCTGCCTGTGCCGGGCCTTCGGCTCGGACACCTCGTCCATCACCAACTGCACCTGCTCCGCCAGCATCTCGAAGTAACTCGACAGCGCCGGTGGATCGATCGGGGGCCCGCTTTCCGTCTCGCCCATGCGGGGCTCCGACAGACGCGCCAGCAATTCAAGGTGCTGGTGCAGCTTGCGCAGCCGCAGCTCGCCGTCCTCGGACAGCAGATAGGCAAACGTCCCTTGGTCTTCAGTCTCGAACTTCGCCATCATCGTCTCCTCATTCCATGAAGTGCCCGTCCGCCAGACGGAGGACGGGAAGTCGGGAGGTTCGAAACCGCTACGAGCCGGCGGGCGTATTTCCCCGAAGGGTGTTGTATTAGCCGCCCTCCCGACGCAGGCATCGCGTCGGTCCATGCCCGCAAGCGCACGGGCACAAAAAACCCACCAGTTTGACGGAGGTGGGGACCGCTCGTAGAGGAGTTTCGACGCTCCTTGGGATTGAGTCTGCGACGGGCAAACCGAGGTGTCAAGGGCATTCTCAGCTGCTGCGCCCAGAATCTGCGAGTGCTGCCAGCCGTGCCAGGAAGGCCTCTACCGATGCGCTTCTTGTCCGCCAGCAAGGGCTGGCCGTCAGCCAGGTAGAATCGGATCAACCCTCCGAAAGGAGCCTTCTCCGCCGCAAGCTGTAGCGCGCCGAACCCACCGTCAATCGCGAACTTGCTACAGCAATCTGGGCGGTCTCCGCTCCGTTACGCCAACCTGTTCGCAGGGGCAATGCATACGCCTTTTCAATCGCCGGATAACACAACGGCACCCCCCGTATGCGGGACCGGGCGCGACCCGGCAACCTACTGATGGATGGCAGGTTCTGCCTGTTTCCACCGCCCCTAACCTGCGCCATACTGCGTGCACCACCGCGTTTAAGCGGTCCAGTAGGCGTTAGGCATCACAAGGAGAGTTTCGTGCCACGAATCACGCTCACGGATCTTATAGAGGTCGTGACGAAGTCAGGGAGTCCAAAAGCAACGAAGGTCAGTCAGCTTAAAAATAGACAGGCCTACGATCCGGCGACGGATTTTTACAAGCCACTTCGAGAAGGCCTTGTCTCGCTCCACAGAAAGGGCGGTTCTAAAGCCGACCTGGCTAACTTGACCAAGGGGCTTGCGGACCCAAAGAAAGCCGCTAACTACCCACCCATGGTTGCTGGATACAAGAAGTGGTGGGGACAAAAGACGCTTGAGTGGTTTGTCCCGCCTGGAGATACCTACACTACCTCGGGAATTGACGTTGCAATCAACCCAGAGATTGGACTGAAGGTCAATGGTCAAGCACACGTCGTGAAGCTCTACCTAAAAACCGACGCACTGGCCAAAACAAAGGCAGATCTGATTGTCACGCTCATGAACCATGTTCTTGGCGCATCACACGCTGCCGGCACGCAGTTCAGCGTCCTGGACGTTCGCAACAGCAAGCTTTTCACCTACTCAGCCACTGGGAAAAATTTCAAACCTATGGTGGATGCGGAGCTCGCCTACGTCGCGAGCCTATGGCCGCACGTTTGATTTTTAACAATTCATGCAAGCCGATACCGCTTCGCGGCACCTCGCCGCTTAATTCAGGCGCTATATAGCTACTACAAGAAGAGGATTCCGATGAGTTCAGAGCAAAGCCAGAAGCCGAAGCGAGATTTATGGGGCCTTTCCAAGGCTGCAAGTCTTGCGGCAATTACCATTGTTCTATGTATAAAAACTCTGACAACTCCGTTCTCGGTTGCGCTCGATGCCGCCACACTGATTTCGCTACTGCTAGCCCTGTTCGCGATGTGGCTATCGGCGCTTTTTTATTTCAAGGCAACTGAAACGAGCAACACTTTCTATGACAATACCTACAAGTTCACCCGTGACATAGCTCAGCTTCTTGCCAAGATGGAGAGCGGATTCGGAGAGCGACTCAGAAATCTAGACGAAGGCTATGCATCAATGCGAAGCTATTTTCAGGCTGGCTCTAAGCCGAACAACCCTGAGGAGATAGAGCGAACGAAGCAAAAGCTTGAGGAAGAGAAAGAGGATCTTCGGAAGACCATAGAGGCGCGCAATAGCATTGTCCGAGATCTTCTTGAGAGATCGCAGCTGCAGGCTGGAGAGAAAGAACAGATTACCGAACAACTCAAGCAAAAAGAGAAAGAACTTGAAGATGCTCAGCTTGAGATATCTAAAATCAATAGAAGGATCTTGATGGACAAGGTCAGATCGAAGGTCTCATCGTCGTCTGCGGAGCTTCCTGAAGACAAAGCTATGAACAGCTTCGCCTTAAGCCATGTTGTGGACAAAATTGGTCGAAGTGAGATCCTAGAATCGTCACCGCCAAGCATCAGGCGTCGCTTTGAAGAGATTATTCGAAATCTCCCACCTCGTTTCATCGAAGATCTCCGCGAGCATGGGCTCTACAGGGATACCCTCACACACTCAGGAATCGCTTATCTTCGGGCTTTGGCCGGTCGCGGCGCCGGATAACAATTCATTTAACTTGAGCCCGCTTCGCAAGTCATATTAATTCCTATTTTATATGGGAAATTAATTTATCTGCAATACGTCTAAACACCAAGAGCATGCGCCTAAGGAAATACACGCATAGAAGAACAAAGAATTTTCCGATTCGGCCAAACCATGGATACTTCCGCTCATCGACCAGACAAGAAGTCTTGATAATTACATCTCTAGGATTGCCTTGCTCCTTCAGACGGCACTCGAAGTACTCACGAGTGTATGTAAAGACGCTCGACGTCGCACCACATCTTCACCAAGCCAAGTCATTACCCCCTCTCGATCCCGCACCCCAAGAAAGACCTCGACCGGGGACTGGTGGCGAAACTGAAGAAGGCCGCAGGCATTTGAGGAGGCCCTATGCGCTATCCAATCGCAATCGAACCGGGCGATGACGGCACGGCGTTCGGTGTTGTCGTTCCCGATCTCCCGGGCTGTTTTTCGGCCGGCGACACGATCGACGAGGCCATGACGCATGCTGAAGAGGCGATCCATCACTGGATCGAGGCCGCCATCGATCAGGGCATGGAGATTCCTGCGCCCTCCACCGTGGCGCGCTGGGCGAACGAGGACGATTACTCGGGCTGGACGTTCGGCTTCGTCAAGGTCGATCCCGCCGCGCTCGACGATCGAATCGAGCGGGTGAATATCAGTATTCCGCGCCGCGTGCTGCATCGGCTCGACGAGCGGGCCCGGGCGGCCGGCGAAAGCCGGTCGGGTTACATCGCCCGGATGGCGCTTGGCGCCCCGTGACGGGTAAGCACTCGGGCAAGTGAGCAGCCCCGCTTCGTGCGGGGCTTCTTTGTAGGACCTTCGAATGTCCCGCGACTCGTCCGTCTCGACGCCGCTGCGCGCATTCTCTGCCCAACGCGCTGCCATGGCACCCCCCCTTTAGAGCAGCGGCGCGGCCAGCGATTGCACGCAACCAAAAACTGTGCCTAGACTGGCGGCGCGGATCGCGGCGCTTGTGGGGGAAGATGCGCAGACGCATCGGTTCGCGCTAGGACAGTTGGAACGCAACGGGTGTCGGTATGTCCCGCGGTCGGTTTGCGGTCGTATCGGCGGTTTGCCCCGTTGTTCTCGATCTCATGACGACACAAGGAGACAGGATCATGAAGCGTTTCGTGCGTTCGGTGCTGCGTACCGGGTCTGGCCGCCAGAAGGCCGTGTGGAAGTACGCCTACCTCTGGCCGAGCATCTATCTGGGCTGAGTCGCGCGTCGACACTGCGCCGCGTAGCGTCATGCTGCGCGGCGTTTGTTTTGTGGAGAAGGACATCCATGCTCGACAAGCTCCCCGTCGTGGGCCGATTCCTGGGCGGCCGCGTCGCCGACAACGCGGGTTGGCGCCGCATGAAGGCGTTGCTGCGCAAGTGCGAGCGCCGGCCGGTCTACCGTGCCTGGATCGGTGATGTGGTGGTGTGCGATGCCGCGCTGGCACGCCGGGCCTTGCTCGACAGCGACAACTGCCTGGCGCGCGAGCCGAGCGTGTGGCAGTTCGGCGACAAGCAGCGGGTGCCCGCCGCCACGGTCACCGAACTCAACCGCTGGCTGCACGGTGCGGCCGCTCGGCACGATGTCGATGCGGCAGCGCGTGTCGCGGTCGTGGCGCTCGCGGCGGCCTCGGGCGATCTGCATCGCGCCGCCCTGCTGGCCGCGCTCGATTCGGTCGCTGACATGCTGGGCTTCGACTGCAATCCCGAACTGGCAGCCGCGGTCCGGGTGTACATCGGCGATGTCTTCCACGCCAAGCTCGTCAATGCGCAACTCGACGATGCGCAGATCGCACGCGCCCAGGGGCTGGCCTCGCGGGTCGCGGCGATGCTCACGACCTGCGATGCCGAGCTGCCGGCGGTGTTGCGTACCGATGGCGTCCTGACGGGAGCCGCGCGCGGCGAGGTCTACCTGCACGCCGTGCTGTCGGTGGTCGGCGCGTCGGGCGTGATGCTGGCGTGGCTCGCGTGCGTGTTGCACATGGACGCGGTGGCCGGCATCGACACCTCCGCCGAGACGCGGGCCCTGCTGTTCGCCTGCAAGCCCGAGCACGTCGCGCTGGAGTTGCTGCGCCTGTGGCCGCCGGCCTCGGCGCATGGCCGACGCGTGCTCAAGGACCATCAGGTGGGGCCGGTCAAGGCGCTGCGCGACGACGACCTGGTGATTCCGGTGTTCGTGTTGCATCGGCATCGCGACGCCTGGCCCGATGCGCGCGCCTTCGCGCCCCAGCGCTGGCAGGAGGACCCACGACCGGCCGCATTCATGCCCTTCTCCGCTGGCCCTGGCGCCTGCATCGGCTCGCAATTCGAGATCCGCTGGCTGGCGGCCGTGGTGCGGCATGCAGCGGTACTGGACAGCCTGCGGCTCGTCCAGCTGGGCAGGTCGCCGTGCGCGAACACGATGTTTTCCCCGCCGCGGTGCCGGCTCGAGGCGCCCTGAGCATCGCCGGCCTTCGATGGCCGACGCGATGATGCGCGCCGCCCTCGCCTAGCGTAGCGGCGGCGCGGCGTCCAACGCCTCGCACAGCCGGTTGCGGCTTTCCTCCAGCCCGGATTCGGTACGGTGGATGCGTACCGGAACGCGGCCGTCGCGACGGCCAAGGATCCGGCACACGGTGGCCTGCAGGGTTTCCGGGTCGTCGTCGAAATCGCCGTGCCGGGTTGCGGCGCTGCCGTCGGCCACCGTGGCGGGCGGTTCGCGCGCGGGCGACGGGATCCAGTCCAGGCGATCGGTGGCCAGCAGGTCGCGGATGCCGGCGTGGGCCTCGATGAAGCGGGCCATGCCCAGCAACGGGGTGCCATGGCGGTGTTCGCTGCGTACCCAGCTCCGCGCCCGGACCTCGAAGGCATGGGCCACGAGGTACAGCAGGGACTTGTTGTAGACGCGCGCGCAATGGTCGTCCTGCTCGGCACGGTCGGTCAGCGTGAACAGCGCGGCGTGGCCGATGCGTTCGTTTTGCAGCGCCGGCAGGAAGGTCTGCTCGAACAGGTCCATGGTCATCGCGGGCGCCCATAGCGTGAGGCTGGCGATACGCTGGCCGATGCCCTGCATCGTGGCGGCCGGGCCGTCGGCGACGCGGCCGTCGCCGGTCAGCAACTGCGCCAGCGGCGCCAGCAGCACCGCCCCGGCGCTGTGGCCGACCAGGTGCAGTTCCACGTCGGGGTCGGCCTGCATCCATTCGCCCAGGAGGCGGGCGACCTGGGCCGCGCCGCCGGCTTCGGTGATCGCATCGCCGCTGCGCACGACGGCATTGGTTGCCAGCAGGGCGTTCTCCTTCATTTCGTCCCACAACGCCTTGCCGCCCAGAGCGCGGGCCAGTGGCTCGATGGTGTCGTCGACGCGGTCGAGCAGCAGGCCCTTGGCGCGGTCCATCAGCCCCTCGGTGCGCGGGCGCACGGCATCGCGCAGCAGGTTGCCCAGCGTGTTCCAGAAGCCGGTCTTCCAGACGAAGCACAGCGGATAGACCTGCTGCGGCAGCATCAGCTCGCGCAGATCGGCGACGCGCTGGATGGCGGCTTCCTCGGGCACCAGGCCGCCGTGCGCATAGAGCGCGATGCGCTTCTTCGGCCAGTCGCGGGTGATGCGCGGCAGATCGTCGCGCACCAGGTGGCGCACGGCGTCCTGGCTGGTGCCGAAGCGGCCGGTCGTGCGCAGGCGGCCGTCGTTGCCCAGGCTGACGATGTGCGGGCGCAGGTCGGCCTGGGCGTAGCTGTTGGACTGACGGGCCAGGAACGAGTTGCTGGTGGCCGTGGCCTGGACGCGCTGCAGGCGCACCGGCACGGCCAGCCGCGCCACCCAGACGTCGGTGCCGCGCTGCAGCCATTCGTCGTAGCTCACCCAGCCGTAACCGCGTCGGCCCCAGCGCGTGCCCCAGGAGTTCTGTAGCCAGAAGCCATCGCGGTCATAGCCGACGATCGCGAACGCATGCCAGCCGGCGACCGGCTGCTCGGCCCAGGTGATGACGCCGGTGGCCGGTGGCGCGAGCCAGCCGTCGTGCACGGCGGCCGAGGCGTAGAGCACGCCGGCCTCGGCAAAGGCAGCATGCATCGCCACCAGGTCCTTGTGGTTGACGCGGTAGTAGGCGCCGAGCGGATGTTCCTGCGCGGCCCGGGCGCGTTCCTCGGTGTAGACCTCGTGCAGCGGCCCGGGGCGGGCCGGCCAGCACTCTTCGGCGCAGACACCGTGGCGGTGCCAGCCCTTCATCGCGCCGCGGCAGCTCGAGCCGGTGTAGTCCTCGCCTTCCCATTCGTCGTAGCGGCGTGCCATGTCGTAGAGCATGCGCGTGCTCACGCGCCGAGTGACCGGCTCGGGCCGGCGGCGGCGCAGCAGTGTGTGGGCCACGGTGGCCAGGCCGTAGGCGGTGCAGGCGCCGTCGCTGCGCTGGTCGAGCACGGGCACCTTCAGCGCGAGGAAGTGCTCGAGCGGCATCTCAGAGGGCACGTCGACCAGCGTGGGCTCGAACATGCGGTCGCGGAAGTCGGCGGTGTCGGGCCGGGCGTCGAACAGCCGCGGCGTGGCCGCCGTGGTGCGCAGCGCCTTGCCGGCGCGGGTCGTCGTGGTCGCCATGCTGCCTCCTGCGTGCCTGCGTCGAACGCGGCCGATGCCTGCCACCGGCCTTGGCGGATGCCCGGGTGCAGTGTGCACCGGTTGCAGGTCGCCGTCGCGGCAGCGTGCGCGGGGGCGGTCGCATCAGCCGCGACCGATCAGTCCTTGACCAGGCCGCCGTCGACGACGAGGTTCTGCCCGGTCACGGCGCGGGCCCATGGCGAGGCGAAGAACAGCACCGCGTCGGCGAATTCGGCCGGCGTGGTCACGCGGCGCAGCGGGGTGCTGGCGGCGATCAGGTCGAACACCGCCTCGGGGGTCGCGGCGCTCGCATCGGTGGTCCGCAGCAGCCCGCCCGACAGCATATTCACGGTGATGCCGTGCGGACCGAGGTCGGCGGCCATCGTGCGCGTGAGCGAGAGCAGCGCGGCCTTGGCCGCTGTGTAGTCGTGGTACGGGACGACCGGGTTCTGGAACAGGTTGGTGCCGATGTTGATCACGCGCCCGAAGCCGCGCTCGCGCATGCCGGGCGCGGCGGCCTGGATCGTATTCAGTGCCCCGCGCACGCTGCCCTCGAACTGCGCGGAAAACCGCGTCCATTCGATCGTCTCGCCCTGCGGGCGGGCATCGCCGTCGAACGCGAAATCGACGAGTGCGTTGTTGACCACGGTGGTCACCGGCGCACCGAACCGGACGCGCGCTTGCTCGAACAACGCCGCGACCTGCTTGGGGTCGGTGACATCGGCGCGCAGCGAGAGCGCGCGCTCGGGACCAAATTCGTCCTGCAGCGCCTGCGCGGCCGCAGCACTGCGGAAATGATTGACCACCACGCGTGCGCCCTGGCCCAGGAACGCGCGCACGATCGCGGCCCCCAGGCCGCGGGCGCCACCGGTGACGAGGACGATCTGGTCGGAGAGCGGGAGGGACATCGGCAAATCCGTAAAAGCGAGGACAGTCGGCAAGCATGCCATTGCTGCGCGGGTTGAAGGCGCGTGCGACCAGCGGATCGGAATGTGCGAGAAGCACGCCCATCCCAGCCCTCCAACGGTAAAGGGCGCAATGTCCCGCAAGTGGGGGGGAAGGAGTAGCACGCGCGCCCTTCACTGCAAATGGAAACGAAGTAACCCGTGCAGAGACGCATAGACACATCCGCCGCAAGGAACAACGCGCGCAGCGTCTCGGAGGGGAGCAGACCCAGGCATGAAAAGCGCCCCCCATCCCAACCTTCCACCCGTAAAGGGCGCAATGCCCCGCAAGCGGGGGAAGGAGCAAAGCGGGGCGTCATCCTGACTGCAAGCGGGGAACGAAGTAGCCGCGTGGCGTTGCAAGGTCACCTCCCCCACGCGTGGGGGAGGTCGACACGCGCAGCGTGGCGGGTGGGGGCACGGACTGGCGCGATGGCGCCCCCCCCACGAACACGCATGCGAGAGCACAACGCACGTCATGCGCCATCCACGGCTTACCTGTCTGCAGCCCCGGCCTCGTCCGTAATCGCGGTATCTGCCGACACCCCCGCCTCGCCCGCCTCGCCCGCCTCCCGCTTTGCCTGCGCCGCGATCTGCCTGTCGACCATCGCGTCGAACGGGGCGAGCAACGCCTCGAAGCCGCCGCCGGGCTCGAGCACGTCGAGTGCGGCGGCGATCGCTTCGACGGTCGCGAGCGCATGCGGTTCGCGGGCGCGGCGCACGCGGTAGCGCGAGAGCCGGTCCGGCGCGAGCGCCAGGCGCGGCAGCGCGGCGAGCTCGGGGTTCAGGCGCAGCAGGCGACGCGCCGTGCGCCAGGTGCCGTCCGGCACGACGAGCAGCGTCTGCGCGCCCTCGCCTGCCGCCGTCCAGGCCTCGGGATCGACGGCCGTCTCGCCCGGAAACAGCAGCAGCGCACGCACACCGGGCGCCTCGAGCCAGGCCGGCAGGTCGGCAAACCGCTCGCCCACCCACAGCGTGGCGTGGCGCAAGCCGAGGGCGGCCAGCCGCGCGGTGTTGAGCGGATGCGCGGCCTCGTCGGGGTGCTGCAGCACGAGGACCCGACTGCGACTGGGCAGATCGGGGATCCACGCGCACAGGCAATGCGAGACCGGGCGCAGGCAGCGGGGGCAGCGGATGCGGGCCATGGCAAGGGCGGGCGTCGGTGAGACGTTGGGCGGACGCGCTGTCCGCCGTCTCAGTCGGGGATCGCGAGCGCCAGCGTCTCCTTGATCTCCTCCATCACGATGTAGCTACGCGATTCGCGCACATGCGGCAGCGTCAGCAGGCTGCTGCCGAGCAGTTCGCGATAGGCGGCCATCTCCGGGATGCGGGCCTTGATCAGGTAGTCGAAATCGCCGGACATCAGGTGACACTCGAGCACGTTGGGCACGCGCAGGGCGGCGCGGCGGAATTCCTCGAAGATATCGGCGGACTTGTAGGCCAGGCCGATCTGCACGAAGACCAGCAGCCCGGCCTTCAGCCGCGCGGGGTCGAGCCGGGCGTGATAGCCCTGGATCACGCCCTCGCGCTCGAGCCGGCGGACGCGTTCGGTGCATGGCGTCGTCGACAGCCCGACGCGCTCGCCGAGCTCAGTGAACGAGATGCGCGCATCCTCCTGCAGGATGCGCAGGATGCGCGCGTCGATGCGGTCGAGCGGGCGGCTGCGGGTGGTGCGCGGGACGGGCATGAAAAACTCCGGGCAAGAGCGGCGCGCGACAGGACAATCCGCCGTGAACCGTGCCTCAAAACAGCGGAATCGACTATCGGACCGCCACTATACTGCGCGGATTGCGTGCCGGCCGCGCCCTGCGCCGGCGAAATGTCTTGCGGAGTCGCGCACATGCGGGTGCTGGTGCTGGGGAGCGGTGTGATCGGCGTGACGAGCGCCTGGTATCTGGCGCGCGCCGGGTTCGAGGTGATGGTGGTCGACCGGGCGAACGGCCCGGCCTGCGAGACCAGCCACGCCAACGCCGGCCAGATCTCGCCCGGCTACGCGTCGCCGTGGGCGGCGCCGGGCGTGCCGTTCAAGGCGATCCGCTGGTTGATGCAACGGCACGCACCGCTGGCAATCCGGCTCACCTCCGATCCGCAGCAGTACCTGTGGCTGGCGCAGATGCTGCGCAACTGCACCGCCGCACGTTATGCGGTGAACAAGGAGCGGATGGTGCGGCTGGCCGAGTACAGCCGCGACTGCCTGGACGCGCTGCGCGCCGAGACCGGCATCGCCTACGAGGCGCGCCAGTTGGGCACGCTCCAGGTGTTCCGCACCCAGGCGCAGCTCGATCACGCCGGGCGCGACACCGCAGTGCTCGACGAGGCCGGGGTGCCCTACGAACTGCTCGACCGCGCCGGCATCGCGCGTGTGGAGCCGGCGCTGGCCGGCGTCGCCGACCGCCTGACCGGCGCGCTGCGCCTGCCCGATGACCAGACCGGCGACTGCCGGCTGTTCACCGAGCGGCTGACCGAACTGGCCCGGGACGCGGGCGTGACATTCCGCTTCGGACAGACGATCGAGCGCATCGAGGGCAGCGGCGACCGGATCGACGGCGTGCGCATCGATGGTCGCCTGGAACGTTTCGACCGCTATGTGATGGCGCTGGGCAGTTGGTCGCCGGCCTTGTTGCGGCCGCTGGGTCTGGACGTGCCGGTGTACCCGCTCAAGGGCTATTCGCTGACGATCCCGATCCGCGACCCGGCGATGGCGCCGGTCTCCACGGTGCTCGATGAGAGCTACAAGGTCGCGATCACCCGCTTCGACACTCGCATCCGCGTCGGCGGCATGGCCGAAGTCGCCGGCTTCGACATGCGCCTGGACCCGCGTCGGCGCGCGACGCTGGAGAAAGTGGTCGGCGACCTGTATCCGCGTGGTGGCGACCTCGCTGCGGCCGATTTCTGGACCGGCCTGCGGCCGACCACGCCCGACGGCACACCCGTGGTCGGCGCCACCCGCTACCGGAACCTGTTCCTCAACACCGGCCACGGCACGCTGGGGTGGACGATGGCCTGTGGCTCCGGGCGTTATCTGGCCGACCTGATGGCGATGCAACCGACCGCGATCCGCGGCGACGGGCTCGACCTCTCTCGCTACGGACACGCGCGGGACACTGCGTCGCGGTCGGACACGCGCAGCGTCGCAGGCGCGACAATGGCGCGCTGATTTTCTCCGCAGCAAGGACACCGCAATGCGCCCCGCTCGCGCGCTGATCGACCTCGACGCCCTGCGCCACAACTATCGACTCGCTCGCCGGCTCGGCGGCGGCAAGGCCCTGGCGGTGATCAAGGCCGATGCCTATGGCCACGGCGCGGTGCGCTGCGCACAGGCACTGTCGAGCGAAGCCGACGGGTTCGCGGTCGCGTTCCTGGAAGAAGCGCTGACGCTGCGCGAAGCGGGCATCACCGCACCGATCCTGCTGCTGGAGGGCGTGCTCGCCGCCGATGAGCTGCCGTTGGTTGCCGAGCACGATCTGTGGATGGTGGTGCACGCGCCCTGGCAGGTCGAGGCGCTCGCGCGCGCGACGGTGTCGCGGCCGCTGGACGTGTGGCTCAAGCTCGATTCGGGCATGCACCGCGTCGGGATCGATCCCGATGCCTACGCCGACACTTGGCACCGGCTGCGCGCGCTGCCGCAGGTCGGCCGTCTGGTGAAGATGACCCACTTCTCGCGTGCCGACGAGCCTGCGCATGACCGCACGCGCGAGCAGATCGCCACGTTCGCCACGGTCACTGCCGACCTGCCGGGCGAGACCAGCCTGTGCAACTCCCCCGCCCTGCTCGCCTGGCCGCAGGCGCGCGGCGACTGGGGGCGCGCCGGGCTGATGCTCTATGGCGCCTCGCCGTTCGCGCCGGGCCATCTGGCCGCGGCGCAGTTGCAGCCAGTGATGACGCTCGAGTCGCAGGTCATCGCCGTGCGCGAGCTGCCGGCCGGCGAACCCGTGGGCTACGGCGGCACGTTCGTCACACCGCGTCCGACGCGCGTGGGCGTCGTGGCGATGGGCTACGCGGACGGCTATCCGCAGTTCGCCGCCACCGGCACGCCGGTCGCGATCGACGGGCGCCCGGGCCAGTTGATCGGGCGGGTGTCGATGGACATGCTCACCGTCGACCTGACCGAGCATCCGGACGCTGGCGTCGGCAGCCGTGTCGAACTGTGGGGCCGCCAGGTCCCGGCCGGCGAGGTCGTCGCCCGCAGCCAGACAAGCGCGTACCGGCTGCTGTGTGGCGTCAAGCGCGTGCCACTGGTGTCGATGGCGGAGCACTGACAGCGCTTGCCTCCTTCCCCCGTTTTACGGGGCATTGCGCCCTTTACGGGTGGAAGGTTGGGAAGGGGGTGCTTTACGCGACGAGCCCATGCCCCCACCCGGCGCGCGATGCGCGCCGACCTCCCCGCGAGCGGGGAGGTGATCCCGCGCGATGACGCTTTAACTCCTTCCCCCGTTTTTTACGGGGGAAGGTTGGGATGGGGGCTGCTTTTCGCGAGCTCCTGCCTCACTCGACTCGCGATGCGCGCCGACTTCCCCCCGCGGGCGGGAGGTCATCGCAGAGGGCGTCCTTCGTCGCGCGAAGAACGCGTCAGCCATCGCACCCCAGCGCGCGGAGGGTGCCGCGGGCCTTGGCCCGGGTCTCGTCGAGTTCGCGCTGGGGGTCGGAGTCGGCCACGATGCCGGCGCCGGTACGGAAGCGGGCGGTGTCGCCTTCGATCTCGGCGCTGCGGATCAGGATGTTGAGGTCGAGGTCGCCGTCGCGGTTGAGCCAGCCCATCGCGCCGGTGTAGGCGCCGCGGCCCTGCCCTTCGAGTTCGGCGATGATCTGCATGCAGCGGACCTTCGGGCAGCCGGTGATCGTGCCGCCGGGGAACACCGCGGCGATCGTCCGCCCAGGCGTCGCATCGGAGCGCAGCCGGCCACGGACGTTGCTGACGATATGGTGCACGTGGGCATAGCTTTCCACGCACATCAGCTCGTCGACTTCGACGCTGCCGGCCACGCATACGCGTCCCAGGTCGTTGCGCTCCAGGTCCACCAGCATCACGTGCTCGGCGCGCTCCTTCGGATGGCCGACCAGCTCCTGCACGCGGGCCAGGTCGTCGTCGCCGTCGAAGCGGGCGCGGGTGCCGGCGATCGGCCGGGTCTCGACCAGATCGCCGCGCACCGAAACCAGACGCTCGGGCGAGGCGCTGGCGACCGCCCAGCCCGCACCCTGCAGCAGACCGGCGAATGGCGCGGGGTTGTGCTCGCGCAGGCGGGCGTAGAGCGCGGCAGGATCGAGCGCGCCGTCGAAGGTCGCACGCCAGCCGCGCGAGAGGTTGGCCTGGAACACGTCGCCGGCGGCGAGGTAGTCGAGCACACGGCGCACACCGTCGGTGAAGCGCGACGGGGCGTCTTCGTCGAGCGCGAGCGGCGCGCGCCAGGCCGGCAACGGCGCGGGCGACACCGAGGCCGCCTCGGTCAGCGCATCGAGCAAGGCAGCGTGGCCGGGTTCGGCGACCGCGACGACCTCGCCGGTGGCATGGTCGCGCAGCACCGCGGCCGGGCAGCGCCAGGCCATCGCGACCGGCAGATGGCCGACAGCGGCCGGCAGGTCCAGCACGGGCTCGACCTGGCCGGCGAGCTCATAGCCCAGATACAGCGCCCAGCCACCGCGGAAGGGCCAGCGCGGTTCGTCGCGATCGATGCGTGCGGCGCGCCACTGGCCATCGAGCAGATCGAGAAACGCGCCCTCGAGGCTGCGACCGTCGGCATCGCGGGTGGTGCCGTCGGCGTCCAGCCGCAGCAAGGCACCGTCGGTCGCCAGCAGCAGGTCCCAGCGCGATTGTGCGGTGCCGTGCGCGACCGACTGCAGCAGCAGCGGATGGCGCGCGGGCGCGGCGCGCTGCAGCGCGAGCAGATCGGTGTCGGCGGGCAGCGGTCGGGTGATCAGCACGGGGCGGCGGTCGTCGAAGGTCAGGTGTCGAGTTCGGTCCAGCGCAGATAGGCGGCGTCGAGCGTGTCCTGCAGCTGCTGCAACTGCTGGCCATGCGCGGCGATGCCGGCGGCGTCGCGCTGATAGAACGCCGGCGTGTTCATCTCCTCGGTCATGCGCGCGATATCGGTCTCCAACTGCTCGATGCGACCGGGCAACTGTTCGAGCTCGCGCTGGTCCTTGTAGCTGAGCTTGCGCTTGGCCATGACCGGCGCTTCGCCCACGGCCGGCGTCGAAGCGGCCTGCACTGCGCTCGCCGCGGATTTCGCCGCGAGCGTGATCGCCGGCAGCGCCTCGCCCGGCTGCGGGCGTTGGCGCAGCCAGTCCTCGTACCCGCCGATGTACTCGCCGACGTGACCCTCGCCTTCCATCACCAGCGTCGAGGTGACCACGTTGTCGAGGAAGTCGCGGTCGTGGCTGACCAGCAGCAGCGTGCCGGGATACTCGCCCAGCAGTTCTTCGAGCAGTTCCAGCGTCTCGACGTCGAGGTCGTTGGTCGGTTCGTCCATCACCAGCAGGTTGGACGGCTGCGCGAACAGCTTGGCCAGCAGCAGACGGTTGCGCTCGCCGCCCGACAGGCGGGTGATCGGCGCACGCGCGCGCTCGGGCGTGAACAGGAAATCCTGCAGATAGCCGATCACGTGCTTGCGGGTGCCGTTGATCTCGACGAAATCCTGACCCTCGGCCACGTTCTCCAACGCGTTCCAGTCCTCGCGCAGCGTCGCGCGGTACTGGTCGAAGTACGCGATCTGAAGCTGCGTGCCCGCGCGCACCTCACCGGTCTGCGGCTGCAGTTCGCCCAACAGCAGCTTGAGCAGCGTGGTCTTGCCGGTGCCGTTGGCGCCGATCAGGCCGATGCGATCGCCGCGGAAGATCGTCGTGGAGAAATCGCGGATCAGGACGCGATCGCCGAAGCCGAAGCTGATGTCTTTGAGCTCGACGACCTTCTTGCCGGAATTGCCGGCCGAGGCCGCCGCCATGCGCACGTTACCGGTGAGATCGCGGCGCTGCGCACGTTCGACGCGCATCGCCTTGAGCCGGCGCACACGGCCTTCGTCGCGGGTGCGGCGGGCCTTGATGCCCTGGCGGATCCAGGCCTCTTCCTGCGCCAGCATCTTGTCGAAACGCGCCTGCTCCTGCGCTTCGGCGTTGAGGCGTTCCTCGCGGCGGCGCACGTAGTTGTCCCAGTCGCCGGGCCAGCTGGTGAGCTTGCCGCGATCGATCTCGATGATGCGCGTGGCCAGCGAACGCAGGAATCGGCGGTCATGGGTGACGAACACGATCGCGCCGGGCCACTGCTTGAGGAAGCCTTCGAGCCAGTCGATCGCGGCGATATCAAGATGATTGGTCGGTTCGTCGAGCAGCAGAATGTCCGGCGCCGACACCACTGCGCGCGCCAGCAGCACGCGGCGCTTCATGCCGCCCGACAGCCGGGTGAATGCCGCATCGCCGTCGAGCTGCAGGCGTTCGAGGACCTCGGTCACACGCTGGTCGATGCGCCAGCCGTCGAGGGCGTCGATGCGCGCCTGGACGTCGGCGAGTGCGTCGTAGTCCTCGGCGTGCAGCAGGCGGTGGTACTCGGCCAGCGCCGCGCCCGCCTCGCCCAGACCGCCCGCCACCACGTCGAAGATGCTGCCGTCGGCGCCCGCGGGCACTTCCTGCTCCAGGCGCGTCACGCGCACGCCCTGCTCGCGGCGGATCTCGCCGTCGTCGGGCTTGAGCTCGCCATCGATCAGGCGCATCAGGGTGGACTTGCCGGCACCGTTGCGGCCGATCAGCGCGATCCGCTCGCCACGGTCGATCGACAGCTCGACACCGTCCAGCAGCAAAGGGCCGCCGACGCTGTAGTCGACGGCATTCAAGGTCATCAAAGGCATCCGCACAGTGTAGCGGTCCGCGCCGCGGACCGGACCGCCGTCTCAGTCTCGACGATCCAACGTCCCTGAACCGGGCGCCTTAGGGCTTTCCCTAGTTGGAGCGCCGGCGGCATGGCGGTATCCAGGATGACAACCTGATCGCACCGCATGCGCTGCATCGCGATCCGCCACGAAGGAGACGTCGATGAACGCCATTTCCGCCGTCGGCCCGCAGGCCGCCCTGCCCGCCACCGATCCGGCCTCCGGACGCTCGGTCACTGTCCAGCATGGCGATACGCTGTCCGGCCTGGCCGCACAGCTCGGTGTGCCGCTCGACAAGCTGCTGGCGGCGAACCCGCAGGTGCTGAACCCCGATGTCATCTATCCCGGCGATCGCATCAGCGTCCCAGGCGACACCGTCCAGGCCGCGAATGCGGCGGGCGGCAGCTACACCGTGCAGCCCGGCGACTCGTTGTCGGGCATCGCTTCGGCCAACGGCACGACGGTGCAGGCGCTGCTCGAGGCCAACCCGCAGATTCGCAACCCCGATCTGATTGGCGTCGGCGACCGCATCCAGCTGCCTGGCGGCACGGGCGGCGGCACCGGTGGCGACGGCGCCGGTCCTGTGACGGGCCCGGACCCGACCGCACCGCCAGCCACAGGCGGCGCGGGCGGCGTCACCGCAGCCGAGTTGCAGCAGATCGTGCCGACGCTCAGCGCCGCAAAGGCCGAGGCGGTCGCGCCGCACCTCAACGCCGCGATGGCCGAGGCCAATATCGACACGCCGCAGCGCCAGGCGATGTTCATCGCTCAGCTGGCGCACGAGAGCGGCGGCTTCCACTACATGGAGGAGATCGCCAGCGGCGCGGCGTACGAAGGCCGCGCGGACCTGGGCAACACCCAGCCGGGCGACGGCGAGCGCTACAAGGGCCGCGGCTACATCCAGGTGACCGGCCGCCACAACTACACCGAGGCCGGGCGCGCCCTTGGCCTGGACCTGGTGAACAACCCCGAGCTCGCCGCGCAGCCCGAGAATGCCGCGCGGATAGCGGCCTGGTACTGGCAGAGCCGCGACATCAATGCCGCCGCCGATGCCGGCAACTTCACCCAGGTCACGCGGCTGATCAACGGCGGCACCAATGGCCTGGCCGATCGCGAGGCCTACTACGCGCGCGCCAGCGCGATCCTGGACTGAGCCCCGCTGCGCCACCAGCGATGGCCGGTGGCGGCGTGCATCTCGGAGTACCGGTACTGACGCGCTCGGCCGGTTGCACTGCGACCGGCCATCGGCGCGCCTGATGCCGGGCACCGCGCGCATCGCACTCAGGGAATCTCGAAGCCTTCGGGGTCGGTTGGGATGCCGTATTGCGTGAACAGTGCGGGCCCGATCTGCGAGACCGCATCACCGTCGCAACTGCGCTCGACTGCAGCGCCGCCAGTCGACGCGATCACCACGCCCGCCTTTTCCCAGCCACGGCCGATGCCGGTGTACAGCGTATGGACCTGCCCCTGGTGGTCGAAACGCAGGAAGGCACCGCCGCCGCCCGAGTACATCAACGTGCCGCCACGAAATGCCTGCGACGGCGTGGTGTCGTCGGACGGATAGACCGCGGGCGCCGCCGCGCCCTGCGCGGCGCCGTTTCGGTAGGTCATGCGCGCGCCGTCGGGCGACCCGCACAGCGCATCGACGCCCGCCGCGTGGCGGCAGCCGAACACGATGGTCTCGTCGTCCGGACAGAATGGGGCGGTTTCCGGCGCCGGCGCCGCAGCGCCGGCTGTGCCGAGCGAAGCAGCGGGCGTGGTGCGGGCGTCCGATGGCGATGCAGCGCCGGGGTCGGCCGTGGTGCTGGGGGGCGTCGTTGCACGATCAGCGTCGGAGCACGCAGCGAGCAGCAGCAGCGAGAGCGAGGCGGCAAGCGCTTTCATGGATAACTCCAGGCGGCCAGAGACCACGCCAGCCTGCCATGCCCCGTGTCGGCAGGCCGCGACCGCGGTCACGACCGGCGCCACATCCCCGCGCGATCGCCCCGGCAGGCACGCGCCGTCAGGAACTGCACGACAGCATCGAGCAGCCCGGCTTCGTGCGCGCCCAGTCCGGACGGCGGCCGGCGAAGGCATCGCGCCCCGGCTGGTCGGCGTAGGGGCGGCGCAGCACGTCCAGCAACTCCGCGATGCCCGCCGCATCGCCGCCCTCGGCGCGGTCGATCGCCTGCTGGGCCAGGTAGTTGCGCGGCACGTAGCGCGGATTGGCCGCGTGCATGCGCGCTCGCCGGCCCTCGGCAGGTTCGGCGGTGTCGGCCAGGCGCGCGGCATAGTCGCGCAACCACGCGACCAGCCCGTCCTCGACCGCCGCACGGCGCGCCGGCTCGTAGAACGCCTCGTCGACCACATCGAGCGACGGCGCGGCCGGGTCGAGATCGGCCAGCCCTCGGAAGAACAGCGTCATATCGACCTCTCCAGCCTGCAGCAGGCCGTACAGGCGCTGCATCAGCGCGACGTCGCCTTCGCGCGCATCCGGCAAACCGAGCTTGGCGGCGGTGTTGTTGCGATCGGCAGCGCCGTAGCCAGCGGCATAGGCGTCGAGCCCGGCCTGCAGCGGCGCGACCTCACCGAACAGCGGCGCGAGCGCCTGCGCCAGTCGCCCGAGGTTCCAGTGCGCGATGCGCGGCTGCCAACCGAAGCGATAGCGCCGGCCCTGGGCATCGGTGGTGTTGGGCGTCCATTCCGGGTCGTAATCGTCGACCCAGCCATACGGCCCGTAGTCGATCGTCAGGCCCAGAATCGACATGTTGTCGGTGTTCATGACGCCGTGCACGAAGCCCACGCGCATCCAGCCGGCGATCATTGTCGCGGTGCGGGTACAGACCTCTGCGAACCAGTCGCCGTACCGCGTCTCGCCCTGGCCGGCCAGATGCGGGAAGTCGCGCGCGATCGTGAAGTCGGCCAGCCGCTTGAGCAGCGCAAGGTCGCCGCGCGCGGCCGGCAGCTCGAAATGCCCGAACCGTACGAACGACGGCGCGACCCGACACACCACCGCGCCCGGCTCGGCGGCCGGATGGCCGTCGTAGAACATGTCGCGCACGACCGCATCGCCGGTGGCCACCAACGACAGCGCGCGGGTGGTCGGGATGCCCAGGTGATGCATCGCCTCACTGCAGATGAATTCGCGGATCGACGAGCGCAGCACCGCCCGCCCATCGGCCGTGCGCGAGTACGGCGTCGGACCGGCGCCCTTGAGCTGCAGTTCCCAGCGCTGGCCGTCGTCGGCGACGCCCTCGCCCAGTGTGATCGCGCGGCCATCGCCGAGCTGCCCGGCCCAATGCCCGAACTGGTGCCCGCCGTAGTTTCCGGCGAAGGGCATCATGCCCGGTGCCAGCGCGTTGCCGCCGAAGACCTGCGCGAACGCCGGCGAGGCGACGGTGTCGGCATCGAAGCCCAGCGCCTGCGCCATTTCGGCCGAATGCGCGAGCAGGCGCGGCGCGGCAACCGGCGTCGGCAGCACCGGCGACCACAGCGCGCCCTCGACCTGGCGCCGCCGGCTACCGGCCTCGGCATCGCCCGGCAGTTCGCGCACGAAGCGGTTGTCGAAGCGCAGGCCATGCGCCAGCGCGACCTGCGGCAGGACCGTCGCGCTCATCGCCCCAGCTCGTAGGGACCGCCGACCTCGAGCGCGCGTCGGTAGGCTGGCCGCGCATGGATCCGCTCGACGAAGTCGCGGATGCGGGGACCGACGTACTCGCCGGCGCGTGCCACCGCGGCCTCCAGCGGAAAGCTCATCTGGATGTCGGCCGCGCTGAAGCGCTCGCCGAGCAGCCACGGCTGCGCCTGCAATTCGCGCTCGACATAGCCAAGATGGGTGCCCAGTTGCGGGCCGACGAAGGCCTGCATCGTCCGGTCGGCGATGCCGCGTGCGATCGGCCGCACGAAGAACGGCATCGGCGCACTGCGCAGTCGCGCCATCACCAGGGTCAGCAGCAGCGGCGGCATCGCCGAGCCTTCGGCGTAATGCAGCCATTGCCGGTAGCGCAGCCGTGCGTCCTCGTCGCCCGGTTCGGGCGACAGCGTATGTGTGGTGTCGAAGCGCTCGACCAGGGTTTCGACGATCGCCCCCGACTCCACCAGTACGCGGCCATCGAGCTCGACCACCGGCGACTTGCCCAGCGGATGCACCGCACGCAGCGTCTCGGGGGCGAGCATCGTGCGGGCGTCGCGCTGGTAGCGCACGACCTCGTAGGGTTGCCCCAGTTCCTCGAGCAACCACAGCACGCGCTGGGAGCGGGAGTTGTTCAGGTGATGCACGCGGATCGTCGCCATCGGGTCCTCTGCGTTCGGCTCGTGGCCACCATGATGGGCCAGGGCATGACAAGACGCGGAGAATCGGGGTGGCCCGCGCACCGTGGGGCCCGGCAATCGCTGCAAGTCTGCCCCCCCGATGGGCCATGCCCGTTTGCTGCGCTCGCTCCGGATCAGGACCTCGCCGGGCCTCATCGCAGGTGCCCGCACCAGAACCGGGACCACGCCTGCGCTGCGCCCTTGACCGGCGTTCCCCTGGTGTTTGCGCCGTCTTTCGTCAATCCAGACGCCATGGCGGGTTACACTATGCGGTTCCCCCGACCGGCACTGCGCCGGCGCTACGAGAGACCGCACCATGAGCGCCGAGACGCCCATCGCCCCCGCTTCGACCCCCAAGTTCACCGACCTCGCCCTGCCCGAGCCGCTGCTGCGCGCGCTGGCCGGCGTGGGGTACGAGTCGCCGTCGCCGATCCAGGCCGCGACCATTCCGCCGCTGCTCGAGGGCCGCGACGTGCTCGGTCAGGCCCAGACCGGCACCGGCAAGACCGCCGCATTCGCGCTGCCGATTCTGGCGCGCATCGACCCGGCCGCCCAAAAGCCGCAGGCACTGGTGCTCGCCCCCACCCGTGAGCTGGCGATCCAGGTCGCCGAGGCGTTCCAGAAGTACGCCGCGCACATGCCCGGCTTCCATGTGCTGCCGATCTACGGCGGCCAGGGCTACGGCCAGCAGCTGTCGGCGCTCAAGCGCGGCGTGCAGGTGATCGTCGGCACGCCCGGCCGCGTGATCGACCACCTCGAGCGCGGCTCGCTGGACCTGTCCGAACTGCGCGCGCTGGTGCTCGACGAGGCTGACGAAATGCTGCGCATGGGCTTCATCGACGATGTCGAAGCCGTGCTGAAGAAGACGCCCGACTCGCGCCAGGTGGCGCTGTTCTCGGCGACGATGCCGACGCAGATCCGGCGCATCGCGCAGACCTACCTGCGCGAGCCGGTCGAGATCGCGATCAAGGCGACCACCACGACCGCCGCCAATATCCGCCAGCGCTACTGGATGGTCAGCGGCACCAACAAGCTCGATGCGCTGACCCGGATCCTGGAAGCCGAGCCGTTCGACGCGATGATCATCTTCGCGCGCACCAAGCTGGCGACCGAAGAACTGGCCGAGAAGCTCTCGGCGCGCGGCCTGGCCGCGGCCGCGATCAACGGCGACCTCGACCAGAAGCAGCGCGAGAAGACCATCCAGCAGCTCAAGGATGGCCGCATCGACGTGCTGGTCGCGACCGATGTCGCCGCGCGCGGACTGGACGTGGAGCGCATCAGCCACGTGCTCAACTACGACATCCCCTACGACACCGAGAGCTACGTGCACCGGATCGGCCGCACCGGCCGCGCCGGACGCAGCGGCGAGGCGATCCTGTTCGTGGCCCCGCGCGAGCGCGGCATGCTCGGCGCGATCGAGCGCGCGACCCGACAGAAGATCGAGCAGATGCAACTGCCGACGGTCGAGATCGTCAACGAGCGCCGCGTCGACCGCTTCCTGGAGAAGATCACCGGCGCGCTGGAGAGCCCGCAGCTGGCGCAGTTCCGCGATCTGGTCGAACGCTACGAGCGCGAGCACAACGTGCCCGCGGTCGAGATCGCCGCGGCCCTGGCGACCCTGGTCCAGGGCGACACGCCGCTGCTGCTCGACCCGCCGCGCAAGCCCGAGAAGCCGTTCGAGCGTGAGTTCGTCGAGCGACCCGGCGGCCGCGAGGCCTCGCGCGCCGCACGCGAACCGCGGGAACCCCGCGAGCCCCGCGCGCCGCGCCCCGACCAGGGCCCGCGCGAGCCCGACGTGGGCATGGAGACCTTCCGCATCGAAGTCGGCTACGTGCACGGCGTGCAGCCGGGCAACATCGTCGGCGCGATCGCCAACGAGGCCGACCTGGAAAGCCGCTACATCGGCCGGATCGACATCCGCGACGACTACAGCCTGGTCGACCTGCCCGAAGGCATGCCGCGCGAACTGCTCGAGCACCTGAAGAAAGTCCGCGTCGCCGGCCAGTCGATCCGCATGCGCCGCGCCGAGGAGGCCGACATGGCTGCCGCCCCGCCGCGCACTGGCAAGCGGCCGTTCGCAGGCAAGCCGCACGGCAAGCCCGGCTTCCGCCCCGGCGGCCCGCGCAAAGGCCCCCGCCGCGACTGACTCCAAAACCGCGGTCAGAGTCGAATTTCACCCGAAAATCCACTCTGACCCCGGTTGTTGTCGAAATTCGACTCTGACCCAGGTTTTGGGAATGCCTAGAATCGGGGGATGCCCCGCATTCTTGTCTTCCAGCATGTCGCCGCCGAGCCGCTGGGGACGCTCGATCCGCTGATCCGCCGGCGTGGGCATCGAATCCGCTTCGTCAACTTCGAGCGCGAACCCGATGCGCAGCCCAATGTCGACCGCTACCGCGGCCTGATCGTGCTGGGCGGTCCGATGAACGTCGAGGACCGGCATGCGCGGGCGCACCTGCTGACCGAGTTGCGCGCGATCGAGCGCATGCTCGAACTCGGCCGTCCCGTGCTGGGGATCTGCCTGGGCGCGCAGTTGCTGGCGCACGTGCTCGGCGCGCCGGTGCGGCGCATCGCACGACCGGAGATCGGCTGGTATCCGCTACGCAGCACCGAGGCCGGGCTCAGCGACCCCGTGCTCGCCCCGCTCGGCGCAGGCGCGCCTGTGTTCCAGTGGCATGGCCGGCATTTCGACATCCCCAGCAGCGCCGTGCACCTGGCACGCACCGACAGTTGCGAGCAGCAGGCCTTCCGCTACGGCGACAACGCCTACGGGTTCCAGTTCCACCTGGAGATGGACGCGCCGCTGATCGAGCGCTGGCTCGGCACGCCGGCCTATCGCGACGAGCTCGCCAGCGCAGGCCTGCCGCACGACGCCGAGGCGATCCGCGCACTCACCGCCCAGCACATCGCCCCGATGCAGGCGCGCGCCGAAGCGGTCTTCAATACCTTTCTCGACCTGGTCGGCCGTCCCGACCGCCGCTTCGTGCTGCCGTCGCGGGAGTTTGGCTGAGCCGCCCCACCCGCCTCCTCTCCAGCACAGCGGGCCGATGCACCACGATGAGCCGGACGGGGCGGCACAGTGCGCGCGTTACCGCGTTCCGATGTCCGGCAGCGATACATCCGGCAGCCGGACATCCGGCCCCAGCACATGCCAGACCTCGGCCAGCGGCGGCCAGCCCAGATACGGTGCCAGCCACCAGTAGGCGGCGACCAGGATCAAGACGGTCACCAGCAGACGCAGCACCACGCCGGCCACCTTGAAGGCGAGCCAGATGCCGACGATGACCAGCACGAAGCCGAGCCAGCTCATGCGGCCTCCGCGCCGTCGTGCAGCGGGCGCAGTGCGGGGTCGAGCGCGACGCGGTCGTCGAAGACGAAGCAGCGGCCGTCGTAGCCGAAGCCGCCCACGCGCTCGAAGTAGCCCAGGATGCCGCCGTCGAGCTGCAACACGTTGTCCATGCCGTCGGCGCGCATCCAAAGCGCCGCTTTCTCGCACCGGATGCCGCCGGTGCAGAAGCTCACGACGGTCGCATCGCGCAGCCCGTCGCGGTGCGGCGCGAGCGCATCGGGCAGCTCGGTGAAGTTGTCGATCGGCAGGGTCAGCGCGCCGGCGAAGCTGCCGTGGGCGACCTCCTCGCGGTTGCGCGTGTCGAGCAGCACCAGCCGGCGACCGGCATCGTCGTGGCCCTGCGCGATCCAGCGCGCCAGATCTTCGGGCGCGACGTCGGGCGCGCGCGCTGGTGCGGCCAGGGGCATTGCGTCGGGCCGGCGAAAGCTGATGATCTCGGGCTTGACCTTGACCTTCAGGCGCGCGAACGGCACCGATTCACTGCGACTGCGCTTGACCTGCAGCGTGGCGAAGCGGGGATCGCTGCGGACCGCCGCGACCAGTGCATCGATCGCCTCGACGCGGCCGGCCAGGAACAGATTGATGCCCTCAGGCGCGACAAGCACCGTACCGCGCAGCTCGCCGGCTTCGGCCAGCGCGCGCAGCCAGTCGGCGACGGCAGTCGGGTCGTCGATGGCAACAAAGTGGTAGGCGGCGAGGTTGTCGATCATGGACGCAATTGTAGCGGTGCCCGCCCACGGCCTCTGCGCCGACGTGCGCTCCCTGCGGGAATCGGTTGGAAGCGCGCGAACGATCGGGGCGCCGAACAACCGGAGCGAGACATGTGCGCCAATCTTGGTAGTCGAGACGTTCCGCCCGCGGGCCCATGCCCCCCACCCCAACCCTTCCCCGCGCCGCGGGGGAGGGAGCACGACCGCATCGGCGTGCCGTTGTTGCGGCACAGCCGCCCTGCCCCTTCATCGGTAGGAGCAAAGGTTGAGGCCGCGGAAAGCGGGAGCGAGACATGTGCGCCGATCTCGGGAGTCGAGACGTTCCGCCCGCGGGCCCATGCCCCCCCCAACCCTCCCCCGCGCCGCGGGGGAAGGAGCACGATCGCATCGGGGTGCCGTTGTTGCGGGACAGCCCTCGCGCCGCGAGGAGGGCGCGCGATCGCAATGGCGTGTGGTGGCTGGACCTCAGCGCTCGTAGTTGTCCCGCACGAAGCGGTCGAACAGACGCACACCATAGGCCGATGCGCCGGCCGGGGTCGTCGGCAGTTCGTTGCCGTCGCGCCAGGCCATGCCGGCGATGTCCAGATGCGCCCAGGCCCGGCCCGGATCGATCCACTCGCCGATGAAGTGCGCCGCCGTGCCCGAGCCCGGGCGGCCGCCGCCGTTGCGCAGGTCGGCGATCGGCGATTCGAGCAGCTTGCCGTAGCCCGGATGCATCGGCATGCGCCAGACCGGCTCGCCGGCCGCCTGGCCGGCGGCGGTGAGCTGCGCGGCCAGCGCATCGTCACGAGTGAACAGACCGGCGTAATCGTTGCCCAGCGCGGTGACGATCGCGCCGGTCAGCGTGGCGATGTCGACGATCACGCGCGGGTTGTCCTGGCGCTGGACGTACCACAGCGCATCGACCAGTACCATGCGCCCCTCGGCATCGGTGCTCATGATCTCGTAGGTCTTGCCGGACGCGGTACGCACCACGTCGCCGGGACGCGCGGCGGTGCCCGAGGGCATGTTCTCGGCCAGTGCGGCGACGGCCACGGCGTTGACCTTGGCGTTGCGGCCGGCGAGCGCGAGCACGGCACCGGTCGCGCTGGCCGCGCCGGTCATGTCGTACTTCATGCGCCACATGTTCTCGCTGCCCTTGATCGAGATGCCGCCGGTGTCGAAGGTGATGCCCTTGCCGACGAACGCGACCGGGGCCTCGCCGCGCGCGCCGCCGTTGTAGCGCACGACCATCAGCCGCGGTGGCCGCGCACTGCCCTGCCCCACGGCCAGCAGGCTGCCCATGCCCAGCTTCTCCATCGCCGGCACGTCGAGTACCTCGATGCTGACGTTCGACTTGCCGGCGAAGGCTGCACGCGTGCGTGCGACGAACGTCTCCGGGTACAGCACGTTGGCCGGCTCGGTGACGAGATCGCGCGCGAACGCCACACCCTCGGCCACCGCCTTCCAATCGCCGTCCCACTGACGCGCAGCATCGGCGCCGGCGGGACTGCGCACGACCAGGGTGCCGGTGCCGGTTGCTTCGGTATCGCCACTGCTGCGGTATTTGTCGAAGCGGTACTGGCCCAACGCGGCGCCGAACGCGAGGTGCGCGGCGGCGCCCGCTTCGGTGCCCTCCCACAGCACGTCGACCTGCGGCGCCCGACTGCGCGCGGCGAACCGTCCGACGAGGCCGCCGACGTCCTCGATCCGGCGCGCATCGGGCGTGCCCGCCCCGGTCCCGATCAGCAGCACGCGGTCGTAGCCGGCGATCCCCGGCAGATCGAGCTGGCTGTCCGCCCTGCCGCTGAAGCCGGCAGCGGCGATGGCCCGCGAGAGTGCGCCTTGGCTGGCGTCGTCGATCCGCGCGAACGCACTGCTGCGCACCGCGCCATCGGTCGCTTCCGGGACCGCCAGCACCAACGTGCCGCCGGCCGGGGCCTGTGCGCTGTCGAAGCGGATGTCGCGCTGCGCGGCGGCAGGCAGGGCGAACGTGGCGATCAGGCTCGCGAGCAGCAGCGGCTGCAGCGGTCGGGGTCGGCGCATGGAATCTCCGAAGGGCGATGGGCGGGCCCGCGCACGCGGGCAACCATCGACCTTAACAATGCCGGCGCGTCTGACGCCGTGCCGATGGTCATGCCTGCCGAACCGCGCTCACGCTTTCGGCGAGCCGTCCTTCGCAAGATGGCGACTGGCCCACATGTTGTCGACGAGGTTGGGATAGCGCCGGCCGTTCTCGTCGGCCCGCTGCTGCGCTGCGTTCTTCTGCGCCGTGCTCAACCGGGTGCGTGCGGGTCGCGGCTTCGGATTCGGCCGTGTCCAGGGCTTGCTCTTGGGTTTGGGCTGCGCGCGGGTCGGCGTGCCGGACATGGCGATGCGCTCATCGAGTGCGAAGGATCGCCCGTCCCCGTCCGCCGGCAGCGATGCCGGCCAGGACGACGACGGGACGGGCGCGAGCTTGCAGCGCCTGACGTCGCCCCGGCGTGACGTAGGCTCAGCGCGAGAGCATGTACCCGGGCACCGCCATCAGCCCGATCGTCGCCACGATCGCGGCGACGATCAGCACCACGCGCAACGGATTCTCGCGCAAGATTTCGGCGAAGGTCTCGGCGGTCCCGTCGCGCTCGGCCTGGGCCTGCGCGGCGCGCGCCTGGGTCTGGCGCTTGGCCTGGTAGTCGGCCATCAGCGCCTTGGCGCGCGGCAGGTCATCGTTGTCGCGCAGCCAGATACCGCCCTGCGAGATCCCGAACGGGCTGGGCCGCGTCTGGTACCAGTCGATGCGTGCCTCGTCGAGGAAGGCGCGCACGTCGGCGGCCTCGTCTTCGGGCACGTAGCGCAGGTTGAGCAGCAGTTTGGCCATGGCGATCGAAGAAAACGGAGACGGCGGCGCTGCAGCGGCAGCGTGCGCCGATGATAGCCCGACCTCAGCGCTTGGTCGTCACCGCGCGGCGCAGGTTGTGGCGCGCCTGGGCATCGAGGCGCGCATGGAAGCCGTCGTCGAGATACAGCCGGTCGCGCGCCAACAACGACTTGAGAAAGCGTCGACGGTTGAGCGCATACAGCCAGCGCGGGACGTGGCGGTACTCGGACGCGATGCCGCGATCGTAGGCATCGAACGCGGCTGGATCGGCGCCGAGAATCGCCATGTCGCAGTCGAGGAAGCGCCGGGTGTCGTCGCCCTGCGCATCGTGCGGGAAGTCATCCGGCGCGAGGCTGCCGTGGCGCGCGGTGAGTTCGATCAGCTCGACCACGCGCGCGACATCGACGTCCGCCTCGGGCAGCCAACGCGCGATCGCCTCGGCCGCCAGCTGCGCCGAGCGTGTCTCGTTGTCGCCGCGGCCGGCCTCGTAGATGGCGTCGTGGTAGAGCACCGCCAGCCACACCTCGACCGGCTGCGCCCAGCCCTCGCGCGCGGCGACGGCATCGTAATGGCGCAGCAGCTCGGTCACATGCTCGAGGTTGTGATAGGCGCGCGGCGGCGTGGCGTAGGCGGCTTCCAGCGCAGCGCGCATCGGCGCCGGCAACGCGATCGGGGCCGGCCGGGTCATGTGGCCACCCGCCACGGCCGCACCACCAGCAGTGCGCCGACGCCCACCAGCAACGCGCCGAACACCCGCATCGCATCGATCGGGCGCGGCTGCGAGAGCACGCCGAAGTGATCGACCAGCAGCGAGCCGACCAGTTGCCCGGCCACGATCAGGCAGATCATGCCGGCCGCGCCGAGCCGCGGCACCAGCAAGGTGCCGCTGAACACGAACACCGCGCCGATCAGCCCGCCCAACCACAGCCACGGCGGCAGTGCGACAAGCTCGCGCAGCGTCGGCCAGGGCGTGCGGCTGGCCACCAGCACCAGCCCGAGCGCGCAGGTGCCGACAGCGAACGAGACGAAGGACGCGAACAGCGCCCCGTGGGTCAGCGCGCCCAGGCGCGCGTTGAGCAATGCCTGCAGCGGCAACGCCATGCCCACGACCGCAGCGAGCGCGATGCTGGACAACAGCCAGATGTTCATGCGGGACTCCGGCACGGCGGCGGATCAGTCTACGTGCCGCGGCCCGCGTCTGCGCGCGCTCACGCCGCCGGGCGGTCGCGCGGCAAGGCCAGCAATGCCCCGAGACTCAACAATGCCGCCACCGCGAGATAGGCACCGACTGCGTGCAGGCCGAAGCGCCCGCCCAGCCAGGTCGCCAGGTACGGCGCGAGCGAGGCGCCGAAGATGCCGGCCAGGTTGAACGCCAGCGACGCGCCGGTATAGCGCACCGTGGCGGGGAACAGCTCGGCCAGCAAGGTGCCGACCGGGCCATAGGTCAGGCCCATCAACCCCAGGCCGAGCATCAGGAAGGCGAGCGTGGCACCGGGACTGCCCGCGACGAACAATGGTGCGAATCCCAGGCCGAACAGCGCGATCGCGATGCTGGCCAGGATCATCGTGCGACGACGGCCGACGCGATCGGCATACAGCGCCGAGACCGGAATCGTCGCGGCGAAGCACAGTACGCCGACCAATTGCAGCAGCAGGAACTGCTCGCGGGTATAGCCAAGCTGCGCGGTGCCCCAACTCAGCGCGAAGACCGTCATCAGATAGAACAGCACGAACGTCGCCAGCGCCAGCAGCGTGCCCAGCACCACGCCGCGTCCATGGCGCAGCAGCACTTCGCGCATCGGCAGGCGCACCCGCGCATGGCGATCGAGCACACGCTGGAAATCGGGCGTCTCGGTGATGCGCAGGCGCACCCACAGGCCGACGAGCACCAGCAGGGCGCTGGCCAGGAACGGAATGCGCCAGCCCCAGGCGAGGAACGCGGCCTCGTCCATCAGCCGGCCGAGCAGCAGGAAGGTCGACGTCGACAGGAAAAACCCCAGCGGCGCGCCGAGCTGCGGAAACATGCCGTACCAGGCGCGCTTGCCCGGCGGTGCGTTCTCGGTCGCGAGCAACACCGCCCCGCCCCACTCGCCTCCCAGGCCCAGGCCCTGACCGAAGCGGCACAGCGCCAGCGCGATCGGCGCGGCGATGCCGATCTGGGCGTGGGTGGGCAGCAGGCCGATGACGACGGTGGAGATGCCCATCGTCAGCAATGCGGCGACGAGCGTGGCCTTGCGGCCGATGCGGTCGCCGTAGTGGCCGAAGACCGCCGAGCCGATCGGGCGGGCGATGAACGCCAACGCGAACGTGGCGAGCGATTGCAGCGTGGCTGCGGCCGGATCGGCGTCGGGAAAGAACAGCGCCGGAAACACCAGCACCGCGGCCGTGGCGTAGATATAGAAGTCGAAAAACTCGATGGTCGTGCCGATCAGGCTGGCGAACAGCACACGGCCTTTCGAGTTGGGCGGCGTCGAGGACATGGCGAAGGCAGCGCGGGGGGAGCCGGCATTCTGGACAGGACGGGCCGTGGCTTGCAAAGGTGCGGACTGCGCCGCGGAACGTGGCCCCCATCCCACCTTCCACCCGTAAAGGGCGCAATGCCCCGTAAACGGGGGAAGAAGCTAAAAGCCACCATCGCGCGAGAGCACCTCCCCCGCCTGCGGGGGAGGTCGACACGCACAGCGCGTCGAGCGGGGGCACGGGCTGGTCGCAGAAAGCGGCCCCCATCCCAGCCTTCCCCCGCCTGCGGGGGAAGGGGCCAAAAGCCCTCATCGCGCGGGATCCACCTCCTCCGCGTGCGGGGATCGCGCGAGATCAACCTCCCCCGCGTGCGGGGGAGGTCGACACGCGCAGCGTGTCGGGTGGGGGCGCGGGCCCGCCCGACACGCTCCCCGATCAGAACGTGGTGCGCAGCGACAGGGTCACGTTGCGCGGCTCGCCGTAGAAGTTGCCGCGGCCGGTGGCGGAGATTCGGGTGTAGTAGACCTTGTCGAACAGGTTGCCGACATTCAGGCGCACGGTCAGGTTGTCGCGCACCCGATACCCGATCAGCGCATCGACGACGGCGTAGCCGCCCTGCCGCACCACGGTCGGCACGGCGACGTACGCGCTGCCGCCTTCGACCGGCGAGTACCAGTTCACGCCCGCGCCCAGCTGAAGGCCTGCGAGTGCACCGGCGGTCACGTCGTAGTGCGTGAACAGCTTCAGGCCGTGCTTGGGCGAGATCCGCGTGAACGGCCGGTTCTCGTTGGTGGAGTCCTTGGCGTAAGCGTTGGTGTTGTAGGCGTAGCCGCCGAAGATCGACCAGTTGTCGGTGATGCGGCCATTGGCTTCGAGTTCGACGCCCTTCGACTCGACTTCGCCCTCGGCGACGTAGAAACCCTCGTTGTCAGGGTCGGGCTGCGCGCGCCCGACCTGGTCGATGCGGTAGGCGGCGGCGCTGAGCAACAGACGGCCGTCCATCAGTGCGCCCTTGACGCCGCCCTCCCACTGCTCGCCGCGCGAGGGATCGATCAGCCGGCCGGCCGCCGTGCGATTCTGCTGCGGCTGCAGGCTCTCGACGTAGCTGCCATAGGCCGTCCACTGGGGGCTCAATTCGTAGGTCAGGCCGGCGAACGGCGTGACTTCCGAGGGCATGCGGTTTTCGGTCCACGGCCCCAGACGCACCGGCTGCGGATTGCTCAGGCTGGGACGGTCGCGGGTGAAGCCGTCGCGCTCTTGGATCTGCCACTGGCTCAGACGCGCGCCGGCCAGCAGGTGCAGGCGCTCGCTCAGGCTGAGGTTGGCGTGGCCGTACACGCCCCACTGGCGGGTCTTGCTCAGGCCGCCACTGTTGGGCTGATAGCCGGGACGCGGGATCGCGGTATCGGGGTTGAACACGTCGATGCGCGCAAACGCGCTGTCGCGCCATTCGACGTAGCTGTAGTCGCTCTTCTGCAGGTCCGCGCCGATCAGCACGTCATGGTCGCGGCCGAACAGTTCGAACGCGCCGCCGACGTTGACATCGACGCTGGTCCAGCGCTCGGTGGTGTCGCCGTAGTAGGCGATCTGGCTGACCCAGCCGTTGTCCGGCCGCACCGCCCCGTTGCCGACATAGGCGTAGTAGTTCTCGGACTCGTCGCGGGCGCGCTGGAACGTGACCTTGGCGCGCCAGTCCTCGCCCAGGCGCCAGTCGAGTTCGGCAAAGCCGACAATGCTCTGGCTGTCGAGCGCGTTCCAGTCGGCGCCCAGATAGGTGGAACGCCGGACCGGCAACAGGCCGCCGCCCACGTACCCCGGCAGGCCGGTCTGGATCGGCGCCAGATAATCTTGGTAGTGCGCACCGACCGTCAGCGTCGCGGCGTCGCCCAGGTCCAGCGAGGTCACGCCATAGGCGACATAGCGCTCGCGGCGGCCGACGTCGTAGAACATGTCCGATTCGTGCGCCGAGGCGGCGAAGCGGCCACGCAGTTGCCCGCCTTCGACCAGCGGTCCGCCGACGTCGATCTCGGCGCGGGTGTTGTCCCAGCTGCCGGCCAGCAGCGCGCCGCTGGCGTGGAATGTGTGTTGCGGGCGCTTGCGCACGAGGTTGATCGCACCGCCGGGCTGCGCGGCACCGGAGAACAGGCTCGACGCACCGCGCAGGACCTCGACGCTCTCGTACACGGTCAGGTCCGGACGCGGACCCGGGTAGCCGGTCGAGGGCACGCCATCGATGAGATAGGTGCTGATGTTGAACCCGCGCGAGATGTAGGTCTGCCCCTCGGAGCTGACGCCCGTCACCGTGATGCCCGGCGTCTGCAACAACGCGTCCTCGAGCGTATAGAGATTGCGCAGCTCGATCTGCTCGCGTGAGATCACCGAAATCGTCTGCGGAATGTCCTTCAGGTCCACCGCCTGCTTGATGCCGGCCGCGTAGCGCGTGCCGTGCACGTCGACCTGGTCGAGCGAGGTTGCGTCCGCGTACCGGCCGCTGTCGTTGTCTTCGGCCTGCGCCATGAACGGCGCGGCTGCCACGAGCACCCCGAGCGCCAGCGCCAATGGACGACGGGCCGGCGGCGCAGTGGCGGGGACCGAGGCGCCGAGCGCGGGAGACGACACAGCGGGGCGGACAGGTCGAGCGGTACAACGGGACATGGGGGTTCCTCGGACGACAGGCAAAAGGCGGCACGCATCGCGCGCTTCGAGCGTCGCGACGGGTGGCAGGGAGGGCTGGCCGGCGAGCGGTCTCGCGCGGTTGGCGGCTGCGGCGGATCAGCGCCGGATGAATGCGCCGAATACGAGAATGATTATCGTTCGTTAACGAACTGTCAACGCCCTGCTTCGCTTGTCGACGGCGGAAATGCCTGGTCTTTGCATCCGCACCGGTCAGAGAGGGCTCGACCCCCGGCATGCTGTCCATATGATTAGGCGCCACATCATATGGCGGCATTCAATGGAACTGGCGCAGAAGTACACGGCGTTGTTGCAGGAAGCCAAGCAACGACAGCGCCCGGATGTCGACAGCATGGCCCTGTGCTTCCGGACGCTGTCGCTGGCCGCAGCCATCGATCGCGACTGCGCCGCGCTGCTGGCCCCCCACGGATTGTCGGAAGGACGCTTCGTCCTGCTCTTCCTGCTCGACGCCGGGGAAGGACTGGCCCCCCACGTACTGGCCGAACGCGCAGGCGTCACCCGCGCCACAGTGACCGGGCTGCTCGACGGTCTGGCGCGCGACGGCCTGATCGAGCGCAGGGCCGATCCCCACGATCGCCGCGCCTTGCGCATCCATCTCACCGACCAGGGCAAGCAGCGGGCGCGCCGGGTCTTCGATGCGCACACTCGGTGGATCGCCAGCCTGTTCGGCGGGTTGACCGTAAGCGAGCGCACGCAACTGGCGACGCTGCTGGACAAGGTCGCAACGCGCCTGCCCCCTGCCCTGCAGGCGGCGGCGCGATGAGCGCGCCGGCCCGGCGCACGGGCGCCACCCGCGCATCTGACATCCCGGCCGAGGTGCTCAAGGCGCTGTCGCTCGGCGCCTTGCCCACTGCGACCCTGGCCGAAGGTCTCGCGGTCGATCAGGCCCGGCTGTTGCGGGCGGTCTTTCCGCATTTGCCGCCGCATGCCCTGGCCGATGCGGATGCTGCCTGTCAGCTGGGGATTCTCAAGCGCATGCACACGATCGCCGAGGTGTTGCTGCAGGCCTTGGGTCCGGCCGGCATCGCGCACTGCCAGGCGCATGTCTCGGACACGGTGCGCGGCTGGGCCTGTTTCATGATCGGCCGACAGCCGGGCATCGACCTGCCGCGCCGGCTGCAGGCGATCCGGCCATTGGCCGACGACCCGCACTTCGGCGTGCGCGAATGGGCATGGATGGCGGTTCGCCCGCACTTGGCACAGAACCTGGAGGCCGCCATCGCGCAGCTGACCGCATGGACCGCTTCGCCGTCCGAACGACTGCGCCGCTTCGCCAGCGAAGCCTTGCGCCCACGCGGCGTGTGGTGCGCGCATATTCCAGCACTCAAGCAACAGCCGCAGACCGCGTTGCCCATCCTCGAACCGCTCAAGGCCGACCCCGCCGCCTACGTCCAGGACTCGGTGGCGAACTGGCTCAACGATGCGGCGAAGGATCGTCCCGACTGGGTACGTGGGCTCTGCGCGCGTTGGCGTCAGGGGCAACCGACCGAGGCCACGCGCCGCATCTGCACTCGCGCCCTGCGCAACCTGGCCTGACAGGCGCGCAGGCGTCGCGCTTCACACCAGGTCGCCGGCCTGCGCATCGCATCCGCGCAGGCGGACGCTGCCCCACAGCGCAAACAGCAACACCGCGGCGCCGGCCACCAATCCGACGGCAAAGCCGGCACGCGTGCCGCTGTGATCGACGACCTGTCCAGAAACCGCCGCCCCCAACGCCACGCCGACATTCAAGCCGGCCAGCAGCCAGGTCATGCCTTCCGTCAATCGATGCGCGGGCACCACGCGCTCGATCAGCGACATGGCCACGATCATCGTGGGCGCAAAGAAGAGTCCGGCGACGAAGACCGTCCCGGCGAGTGCGCCGATGCTGTCGACCAGCCACAACGGCAACGTCGTCGCAGCCGTCGCCAGTCCGCCTGTCAACAACTGCCGATGCAGCGGCATCGCCAGGCGCACGGCGCCGAACAGCAATCCGGCCAGACACGATCCGAAGGCGTAGGCCGACAGCACCAGGCTGGCGGCAGCGGGCTGGCCCATCTGCCCGGCGAACGCCACGCTCACGATATCCACCGTGCCGACGATGACGCCCATCGCCAGCATCAGCAGCGCCAGCAAGCGCACCTCGGCCAGACGGATCACTGAGCCCGAGCGATCGTCGTCGCGCCCCTGCCCGGCGGCCGGCGGCTCGGTGCCGCGCTGCACGACCAGCGCCGCGGTGCCCAGGGTCAGCAACAGGGCTGCCGCCAGCAGGCCGGCCTGGGGCCAGACGACCACCGACAACCCCACCGACAGCGGCGGCCCTGCGATGAAGGCGACCTCATCGAGCACGGTTTCCAGCGAGTACGCGGTCTGCAGCCGCGACTGTCCGCGATAGAGCGCCGTCCAGCGCGCCCGCACCATCGCCGACATGCTCGGCATGCAGCCGGCCAGCAGCGCGCCCGGAAACAGCGCCCAGTCGGCAACGGGCCAGTGGGATCCTGCGATCAGCAGCACGAAGCCAGCAACGCTGATCGCGGTCGCGACCGGCAACACGCGGCGTTGCCCAGACTGGTCCACCCATCTCGAGATCTGCGGCGACAGCAGCGCATAGGTCAGCACGAATGTCGCCGACACTGCGCCCGCGAGCGCATAGCTGCCGCGCAGTTGCGCCAGCATCGTGATGATGCCGATGCCGGCCATCGGCAACGGGAGTCGGGCCAGGCCGCCGGCCAGCACCAGCCCTCGGGTGCCGGGCACGGCGAACAGTTCGACATAGGGATTGCGCACACGGGTCTCCTGGAGGCGCTTGCCGCGGTCGAGCGGCAAGCAGACAATACATACATCGCGTATGAATCCAATCGTAGATTCATACGCATCGTATGTAAACACCACAGTGTCTGTATCGAGGAGATGGCGATGGTGCGTCGCACCCGCGCGGAGATGGAGAAAACCCGAGCGGCCTTGCTGGCTGCCGCCCGCGACGCGTTCGCCCGCCATGGCTATGCCGAGGCGTCGATGGATGCGTTCACTGCGCAGGCCGGGCTGACCCGAGGCGCGCTGTACCACCACTTCGGCGATAAGCCGGGCCTGCTGGCCGCCGTGGTCGCGCAGATCGACGCCGAGATGGACGCACGCCTGCACGCGCTCTCCGAGGCGGCCGACACGCCCTGGACCGGACTCACCAGCCGCTGCCGCGCCTACTTGGAAATGGCCTTGGAACCGGAGATCCAGCAGGTCGTGCTGCGCGATGCCCGGATCGTGCTGGGCGGTGCATCGGCGCAGTCGCAGCACGCCTGCATTGCGTCGATGCAGAGCCTGCTCGAAGCGCTGATGGCGCAAGGCGTTATCGCCACAACCGACCCGCAGGCGCTGGCCGCATTGATCCATGGCAGCCTGGCCGAGGCTGCGTTCTGGATTGCGACCGGCGACGACGGCCCCACGCGACTGGCGCGAAGTCTCGATGCGCTGGACCTGCTGCTGCGCGGGCTACTGCGCGTCGACTGAGAGTGAACGCCTGGCCACGAGCCACAAAAAAGCCCCGGCGAGCCGGGGCTTTGAAGCCAGCATGTCAGCCGGGCCGAGACACCGGCCGAAGCATCAGCCGCGGTCCTTGAGCTCCTTGAGCGCGTGCTTGCGGGCGCGCAGCTCGTCGTGGGTCGCACGGACCTCCGGCAGCAGACGGGTCACGACATCGCGCGCGGCCGGCGGCGTGTCGGCGTCGCGGGCGGCCTCATCGAACGCCTCGAGCAGGCGGTCCTCCGACTCTTCCAGCTCGGCGACGTAGCCGTATTCCTTGTCGCCGAACGCAGCACGCACCTTGCCGTAAAACTGCTGCAGCGTGCCGACCATCGTGCCCGAGGTCTCCGGCTTGCCGCCGACGGCCTGCACTGCGGCGCTCAGGTCGGTGACCAGCTGCGACTTGTGCGCGGCGATGCGCGAGAACAGCGTCTTGAGCTCGGCGTGATCGACCTTCTGCGCCGCCTCCTCATAGAAGTCCTTGCCGTCGCGGGCGATGGCGATGAGGTCGTTGAGCGTATGCGCGGACTTGTTGGTCATCTGGGTCTCCGATCGAATTGGGGGGATGGCGCGGCGCGAGCGCGATGCGAGTCGCGGGCCGATCGTCCAGGCGGGCAATGACTGCGCGTGGCCGTGGAGCGATGGGGGCTACCCTAGAGGCCGGTCGGGCAAGGACACGTGACGCGCGAGCGACGATCTTGTGAAAGCGCGTCAGCGACCTCTGTGGTCTGCGCCCGTTGACGAAGCACGCCTGCACTGGCCATGGGCACATTGCCCGACACGCCCTTTCATCGATCGCCGTTCTGGACATGCCAGCCGCCCATCTCGACCCCGCCCCCCAAACGCGCCCACCGCACATCCGCCACGCGCATCCCTGGCGGGTCACCGTCGTCGCCTGCCTGGCGGTCACCGTGCTGACCGGCCTGGCGGGCGCGATGGTGCCGACCGTCAAAGCAACAGACCTTTACTTGACACTGGGCCCGTTGCTGATGGTGCTCGTGATGCTGATCGGCGCAATGGTGGCGGCGTTGCCCGGCACGGCCGTCATCGCAATCGTCGCCTGATGGGTCGGCATCCGCCGCTGGGGCTATGCGCTGGTGGTGTGCGCGAGCGCCCACCTTGCATTTGTCGCCTTCCTGGCCGGCTACAGCCTGTCCTTGTACGACGCGCCAGGCGCCCATCGGCGAGCGGCCGCGCAAGCGGAGATGATCGATCCGACACACGCGCACCGGGCGCGGCTGCAGTCTGCTATCGCACGCCAGGATGTCGCGGCGTCGCAGAGGGCCCCAGGCCCCTTGCAAGCCGACCAGGATCGACGCGCGATCGGCCTGCTGGCGGCTGGACGGACGACGATGCGAACTGCGCGCACGCGCCAATCCGATGCGATGGATCGAACGGATCCTGCCGAAGCCCTGCACCTGTGGTCGCGCGACACCGCGGCCCCGGCCGAGACACGGCCGGGGCCTGCGCCTCAACCTGCGGCGTCCGCCTTCGGCAGCGCGTAATCGAGCTGGTAAGCCGGCGGCTCGCCGCCCGGCCCGGTCAAATAGTGGGTCATCCATTGCACCAGGCGCAGCGAGTAGTCGTAGCGCGAAGCGCCGCGACTGTTGCCGTGGCCTTCACCTGGATACAGCACCAGGCGCACCGGGGCCTGGCCGGCCAGCTTGAGGTACCGGTAGAGCATGTAGGACTGCATCACCGGCACGCGCGGGTCGGCTTCGCCGTGCAGGATCAGCGTCGGGGTGCGCGACTTTTGCGCGTGCGTGATCGGGCTGGCCTGGCGGTACATCTCCGGGCTCTCCCACGGCCAGGTCTGCATGTGCACCTGGTACTGCTCGCGCGGGATGTCGCCGGTGGTGACCAGGCTGGCCTGATCCGAGATGCCGACGAACATCACTGACGCGGCGAAGCGCTCGCTGTAGTAGGTGGCGCCCCAAGCGCTGGCGTAGCCGCCGTAGGAGCCTCCGGTGATGCCGACTTTGTCGCGGTCCACCAGGCCGATGTCGACCAGGTGATCCACGCCGTCGACCAGGTCGTCGAACTCTTCCATGCCCGGCCGGCCGTGGTCGAGCTTGGAGAACGCCACGCCGCGCCCGGTGCTGGCGCGGTAGTTGGGGAAGAACGAAGCGAAGCCTTGCGCGGCCAGCGTCTGCGCCGGCTGTGCGTAGCTGTTGAGCCAACCGTTGACGTTGTGCGACTCGGGGCCGCCGTGGACGACCACCACCAGCGGCACCCGCGCATTGCCCCGGCGCTCGAGCGGATGCACCAGCAGGCCTTCCAGTTCCAGGCCATCGCGCGCGGTGTAGCGCACCACCTCCTGCCGCGCCAGACGCACGTCGGCGAGCCACGGGTTGCTGTCGGTCAGCCGCCGCGCTTCGGCGCTGCCGGCGGCCAGGTGAAAGACCTCGGACGGGTGCGCCGGCGTGCTGCCGACCAGGGCGATGTCGCCGGTGCGCGCCACGCTCAGGCCCATGTGTACGGGGCCTGCGGCCGGCAGCAGGGTGCGCTGGCCCGTGCCGTCCACGGCGATCTCGGCCAGCCGGCTCTGTACACCCTCCTGGCTCAGGAACACCAGCGTCGACGCATCGCGCCAGCCGACATGCCAGACGTGGCCTTCGAGTCCGGGCAGCAGATCGCGCTGCGCGCCGCCGGTCTTGCCGACCACGGTCAGCCGGCCTTCGCTCGGATCGTTCGCGTCGGCAGCCGAGATGATTGCCAGGTGCTCACCATCCGGGCTCCAGGCGATTTCGCCGAGCTTGCCGGGGTTGTCCACGCGGCCCAGTTCGCGGCCCTCGACCGAATAGATGCGCACGCGCGCGTCGACCATCATGTCGTCGGTGAGTTGGCGCGGGGCCACGACCACCGCCAGCCGGTCGCCGGCCGGGCTCCAGCGCACGGTGCGCACGCTGCCCTCGATCGCGAGCTTGCGCGGCGATGCGCTGCCGCCCAGGTCGGCGATCCACACCTCGACCGGGCGCCAGTCCTCCTCGTAGACCTTCTGCGAGAAGCCCTGCTCGCGCAGCTGCTTGCGCGTTGCATCCTCCGGCTGCGCGGCCAGCAGTACGGCGCGGCGGCCGTCGGGCGAAAGATCGAAACTGCTGATGTCGCCGCTCAGGTGCGCAACCGCGGTCGATTCGCCGCCACGCAGTGGGATCGTGTACAGCCGCCGGGTCGCGTCGCCTTCGCGCTTGCTCAGATAAGCGATCGACTGCCCATCGGGCAGCCAGCGCGGTGCGGACACATCCACCTGCCCGGTCACGAATCCACGGTCACGGCCTGCGCGGTCCACTACGTGCAACTCGCTGCGCGCCGGACCATCGGGATCTTTGCCCAAGGTGCGCGGCACCGACAGGACGTAGGCCACTTCGCTGCCGTCTGGGCTGATCGCGGCCTGGTTCGCGGCCCGCGTCTGCGCCACCTGTTCGAGCGTCATGCCCGCGCTCTGGCGCGCGGCGACGGCCGGCGTCCCGGTCGCCAGCACCAGCGCGCAGGCGATCCCCATGATCCAACGTTGCATTCGGGTTCCCCGATCGAAAGACAGCCCCGGACTTTGACCGGCTTCGGCGGGGGCGCAACGGCGCGCGGGCCGAGCGGCATCGAGACGCCAGACGAAGCCGCGCCTGTCCGCCACGCGCGCCCCATTCGACGCTATCGCAGGCGCCCGACAGCGGCCAGATGGCGCTCTCGCATCAGAAGGAATGCGGGCAAGGCGAGCGAAGGGCCGACAACCAGGCATCCAAGTGGAAGCCACAGCCTGCGCATCTGGATCCGCCGCCCTTCGGCAACGATCAGCACGATGACGACGATTCCAGACACGAGCACATCCGCCCAGGCGAATGCGGAAACAGGGCTCGCCATTGCTTCAGACATCAATAGCGGAACATCGAGGCCATACTGTGCAAGCCACGGCAGGAACCGCGAGAGCGGAAGCACAGCGCCCAACACGCACAGCGCGAGATAGATCAATTGCATGCTGCGTCTCCCCGTGTCCTCATCCGCGGAAAATACAAGCCGCCTATCTCCAAGCTTCCCATGCGCTGACCCGCGACGTGGGTCACATCGCTAGGGCGTGCGCGCGGCCATCGTCCTGTGCCGCACCACGCGCGCGGCGATACGCACAAACACCTCCGGCAACAACGCGCGCACCTGTTCGGGCACCCGCGCCACGAGCGCCTCGGCCTCCAATGCCGGCAACGGCCCGCGCCAAGCAAATGCAACCCGGTTGCTCATCTTCGGCTCGTCGACTACCAGCACCTGCGTCTGGCCGAAGGCCTGCCGCAGCCGGGCCACATGCGTCTCGGGATCGCGCACGTACAGATTGCAGGCCAGCACGCCGTCGGCGACCAGCGCGTCACGACAGGCGTCGTAGAACGCCTGGCTCGACAGTGCCGCCGGAATGCCGTGCTCGTCGTAGCCGTCGACCAACAGCAGGTCGAAACGGGCCGGACGCGACGCCACGAACCGCGCGCCGTCATCGATCACGACTTCCAGTCGTGCGTCGTCGGCCGGCACGCCGAACTCCGTGCGCAGCGCGACCACGTGGGGGTTGTTCTCGACCACCTCGATCCGCGCGTCCGGCAGGTGGCGATAGGCGAACTTGGCCTGCGAACCGCCACCCAGGCCGATCATGCCCAGCATCGCCGGTGCCGGCTGCCATAGCAGCGCGGCGAACATGGTGCGCGTGTAGTCGACCAACAGCCGATCGGGATCGCCGCTGACCATGCGGCTCTGCGTCTGCCGCCGCACGAACTGCAGCGAGGTGAAGCCGTCATGCCGGCGCACGTACGGCCGCTTGGGTGCGCCGCGGCCGCGCCAATGCGCCAGCCATCGCGCCCACCACGGCGCCCCGCCGGTGTCGTCCCCCTGCCCCATGCCGGCGCTCAGCGGTTGGACCAGCCGTGCGGCACATGCCCGGCGGCGACGTGCGGCCGCGCCGAATCGATGTTGTGCTGCGAATCGTCGAAGAAGATGTCCGCCCCGAACGCATCCAGGAACGGCCCCTTCGGCCGCCCACCGAGGAACAGCGCCTCGTCCAGGCGCACGCCCCAGGCGCGCAGCGTGCGGATGACCCGTTCGTGCGCCGGTGCTGAGCGCGCAGTGACCAAGGCCGTGCGGATCGGCGCGTCCTTGCCGGCCGGGTACGCCGCCTGCAGGTCGTGCAGCGCGGCCAGGAACCCACGGAACGGGCCGCCGGTCATTTCCTCGCGCGCACGCTCGCGCTCGTGCTTGTGGAACGCGTCAAGGCCACCTTCTTGCGACAGACGCTCGCCTTCGTCGCCAAAGATCACCGCATCGCCGTCGAATGCGATCCGCAACTGATCGTTACGATGCGCCGGCGCGCGGGCCGGGATGATCGTCGCCGCCGCGATGCCGTTCTCCAGCGCCCGTCGCACCGAATCGGGATTGGCCGACAGGAACAACTGCGTGCCGAACGGCTTGATGTAGGGCCAGGTCGGCTCGCCTGAGGTGAAGGTCGCCCGGGTGATCCCCAGGTTGTGGTGCTGGATCGAATTGAAGATCCGCAAGCCCGTATCGGCCGAATTGCGCGACAGCAGGATCACCTCCACGCGCGGGGCATCGGGCGGCGCATCGACGTTCAGCGCCAGCAGCTTGCGGACCAGGGGAAATGCGATCCCCGGCTCCAATACGTCGTCCTCGTGCGCCCGCTGGTGCTCGGCGTAGGCCTCGATCCCCTCGCTCTCGAACAGCGTGTGGCTGTCCTCGAGATCGAACAATGCCCGCGAGGAGATCGCGACGGTCAGTGTGGGAACGAAGGTGTCGGGCATGAAAGGCATTCGCGCAACGGAAGGGCGGGCCCGCTCCCTGCCGCCGGGCATGGCGCCCTGCGACCGAGGCGGATCTGATGGGCGCGGCGGCGCGCCGTATCGGCCTGCACCGTGTACGGGCCGACCGCGGATTATGCCAGTGCCGCGTAACCGGCGCCGTGTGGACGTAGGCGTCGCCAGACACGGCCCCCTTGCGTCCTGTCGGCCACCGTTGACCCACCGCTCCGCCGGTCCAGTATCCGTGCGACGGCGACCTGCACGAGGCCCTTAACGCCGTCTTCAGGGCACTCACACCGTGGCCTAACTGCAGATCGATAGCCTCATCGCAGCCGAACAGGAGTGTTCAGATCCCATGTTTAGGAAGACGACGATGACGACCGCACTGTCATTCGCACTGATCGCGTGCTCGTCAACCGGCGCCCCGCCCGGCGCCCACATCCCTTCGGCGACAGATCTTCAGCTTCTCACCTTGCCGCGCGATCCCGACGCCGTGGCGCTCACCGCACAGATGACCGGCACCCTCGCTGCAGAGGATGGCTGCGTTGTGGTGCGGACGTCCGATGCGACGTTGCGCGTAGCGCTGCCGCACACATTCGCACTGTGGCTGCACGACGGCGTTGCGCTCGGCGTCCGCGATACGACAAACCAGCAACGCTTCCGTTTCGGAACCCGGGTTGTCCTTGGCGGCGGCCTCGTCGACGTATTGCCCGGCTACGTCGACGCATCTGCAAGTACGAGGTGTCCACCCCCCTACTTCGCGATCAGTGACGTACGGCCGGAGACATAGCTTCAACCCAGTCCATGGAGGACGACATGATGAAGACCTGTGTGCTAGCGGCAATGCTGAGTGCGTGTCTGGGAATGGCAGGACAGTCCACTGCACAATTCCGGCCCCCTATTCTAGATCCTGTCGTGGCGTCTTACGCGCAGGACCATGGCGTATCGACGTCGGAGGCAAAACGAAGACTCTCCCAACTGGAAGTAATCTCCGATCTCGAACGCAGACTCATCGCGGAAATCCCCGATCAGTTCGGTGGTTTGCGAGTCGTCCACCAGCCAACGTTCCGCGTAGAGGTCTTTCTGACCCACACACCCGCCGCAGTGCTTTCGCGATTCACGCGCGACCCGATGTTCGAAGCAGTCCAGACACCCCGATCTCTGGAGCTTCTGCGCAGCGCCCAGATCGAGTTGTCTGAGCGCCTGCACGCTGCCGGCGTCCAGCACGAATCCGGCATCGAGGTAGAGAAAGCGGAGCTCGACTTTTATGTGCTCGACACCCAAAAGTCTGCCGCGATCGCTGTCGCGGAACTCGCTGCGGTGCCGTATGCGAACCTTCGGCAAGTATCAGGCTTCATCCAGACCACAGCGACGATCCAGGGCGGCCGGCAAGTGTCGGGCAGCACGCAGAACTGCACCAGCGGCTTCAACGTGGTCCACGCGACCAGCGGGCTGCGCGGCGTCACGACCGCGGGCCACTGCGACAACACGCTGTCCTACAGTGGCACCACGCTCGCGTTTCAGGGTGAACTGAACCAAGGCTCCGATGATTTCCAGTGGAATCGCCACGCAAGCTCGACCTATCCCAACCAGATCTATATTGGAAGCGGCCTCCACACCATCACCGCAAGCCTCGCCTCCTCCGGACTGCCGCTGGGATGGACGGTGTGCAAGTATGGGATCAGTGGGGGCTACCGTTGCGGCGAGATCGCAGACAAGAATGCGCAATCCAACTACAACGGCCAGATCGGCACATACATTCGGGTCCGCAACGCCAGCAATCTGCCCCTGTCGATTGCGGGCGACAGCGGTGGCCCGGTGTTCGGGACCAATACGGCGTATGGCCTCATCCATGGTCGCGGCGCCAGCGGCACTGCCTTCGTCAACGACATGTACTTCATGCCGATCGAGCGGTTCTCAGGGCTGAACCTCTCGGTCGCGACCACGCCGTAGCCTAGCCCGGGGCCGGAGCGCCCTGACCGCTCCAAAAGTCGGTCGTCACGACGGCCCGGATGAAGCGACATAGGCCGTGTTTGAGAGAAACACGGGGTTTGGTGAACGCGGCGCCCGTCCCATGCCCGGGACGGGCGTCGGTTTGCGACCCGCTTCGTCGTGAAAAGTCCGTCCCTGCATCTCAGTCGCCCGCGGCCACACGATGGCCCGGACCGTTGCACCGGCTGCGCCAGATTACTGTGCGCCCCGGTCTGCTGCACTGCGCCATGAATGCAGGGCTTCGAAGGGGGCGTGCCGGCCCAAGCGTGACTGCCCTCGCATTCCGTGCATCCGACATTGACAACGTTGTCTTTCAAGAGGCACATGGCGATCGACATCTCCTTGTCCCGACCCCGTACCGGTTTCCGCTGCCCCCTGGATCGCAGGAGGCGGCGGAAAGGGCATCCGGTCGGCGCTGCGCTCCGCGATCGGCTCGCCGATGGCGGCCGGGCGCTGGCTTCACTCGGCATCGGAAAGGGAGACTTCGTCATGATGCATCGCAGACTCGTCGCACTGTCGTTATGCCTGCTGGCCTCGGCCGGCATGGCCGCCAGCGCACAGGCACAAACCGCCGCCTGCGCGGGCGTTCCCGCATGGAACGCCAGCACCATCTACAACCCGGGCGACCGCCTGACCTACCAGAACCGGCTCTACGAGGCGCGCACCCAGATCTGGAACGCGGCACCCGACTACTGCACCTCCTGCGGCTGGTATCAGGACCTGGGCGCCTGCAGCGGCGCCCCTGCCAATCAGCCACCGACCGTGGCGATCACCGCGCCCGCGCAAGGGGCGACATTCGCCACCGGCGCCTCGGTGACGATCACCGCCAATGCCAATGACAACGATGGCACGATCGCCTCGGTGCAGTTCTTCCGCGGCGCGGTGTCGCTGGGGACCGACACCAGCGCGCCCTACGCGCTGACCTGGCAGAACGCGACCGCCGGCCAGCACGTGCTGACCGCGGTGGCCACCGACAACAAGGGCGCGACGACGACCTCCAGCGCTGTGACGATCACCGTCGGCGGCGGCACCGGCCCGGACACCACCGCGCCCAGCGTGCCGACCGGCTTGCAGGCGACACAGCAGACGGCGGCCAGCATCACGCTGACCTGGGCCGCGTCGACCGACAACGTCGGCGGCAGCGGCATGGCCGGCTACGACGTCTATCGCAACGGCCAGATCGTCGGCTCGCCGACCACGCCCGGCTACACCGACAGCCCGCTGTCGGCCAACACCGCCTACACCTACCGGGTCCGCGCACGCGACCGCAGCGGCAACGCATCGGCCTCGTCGCCGGAGATCGTCGCGCGCACGACCGCGGCCAATGCCGGGGGCGACAAGCGGGTGATCGGCTACTTCACCCAGTGGGGCATTTACGGCCGCAACTACCGCGTGCGCGACATCGAGACCAGCGGCTCGGCCGCCCGCCTCACCCACATCAACTACGCGTTCGGCAACGTGCGCAACAACCGCTGCGAGGTCGGCGTCACCCAGCCGGCCGATCCGAACACCGGGGCCGGCGGCGATGCATTCGCCGACTACACCAAGGCGTTCTCGGCGGCCGAAAGCGTCGACGGTGTCGCCGACACCTGGGACCAGACGCTGCGCGGCAACTGGAACCAGCTGCGCAAGCTCAAGGCCCGCCACCCGGGATTGAAGGTGCTGATCTCGCTCGGCGGCTGGACCTGGTCGCGCGGATTCTCGCAGGCCGCGCGGCCGGAGAACCGGCAGGCGTTCGTGGCCTCGTGCATCGATGCCTACATCCGCGGCAACCTGCCAGTGACCGACGGTGCAGGTGGCGCTGCGGCGGCTGCCGGTGTGTTCGACGGCATCGACATCGACTGGGAGTATCCGGTGGCCTGCGGGATCGCCTGCGGCACGGCGGAGGACCGGCAGAACTTCACCGCGCTGCTGGCCGAATTCCGCCGCCAGCTCAACGCGGTGCGGCCGGGCTTGCTGCTGACAGTGGCCGTGGGTGCGGGTGTCGACAAGATCCGCGTCACCGACCCGAACCTCTACCACCCGTCGCTGGACTACATCAATGTGATGACCTACGACTTCCACGGCGGCTGGGAGCCGCGCACCAACCACCACTCGGCGCTGTTCGCCTCCCCGAGCGATCCGTCCACGGGCGATGTGCGCCTGTACAACACCGACGATGCGATCCAGGCCTTCCTGGACCTCGGCGTGCCGGCGTCCAAGCTCAACCTCGGCATCGGTTACTACGGGCGTGGCTGGACCAACGTCCCCAACGCCAACAACGGGCTGTACCAGACCGGCACCGCGGCGCCGGGCACGTACGAGGCCGGGATCGAGGACTGGAAGGTGCTCAAGACGCTCGGCTGGCCGCGCTTCGTCGATTCGACCGCGCGTGCGCAGTGGATCTACAACGGCACGACGTTCTGGTCGTTCGACGACCCGGCGCTGATCGCCGAAAAGATGGCCTACGTGAAGGCGCAGGGCCTGGGCGGCGCGTTCTTCTGGGAGTTCAGCGGCGACGACAGCAGCGGCACGCTGACGCGGGCGATCGAGCAGGGCCTGCGCTGAGTCCGTCTCCGGCGGGTCCAGGGATGGACTCGCCGGACCACGTGGGCGCACTGGGCGCCCGCGCGGCTCACGCCACGAACTGCTCGCTGAGGATGCGTTCCTCGAGATTGTGCTCGGGGTCGAACAGCAACGTCACCGTGCGTTCGGATTCGCGCACAGTGACCTGCACGACATCGCGGACCTCGTGCGAGTCGGCGGTCGCGCTGACCGGGCGCTTGTAGGGATCGAGCACGCGGAAGCGGACCTCGGTTTCGGCACGCAGGATGGCGCCGCGCCAGCGGCGCGGACGGAACGGGGCGATCGGGGTCAGCGCGACGATGCCCGCGCCCAGCGGCAGGATCGGGCCGTGCGCGGAGAAGTTGTAGGCCGTGCTGCCGGCAGCGGTGGACAGGATCACGCCATCGCCGACCAGTTCTTCCAGGCGCGTGACGCCGTTGAGTTCGATGCGCATGTGCGCGGCCTGACGCGTCTGGCGCAGCAGCGAGACCTCGTTGTAGGCCAGCGATGAGACGGTGGCGCCGGACTCGGTCTCGGCCAGCATCTCCAGCGGATGCAGCACCGCGGGCTGGGCCGCGGCGATGCGCGCCAGCAGGTCGCCCTGCCGGTGCTGATTCATCAGAAACCCCACGGTGCCCAGCTTCATGCCGTAGACCGGCTTGCCGAGATGGCCATGGCGATGCAGCGTCTGCAGCATGAAGCCATCGCCGCCGAGCGGCACCAGGACATCGGCGTCCGCCGGATCACACTGGCCGTGCTCGGCGCCAAGCACCTGCAGCGCCTCCTGGGCATCGGCGGTCTGGCTGGCGACGAAGGCGATGCGGGGCGTTGCGGTCATCGGCGGGCCGGTGCGGGAACGTCGGCGCGCAGCTTAGCGCAGGTGATGGGGTGGCGGGTCGATGCCGCAGCAGTGGATCGACGACTCGACCCCGCCGACGTGCAGGGAGGGCGCCCATGCGCCCTCCCCGTCTGCCTCAGCTGCGCTGGACGAGCTGCGAGACGCGCTGCACCGCGACCGAGACGGTCGGGTAGTCGAGCGTTTTCTGCGCGGCGAGCTCGGCCAGCATCGCCAGCGTGAAGCGCAACGTCGGATCGTCGCGCTCGAGCCAGGTCCGCACCTTCTCCTCGGGCGTGTCGCCGGGCATCGCCAGCACCTGGCCCACGAGCAGGCGATGCTGCTGGCCGAGGTCCTCACGCAGCACGCCGCGTGCCACCGCATGCCAGCGGCCATCGACCTCGAGCGCGTCGATCTGCGCGGTCAGCCACGGCAGATTGAGCGCTTCGCCGAGACGGAAGTGCACGCGCGCGACATCGATCGGCTTGCGCCGTGTCTCGCTGGCGACCTCGATGATGTCCCAGGCCGCTTCCAGATACGGCAGCGCTGCGAGTTGCTCGGCCAGGTCCTCCGGCACGCCCTTCTCGCGCCAGACCTGCAGACTGGCATCGTGCTCGGCACGCTGGCTGTCGGCGATGATCTGGCTGCCGATGCGGATGGCATGGAAGCCATCGTGATAGCGCGCCACGGCCGTGGTGATGTCCGGGATCGCGCCAGCGCGCGCCAGCAGCCAGCGGGTGAAGGCCCGCTGCAGGTTCCAGATCACCTGCAGGGCATCGACCTGCACCGACTCGGGCACGGTGCCATCGAGCGCATCGATGCTGTTCCACAGCGCGCGTGCCTCGATCGTCTCGCGGGTGATCGTGAACGCCTTGGCGATCTCGCCGGGCGAGCGCCCGCTGTCTTCCTGCATACGCAGCAGGAACGTCGCGCCCATGCGGTTGATCATCTGGTTGGTCACCGCGGTGGCGATGATCTCGCGCTTGAGGCGGTGCTGCTCCATCGTCGCGGCGTATTTCTTCTGCAGCGGCACGGGGAAATAGCGCTGCAGTTCGCGCGACAGGTACGGGTCTTCGGGGATGTCGGAGGCGAGCATCTGATCGAAGGCGACGAGCTTGGAGTACGACAACAGCACCGCAAGCTCGGGACGGGTCAGGCCCAGGCCCTTGGCCTTGCGCTCGGACAGTTCGGCATCCGAGGGCAGGAACTCGATCTGGCGATCGAGCAGGCCCTGGGCTTCGAGCGTGCGGATGAAGTGACGCTTGGAGCCCAGCCGCGAGACGCTCATGCGCTCCATCAGGCTCAGCGCCTGGTTCTGGCGGTAGTTGTCCCACAGCACCAGTTCGGCGACCTCGTCGGTCATCGACGCCAGCAGCTTGTTGCGCGCGGGCACGGTCAGCTTCTTGGCCTGCACCACATCGTTGAGCAGGATCTTGATGTTGACCTCGTGGTCGGAGGTGTCCACGCCGGCGGAGTTGTCGATGAAGTCGGTGTTGAGCAGTACGCCGTTCTGCGCGGCCTCGATGCGGCCGAGCTGGGTCATGCCCAGGTTGCCGCCCTCGCCCACCACCTTGCAGCGCAGCTCGCGACCGTCGACGCGCAGCGCGTTGTTGGCGCGGTCGCCGACATCGGCATGGCTTTCCGACGACGCCTTGACGTAGGTGCCGATGCCGCCGTTCCACAGCAGATCGACCGGCGCGCGCAGGATCGCCGACATCAGCTCGTTGGGGCTGAGCGCGGCGGTGTCGCCGTCGATGCCCAGCGCCTCGCGGGCTTCCTTCGACAACGGGATCGACTTGGCGCTGCGCGGCCACACGCCGCCGCCCTTGCTGATCAGCTTGGCGTCGTAGTCCGCCCAGCTCGAACGCGGCAGCGCGAACAGCCGCTGGCGCTCGGCAAACGAGACCGCTGCATCCGGTGCCGGATCGATGAACACGTGGCGGTGGTCGAACGCGGCCACCAGCCGGATGTGCTGCGAGAGCAGCATGCCGTTGCCGAACACGTCGCCGGACATGTCGCCGACGCCGACCGCGGTGAAGTCCTGGGTCTGCGAGTTGCGGCCCATCGCCCGGAAGTGGCGCTTGACCGATTCCCAGGCGCCGCGCGCGGTGATCCCCATGCCCTTGTGGTCGTAGCCGACCGAGCCGCCTGACGCGAACGCATCGTCGAGCCAGAATCCATGCTCGCGGGCGATGCCGTTGGCGATGTCGGAGAACGTCGCGGTGCCCTTGTCGGCGGCGACGACCAAGTACGGATCATCGTCGTCGTGGCGGACCACGTCGCGCGGCGGCACGATCTTGCCGTCGACGATATTGTCGGTGATGTCGAGCAGGCCGTTGATGAACAGCGTGTAGCAGGCCACGCCCTCGGCGAACAGCGCGTCGCGGTCACCGCCGGCCGGCGGGCGCTTGACGATGAAGCCGCCCTTCGAGCCGACCGGCACGATGACCGTGTTCTTGACCATCTGCGCCTTGACCAGACCCAGCACCTCGGTGCGGAAGTCCTCGCGGCGATCCGACCAGCGCAGACCGCCGCGGGCGACCGGCCCGAAGCGCAGGTGGATACCCTCCACGCGCGGACCGTAGACGAAGATCTCGCGATACGGACGCGGCTTGGGCAGCTCGGGCACGCGCGCCGAATCGAACTTGAAGGCGATCGTGTCGCGCACTGCGCCCTCGCGGGTGCGCTGGTAGTAGCTGGTGCGCAAGGTCGCGTCGATCACGCCCAGATAGCTGCGCAGGATGCGGTCCTCGTCGAGGCTCGCGACGCGGTCGAGCAGCCCCTTGAGCGCGCTGCGCGCCGCGTCGTACTGCGCGTCACGATCCTTCGCGCGCGCATCGATCACCGGCTGCAGCAGCGCCAGCGTGGCCTCGTCGCCCGACAGCGCACCGAGCTGGCTGGACAGCATCTCGATGCCGGCAGCGACCTGCGCCCTGCTCTCGCGGCCGGTGGCCGGATCGAAGCGGGCCTCGAACACTTCCACCAGCAATCGCGCGAGCAGCGGGTAGCGGCCGAGCGTGTCTTCGACGTAGGCCTGCGAGAACGGCACGCCGACCTGCTGCAGGTACTTGCAGTACGCGCGCAGCATCGCCACCTGGCGCCAGTCGAGATCGGCGGCGAGGATCAGCCGGTTGAAGCCGTCGTTCTCGGCATCGCCGCGCCACACGCGGTCGAACGCTTCGGTGAACGCGGCCGCGCGCGCCTCGATGTCGACGTTCGCGGCCAGGGTCTCGACGAAGAAGTCCTGGATGTAGAGCGTGGTGCCGTCGACGACCAGACGGGTCGGATTCTCGGCGATGACCCGCAGGCCGAGGTTCTCCATCACCGGCAGCACCTCCGACAGCGGCAGATGCTGACCGCTGCGGTAGAGCTTGAAGTGCAGCAGCGCGTCGCCGGCCGACGACGTGGGCTGGGTGTAGAAACTCAGCTGCAGCGCGCCGCTCGCCTGGGCGGCGGCGAGCTTCTCGACATCGGTGGCCGCGACGGCCGGCGATGCGAACTCGATATAGGCGGCCGACAGGCCACGCCCCAGGCGACCGGCCAGGCGCAGACCTTCGCCTTCGCCCTGGCGACGCACGAGCTCGTCGCGCAGGTCGTCGTGCCAGTTGCGCACGATCTTCTGCAGCGCCTGCTCCAGTGCGGCCTGATCGACATCGCCCTGCACGCCCGCGCGCGGGCGCACGATCAGGTGCAACTGCGCCAACGGCGACTCGCCCAGCACCACGTGCGCATCGACGTGGTCGGCCTGCATCGTCTCGCGCAGCATGTCCTCCACCCGGTGACGCACGTCGGTGTTGAAGCGGTCGCGCGGAATGTAGACCAGCACCGAGTAGAAGCGGCCGTAACGGTCGCGGCGCAGGAACAACCGGCTGCGCACGCGCTCCTGCAGCCCGAGGATGCCGGTGCCCAGACGGAACAACTCATCGGGCGTGGACTGGAACAGCTCGTCGCGCGGCAGGGTCTCGAGCAGGTGCTTGAGGGTCTTGCCGCTGTGGCCGGTCGGCTTGAGGCCGGATTCGCTCATCACGTGCTCGAACCGCTCGCGCACCAGCGGGATGTCCCACGGCCGGCGGGTGTAAGCGCTGGAGGTGTACAGACCCAGGAAGCGCTGCTCGCCGATCACCTGGCCCTTGGCGTCGTAGCGCAGCACGCCGATGTAGTCCATATAACCGGGACGATGCACGGTGGAGCGAGCGCTGGTCTTGGTGAGGATCAGCGCGTCGACCTCGCCCGCACGTCGCAGCGCATCGGCGCCGAGCTCACTGAGCGGGCGCGACTTGACCGTGGCCGGCGTGCGCAGCAGGCCCAGGCCGCTGTCGGCGACCGGCTCGAGGACGCCGTCGGCGCCCTTGCGGCGCACCTTGTACTCGCGGTAGCCGAAGAAAGTGAAGTGATCACTGGCGGCCCAGCGCAGGAACTCCTGCGCCTCGCGCCGGCTGGCGTCGGCGACCGGCATCGGCCGGGCGACGAGATCGGCGGCGACCTCCTGCATCTTCTCGCGCATCGGGCCCCAGTCGGCCACGATCGCACGCACGTCGTCGAGCACGCGGCGCACGACCTGTTCGATCTGCGCGCTCGCTTCGGGCGTCTGCCGATCGATCTCCAGGTGCATCACCGACTCGGCATCGCCCTCGCCCACGCCGGTCAAACGGCCGCTGCGGTCGCGCGCGATGTGCAGGACCGGGTGTCCCAGCACGTGCACGCCGATGCTGCGCTCGGCCAGCGCCATGGTCACCGAGTCGACCAGAAACGGCATGTCGTCGTTGACGATCTGCAGCACGGTGTGCGGCGATTCCCAGCCGTGGCTGTCCTGGGCCGGATTGAACAACCGCACGTTGGCGGTGCCCGGCTTGCGGCGCGCGGCGAACTCGAACAGGTCGGCGGCCAGGGCCGCCCAGCCCTCGGCGCTGTGCAGCGGAATCTCGTCCTCGGTCATGCGCCGGTAGAAGCCTTGCGCGAACGCATCGGCGCCGCGGCCCGCGGCCTTGCCCGTGCGCCGCCGCACCGCCTCGAAGATCGGGTCCAGCAAGCTGGCGCCGGCGGGCCGGGACGGCGCCGGCATGACGCTGGCGTCGCTGCCCTGCGGCTTGGCGCGCTTGCGCGGTGCCGGGCCCGGGCCGCGGCGGCCTTGCGTTTGGAAGAAGGAGTACCGGTCTTGCGGGATGTGCTCATGACGACGATAGGTCCGATGCAATGAGGCCCGCGTTCTCACGCGGGCCGACAGGGAAAAGGAAAACGACGGGTGGCGAGCTGCACGCAGTGCGGCTGGCGGCCGGATCGGGGACGACAGAAGCGGCCGCGCAGCCCTCAGGGCGGCGCGGACCGGTGGAACGAACGACGGGAACAGGGCGAAGGATCACGAAGCGCTCAGCGCAGGCCGGTCTCGTTGCGGGCGATGACCAGCCGCTGGATCTCCGAGGTGCCCTCGTAGATCTCGGTGATCTTGGCGTCGCGGAAATACCGCTCGATCGGCATTTCCTTCGAATAGCCCATGCCGCCGTGGATCTGCAGCGCCTGATGAGTGATCCACATCGCGGTCTCGGACGCGGTGAGCTTGGCGATCGCGGCCTCGTTGCCGAAGCGCTGTCCCTGGCCCTTCGTCCAGGCCGCGCGCAAGGTCAGCAGCAACGCCGCATCGAGCCGGCACTTCATGTCGGCGATCTTGGCCTGGGTCATCTGGAACGCGCCGATCGGCTGGCCGAAGGCCTTGCGCTCCTTGACGTAGGCGATCGTTGCCTCGTACGCAGCGCGGGCGATGCCGATCGCCTGCGAGGCGATGCCGATGCGCCCGGCATCGAGCACGCCCATCGCGATCTTGAAGCCCTGCCCCTCCTCGCCCAGCACCTCGTCGGGCTGGACGACATAGTCCTGGAACTCGATCTCGCAGGTCGCCGATGCGCGGATGCCGAGCTTGGGCTCGGTCTTGCCGCGATGGAAGCCCGCGCGCTCGCCGTCGACCAGGAACGCGGTGACGCCGCGCGCGCCCTTGTCGGGCTCGGTCATCGCGAACAACACGAAATACTTGGCGACCGGGCCGGAGGTGATCCAGCTCTTCTTGCCGTTGACGACAAAGCTGCCGTCGGCCTGCTTCACCGCGCGGCATCGCATCGCGGTCGCATCCGAGCCCGACTGCGGCTCGGTCAGCGCGAACGCGCCGATCTCGCGCCCTTCAGCAATCGCCGAGACGTAGGTGCGCTTCTGATCCTCGGTGCCGTGGGTCAGGACGCCGTTGCAGAACAACGAGTTGTTGACCGACATGATCGTCGAGTGCGCGGCATCGCCGGCGGCGATCTCGATCATCGCCAGCACGTAGGCGATCGGGTCCATGCCCGCGCCGCCGTATTCGGCCGGCACCTCGATGCCCATCAGGCCGTTCTCGCCGAGCAGCCGGATGTTCTCGAGCGGGAACTCGCCGGTGCGGTCGAAGTGCTCGGCACTGGGCGCGATCTTCTCTTTTGCGATCCGGCGCGCAATGTCCTGGATCATCAACTGCTCTTCGTTGAAACCGAACTCCACGGCCGCTCCGCTTCTGCACCAAGGTCAGCGGGCAATTGTAGCGACGAACGCATCCCGACTGTGGGAGCGGACGTTGCGCACTGCAGCATGAACCCGCCCCGAACCCGCCGGACCAACTTGGCAGCACCGATGCCCCCGCGATGTCGGGAGGCACCGCGGGGTCGCCCGCAATGAATGCGGGACGTTGCTTGTGCCGGAACGCTGCGTTTGGCAAGGTACGGCGATTCGCGGGGCGCATCGGGATAAGGGGAATCGGCAGGGAGCCGCCCGTTCGTGTGCCCGACCGACCGTCCAACCCGGGGAACCCGATGCTCAAGAACCTGCTGATCACCAAGCCCATCCAGGCTCAACCGCACGTCGACGCCGGGGAGCCGGTCGAAGGCAGCCTGTCGGGCGAAGCCAGCTTCAAGCGCACGCTCACCGCCAAGCACCTGGTGATGCTGGGGCTGGGCGCGGTCATCGGCGCGGGCATCTTCGTGATCACCGGCACTGCAGCCGCCAATCATGCCGGGCCGGCGATCATGCTCAGCTTCGTCATCGCCGCCTTCGCCTGCGCGATGGCGGGTCTGTGCTACGCCGAGTTCGCCGCGATGATCCCGGCCTCGGGCAGCGCCTACAGCTACACCTACGCCACCCTGGGCGAGGCCCTGGCCTGGTTCGTCGGCTGGAGCCTGGTGCTCGAGTATCTGTTTGCGGCCTCGACGGTCGCGGTCGGCTGGTCGGGCTACACGGTGAGTTTTCTGGAATCGTTCGGGCTCCATCTACCCGCGGCGTTGACCCAGGCGCCGATCAACTTCTGTACCCACGAAGCCGCGCAGGCGGGCGTATGCGAGTTCGGCCGGTTCGTGCTGACCGACGCGCTGTTCAACCTGCCCGCGCTGCTGATCGTCGGCGCCGTGGGCACGCTGTGCTACGTCGGCATCACCCAGTCGGCGACCGCCAACGCGATCATCGTCTCGATCAAGGTCGTGGTGATCCTGCTGCTGCTGGCCTTCGGCGCGCAGTACGTGAATGTCGACAACTGGCTGCCGTTCATTCCCGAGAACCAGGGCGGCGACCGCTTCGGCTGGGAGGGCGTGCTGCGCGGCGCCTCGATCGTGTTCTTCGCCTACATCGGCTTCGACGCAGTCTCGACCGCCGCCCAGGAGGTCAAGAACCCGCAGCGCGACATGCCGATCGGCATTCTTGGTTCGCTGGTGCTGTGCACGCTGATCTACATCGCGGTCTCTGCGGTTCTGACCGGCATGGTGCCCTACACCGCGCTCGGCAACGCCAAGCCGGTCGCGACCGCGCTGGAGGCCTACCCGAGCCTGGCCTGGCTCAAGATCCTGGTGGAGATCGGCGCGATTGCCGGCCTGACCACGGTGATCCTGGTGATGCTGATGGGCCAGCCGCGGATCTTTTTCTCGATGGCCCAGGACGGGCTGCTGCCGCGCTTCTTCGGCGCGGTGCACAAGCGCTTCCGCACCCCGCACAAAGGCACTGCGCTAGTTGCCGCGGTCGCCGCGATCATGGCCGCGCTGCTGCCGATCCAGTTGCTGGGCGACGTGGTGTCGATGGGCACCCTGGTCGCGTTCGCGACCGTGTGTCTGGGCGTGATGGTGCTGCGGCGCACGCAGCCGGGGCTGCACCGTCCGTTCCGCACGCCGGCCGTCTACGTCGTCGGCACGCTGGGCGTGCTGGCGTGCCTGGGACTGGTGGCGATCATGCCGATGCTCAACTGGATGGTGCTGCTGGGCTGGACGGTGATCGGCTTCACGATCTACTTCGCCTACGGCTACCGGCACAGCAAGCTGCGCAACGCCCGCTGAGTGCCCTCCACGGCCCGCATCGCGCGGGCCGTGTCGTTTCCGACCCGGCGCCAGGCGCCACTGCGAGATCCTGCGATGTCCATTGCTCCCACGGCCAGGAAGATCGGACCGGTGCTGGCGACGTTCATGGTCGCCAACAACATGATCGGCTCGGGCTTCTTCTTGCTGCCGGCCACACTGGCGCGCTCGGGCGCGGTGACCGCGCTGTCGTGGCTGCTCGGCACGCTGCTGGCGGTCGCGCTAGGCGGCGCATTCGCACGCCTGGCCCGCCAGTACCCGAACCTCGAATCGCCCGACGACTACATCCGCCCGACGCTGGGCCGCGACATGGGCTTTTTGGCCTCCACGCTGTACTGGCTGTCATCGTGGATCGGCAACAACGCGATCGCGGTGGCTGCGTTCGGCTATCTGATCATCCTGCTGCCGATCGAGGCGACGCCCGTCGCGCAGGTCGTCGGCCAGGTCGTGCTGATCTGGTCGATGTTCGCGCTGAACCTGTTCGGGCCGCGCACCATCGCCCGGTTCCAGTCGTTCTGCGTGGTGTTCGGCCTGCTGCCGGTCGCCGCGATCTTGATCGCCGGCTGGGCGCACTTCGATCCCGACCTGTACCTGGCCGGCTGGAACGTCAGCGGGCAATCGGACGCAGCGGTCGCGATCGGCTCGCTGTCGGTGGTGTTCTGGGCGTTCATCGGCCTGGAGACCGGGGCGATGGTCGCCGGTGTCGTCCGTGACCCGGACCGCAATGTGCCGATCGCCACGCTCGGCGGCATCCTGCTGGCCGGTGTCGTCTATCTGGTGTCCTCGGTGCTGATGATGGGCATCGTACCGGTCGCCGAACTCGCGCAGTCGAGCGCACCGTTCGCGCTGGTCGCCGGACAGATGTTCGGCGCCTGGGCGATCCCGGTGATCGCCGCGGCCGCCGCGCTCAAGGCCACCGGCACGCTCGGCGGCTGGATGCTGGTGACCGGCGAGTCGGGCGCGCGCGCCGCCCAGCGCGGTTTCCTGCCGGCAATCTTCGGCCGGCTGCTGCGCAACGGCGCGGCCGGCACCGGCCTGCTGATCGTGGTGATCTCGATGACCGCGATCGCGCTGACCACCTTCTCCGACTCGGTGGCGGGCCAGTTCGAGACGATCATCAACATGGCAGTGACGCTGGTGGTGATGGCCTATGCCGCCGCGGGCCTGAGCCTGCTGCTCGGCAACCGCACGCATGCCTCGGGCACGCGCGAGCGCCTGCTCGGCATGGGCGCCCTGCTCGCTTGCGGCCTGCTGGTCTGGTCGACGCCGATCGAGACGCTGATGGGCGCGGCGATCATCGCGCTGCTGGCCTGGGCCGGCTATCGCGGGTTCAGTCGCCGCGCACGGCCGGATGCCGCGCCGTGACCACGCCCCGGAAGGACGACTACTGGTTTCCGGCCAAGTCCTTCGGCTGGGGCTGGGGGGCGCCGCGGTGCTGGCAGGGCTGGGCGGTGCTGGCGGTCTATGCGATCAGCGTCGTCGTCGTGCTGCTGCGGTTTCCGCCGCAGCGCGATCCCGCGGCCTTCTTCGGCTGCCTGTCGCTGGCCACCGCGCTGCTGATCGCGACCTGTGCGCTGAAGGGCGAACCACCGCGCTGGCGCTGGCATCGTTGATCGGTGCGCACGCGCGGTAGACTCTGCGCCATGCCCGATCCGACGCCCCCCTTCGATGCCCACCGCCTGCGCGAGCTCGCCGGCGAGTTGATCGTCAACGTCCGCGAGCTCGCCCAGGCCGGCTGGACACCGGCGACCAGCAGCAACTTTTCGCAACGCCTCGACGACCGCCACGCAGCGATCACCGTGTCGGGCCGCGACAAAGGCCGGCTGCAGGAAGACGACATCATGGTCGTCGATTTCGATGGTCAGGCCGTGGGCAGTGACCATCGGCCGTCGGCCGAGACGCTGTTGCACACTCAGCTCTATCGCCGGTTTCCCGAGATCGGCTGCATCCTGCACACGCATTCGCCCAACCAAACCATCGCCTCGCGGCTGTACGCCGGCGCAGGCCACGTGCGCATCGAAGGCTATGAACTGCTCAAGGCCTTCGCCGGCAATGCGACCCACGAGACCGCGATCGACGTGCCGGTGCTGCCCAACAGCCAGCACATGCCCACGCTCGCCGCGCAGGTCGAATGCCTGCTCGATGCCGGCCCGATGTGGGGCTACCTGATCGACGGCCACGGCCTGTATGCCTGGGGCCGCGACATGGCCGAGGCGCGCCGGCATCTGGAAGCCTTCGATTTCCTGCTGCATTGCGAACTGGCGCTGCATCGTCTGCGCGGTCGCTGACGTCCCGATCCACGCGCGCGTGGAACGCCTGCGTTCCGCGCCAGTCAACGCTGCCTTCGGAAGCAACTGCTAGTCTGGCGCGATTCTCCTTTGCCTGAGCCAGACCGCCATGAGCCGCCTCCGCATCTTCGCCGACACCGCCCCCGACACGCCGCTGCTCGACAGCCGCGACGGCGAGGAGATCGCCCGCGAGCTCGGCAAGCTCGGTGCGACCTTCGAGCGCTGGGAAGCCGCGCAGCCGGTCGCCGCCGGCGCCTCGTCCGAGCAGGTGATGGCCGCCTACAAGGCCGACATCGACCGCATCAGCGCCGAGCGCGGCTTCACGACGGTCGATGTCATCAGCATCGCGCCGGACAACCCCAATCGCGACGAGCTGCGCAAGAAGTTCCTCGACGAACACCTGCACAAGGAAGACGAGGTCCGCTTCTTCGTCGACGGCTCGGGGCTGTTCACGCTGCATGTCGAAGACAAGGTCTACGAGATCGAATGCGTCAAGGGCGACCTGATCGGCGTGCCGCACGGCGTGACCCATTGGTTCGACATGGGCCCGGAGCCGCGCTTTGTGGCGATCCGGTTCTTCCAGCAGCCTGATGGTTGGATCGGCCACTTCACCGGCTCGGACATCGCCCAGCAGTTCCCGCGCTACGAGCCGGGCGCGCGCGACTGACCCGCTCCTCAACACGCGCGCCAGGACCGATAAATCGCATGATCCTCACCGACATCGAAGGCACCACCAGCAGCATCTCCTTCGTCAAAGACGTCCTCTTCCCCTATGCCCGCCGCGCCCTGCCCGGCTTCGTCGCCACACATGGCCAAGATCCCGACGTCCGTCGCTGGCTGGATGCGGTGGCGATCGAGCACGGCGCGATGTGCGACGACGCGATGATCGTCGAGACACTGCAGGGCTGGATCGACGAGGACCGCAAGCACACCGCACTCAAGGCCTTGCAAGGCAAGATTTGGGAGGCCGGCTACCGCGAGGCCGACTTCACCGCGCACATCTACCCCGACGCGGCGCAGGCCCTGCGCCGCTGGCATGCGGCCGGCGAACGCCTGGCGGTGTACTCGTCGGGCTCGGTCCCGGCGCAGAAGCTGTTCTTCGGCCACAGCGATGCCGGCGACCTGACGGGTCTGATCTCGGCCTGGTTCGACACCGAGGTCGGCGGCAAGCGCGAGGCAGCGAGCTACACCCGCATTGCCGAGGCCTTGCACGAAGCACCGGCGGCGATCGTGTTCCTGTCGGATGTCGTGGCCGAACTCGACGCCGCCCGCGAGGCCGGCCTGCGCACGGTGCTGGTCGACCGCCTCGACGACTACCCCGAACCGCGCGATGCAACCGCCGCAAACGGCCACCGCCGCGTGACCTCGTTCGACGCGGTCGATCCTGCCGCCTGATCACGCGCGTCCTGTCGGCGTGCTGTGTAACGCACAGACACGATGATGACGAGACCGCGCAGATCGTTGCCGAACGCGATCGCCCGGTGCGGGCGATCGCGGCCAGCGCGTCAGACCGAGGCCATGTCGCACGCACTGCGCCTGCTGTAACGCGAGCAATTCTCATTCCGTCATGCCCTGTGCGCGCTCGCTAGAATCGAGGCGCGCCGCAAGCCCGCCCTCGCCAGCCAGCCGCGCACGACCTGCCCGTCAGCCTTCGCTCGCCAGCCGGTCGTCTTTCAAGAACCCGCGCTTGCGCGGGTTTTTGTGTTTCAGCGCTCGCCTGCTGCGTGGCAGTCTTGTCGCACTGCGATTGCCCGCATCCTCCCGACTGCGCGAGAGCGCGACCGCTTCGTACGCCATCGCAGCGCGAGCAGGTCACGCGTTTGCGTGCCGTGACCAAGACTCACCGCGAGCGTCTGCCCCCACCCCAACCCTCCCCCGCATGCGGGGGAGGGAGAAAGGCAGTGCAGCCCCTGCGTTCCCTCCCCTCATGCGGGGGAGGAGAAAGGCAGCGCCGCGTTCGACTGGGGTACGACGCAGGTCCGCACCGCGCACGGCGGCTGTGCGCCCCTTTCCTGCATGCGGGGAAGGAGAAAGGCAGTGCAGCCCCTGCGTTCCCTCCCCCGCTTGCGGGGAGGTCGACGCGCGACGCGCGGCGGGTGGGGGCGTCTTCGCGCACCGTTGGCCCGGCATCGCGCTGAGCATGTTCGAGCACCGGCGACCAGCATCGCGCGACGCAGGCCACACCGACGCGATCACGTCGGCAAGACGCGGGCCCGTGGCGTCAGTGCCCGCTATGGCCCTCGGCCGCGGCATCGCCGGCCAGGGGGCGGACGTCGAACTGGACCTGCTGTGCAGGCGCATGTTCGAAATGCAGCGTCGCCTCGACCGTGGCGCCCGCGCGCAACGGCTCGACCGGGTCGATGAACATCAGGTGGTAGCCGCCGGGGCGCAGTTCGACCTCGCTGCCAGCCGGCAGCGCAACGCCGTCGGGCAGTTCGCGCATGCGCATCATGCCGCCGTCGTGGCGCATCTCGTGGATCTCCACCGCAGCGGCTGCGGCGCTGTCCACCGACACCAGCCGATCGTCGCCGGCGCTGCGCAACGTCAGATAGCCACCGGCCACGGCCGCGTTGGGCGGCGTTTCGCGGATCCACGCGTCCGAGACCGAAACCTGGGCGGCGGCCCCAGCGGCCGGCGCGGGGCTTTCCGGCGACGCCGGCTGGCAGGCGGCCAGGGCCAGGGCGGTCAGGCCGGCGGCAAGAAGACCGAAACGGGGATGGCGCATCCGAGTACTCCGCTGCGACGCCTGCGGCGCCTGGCCGGCCATTATCGCCGGCTGCGCGCGCCGCGTCTGCGACCGGGTGTCGCAGCCCTGCCCACCGCATGCCGGTATCCTTGTGCGCATGCACGATTCCGCACGCGACGTCCTGACCCCCAGCCAGCTCAACACCCTCGCCCGGGGGCTGCTGGAGGACAGCTTCCCCCAGGTCATGGTCGAGGGCGAGTTGTGCAACGTCTCACGCCCGGCGTCGGGCCATATGTACTTCACACTCAAGGACGCGCGCGCCCAGGTGCGCTGCGCGCTGTTCCGGCAGAAGAGCCAGTGGCTGCGCTTCGTGCCGCGCGACGGCATGCTGGTGCGTGCGCGCGGCCGGGTGACGCTGTACGAGGCGCGCGGCGACTACCAGTTGATCCTCGACGCGCTCGAAGAAGCCGGCGAAGGCGCGTTGCGGCGGGCGTTCGATGCGCTCAAGGCCCGCCTGCAGGCCGAAGGCCTGTTCGAGGCCGAGCGCAAGCGCCCGCTGCCGGCGTTTCCGCGGCGGCTGGGCGTGATCACCTCGCCGTCGGGCGCGGCGGTGCGCGACGTGCTCAGCGTGCTGGCGCGCCGGTTTCCGCTGCTCGACGTCGAGGTGCTGCCGACGCTGGTCCAGGGCGTCGAGGCGCCGGCGCAGTTGCTGCGCACGCTGCAGCGCGCGGGCGAGAGCGGACGTTACGACGTGCTGCTGCTGACCCGCGGCGGCGGTTCGCTCGAGGACCTGTGGGCATTCAACGACGAGGCACTGGCGCGCGCAGTGGCGGCCTCGCCGGTGCCGGTGGTCTCGGCGGTCGGCCATGAGACCGACTTCAGCCTGACCGACTTCGCCGCCGACCTGCGCGCGCCGACCCCGTCGGCCGCGGCCGAGTTGCTGACGCCCGATCGCAGCGACTTGCTCGGACGGGTGCGCCAGCTGCAGCGCCAGGTCGATGCCGTGCAACTGCGCACGCTGCAGGCCTGCGCCCAACGGCTCGACCGCGCGGCGCTGCGCCTGCAGGCCACCCGCCCGCAGGCGCGGCTCGAGGTCTTGCGCCAGCGGCAGGACGCGGCGCTGCGCCGGCTGCAGGCCGCCCAGCGGCAGCAGTTGCAGCAGCGTCAGGCGCGGCTCCAGCATGCCGGCGCGGTGCTGCGTGCCGCCTCGCCGCAGCGCCGGCTCGCCCAGTTGCACCAGCGCCTGGATGCGCTGCAGACGCGGCCGCAGGCCGCGGTGGCACGACGGCTGCAGCGCGACGCGCTGCATCTGCGCGGGCTGGTGCGCTCGCTCGAGGCGGTGAGCCCGCTGGCCACGATCGCCCGCGGCTACAGCATCCTGCAGCGCGACGACGGCCGCATCGTGCGCAGCACCGCCGACGCCGCGCCCGGGGATCGGCTCGATGCACGCGTCGGCGATGGCACGCTGCGAGTCGAGGTGCAGTAGCACGGCCCTGCCCTCGCCCGGCGATCACGCCGGGGCTGGCACGATGACCGGCGATCTGTCGCTGGAGCATACGGACCGATGACCAAGGCCTCCGACCTGTTCGTCTCGGCGCTGGAAGCCGAAGGCGTGACTCATGTCTTCGGCATTCCGGGCGAGGAGAACCTCGACCTGCTCGAATCGCTGCGCGCCTCGTCCATCGAGCTGGTGCTCACCCGCCACGAGCAGGCCGCAGGCTTCATGGCCGCCACCTGGGGGCGGCTGACCGGGCAGGCCGGCGTCTGCCTGTCGACGCTGGGCCCCGGCGCAACCAACCTCGTCACGCCGGCTGCTTACGCTCAGTTGGGCGCGATGCCGATGTTGATGATCACCGGCCAGAAGCCGATCAGAACCAGCAAGCAGGGGCATTTCCAGATCGTCGACGTGGTCGACATGATGCGGCCACTGACCAAGTCGACCCATCAACTGGTCTCCGCCGACGCCATCCCCGCGCGCGTGCGCGACGCGTTCCAGCGTGCGATCGAGGAACGTCCCGGCGCCACCCATCTCGAACTGCCGCAGGACATCGCCGGCGACGACACCGATGCGCGCCTGTTGCCCGCCCCCTATACGCGCCGTCCGCTCGCCGAGCACAAGGCGATCGCGCATGCCGCGCAGGCGATTCGCAATGCCCGGCATCCGCTGCTGATGATCGGCGCCGGTGCCAACCGCAAGACCACCGCCAAGATGCTGCGGGCCTTCGTGGACCGGCTCGGCATCCCGTTCTTCAGCACCCAGATGGGCAAGGGCGTGCTGGACGAGACGCATCCGCTGTGGCTCGGCACGGCCGCGCTGTCGGATCACGATTTCGTGCACCGCGCGATCGATGCTGCCGACTGCATCGTCAACATCGGCCACGATGTCATCGAGAAACCGCCGTTCTTCATGCACCGCGGCCGGCGCACGGTGATTCACGTCAACTATGCAAGCGCCGTCGTCGATCAGGTGTACTTCCCGCAGATCGAGGTCATCGGCGACATCGCCAATACCGTCTGGCAGCTCGCCGAGGCACTGGATGCGCCGCAGTCGCACTGGGACTCCACGTTCTTCGATCGCGTGCGGACCGCGCTGTGCCGGAACATCGCCGAACTCGCCGCCGACGATCGTTTCCCCCTGCACGTGCCGCACTTGGTCAAGACGCTGCGTGATGCGATTGACCCGCGCGACATCGTCTGCCTCGACAACGGCCTGTACAAGCTGTGGTTTGCGCGCAACGACCGTTGCCGCGCGCCCAACACCCTGCTGCTGGACAACGCACTGGCGACCATGGGCGCCGGCCTGCCCTCCGCGATCGCGGCCAGGTTGGTGCACGGCGACCGGAAGATCATCGCAGTCTGCGGCGACGGCGGTTTCATGATGAACTCGCAGGAGCTCGAGACCGCGGTGCGCCTGGCACTCGACCTGGTGGTCATCGTGCTGCGCGACGATGCCTACGGCATGATCAAGTGGAAGCAGCAGCACGAGGACTATCCGGTGTACGGCATGGACTACGGCAATCCTGACTTCGTGCATTACGCCCAGAGCTACGGCGCGCGCGGCCACCGCCCCGATAGCGCCGCCGCCTTCGCGCATGCCCTGCGCACCGCGCTGGACACGCCGGGCGTGGATCTGATCGATCTGGCGATCGACTATCGCGACGACGACACCCTGCTCAACACCGAGATTCCCGCGCGCAGCGCCGCGATCGACTGATCGGCGCCGCGTCCTTCCGCCTTCGACTCCGGAGCGCCCAATGGCCAAGCACAAGACCGCCCCCAAGAGCGACGGGCTCGCCCGCCGCTATCCCTACTACCTCGCCAATGTCGCGGTCGCCGCCAACGCCGATCTCGAGGTCCGCGACAAGTACAGCGGCGCCGTCGCCACGCGCGTGGCGATGGGCGATGCTACCGCGATTCGCAAAGCGATCGTCGCCGCGCACAAGGCCCGCGAGACGATGGCCGCCTTTGCGCCCGACCAGCGCCGCGATGTGCTCGAGCACTGCGTGCGCCGGTTCGAGGAACGCGCCGAGGAGCTCGCCCTGGCGCTGTGCATCGAGGCCGGCAAGCCGATCAAGGACGCACGCGGCGAAGTGACGCGCCTGATCGACACCTTCCGCATCGCCGCCGGCGAGGCGACCCGGCTCGACGGCGAGGTCGTCGAGCTGCAGATCTCGCCGCGCACCCGCGGCTATCGCGGCATGGTCAAGCGGGTGCCGGTGGGCGTGTGCAGCTTCATCACGCCGTTCAACTTCCCGTTGAACCTGGTCGCGCACAAGGTCGCGCCGGCGATCGCCGCCGGCTGCCCGTTCGTGCTCAAGCCCGCAGCCAAGACCCCGGTCGGCGCGCTGATCATCGGCGAGATCCTGGCCGAGACCGACCTGCCCAAGGGCGCGTTCTCGGTGATCCCCTGCAGCAACGAGGACGCCGCCGCGCTGACCGAGGACGCACGCATCGCGCTGCTGAGCTTCACCGGCGGCCTGGTGGGCTGGGACCTCAAGGCGCGCGCGGGCAAGAAGAAGGTCGTGCTGGAGCTGGGCGGCAACGCCGCCTGCATCGTCGACGAGGACCCGGGCGCGAGCCTGGACCACGTGGTCGAGCGGCTGGTGTTCGGCGCCTACTACCAGTCCGGGCAGAGCTGCATCGGTGTCCAGCGCATCTATGCGCACCGCACGATCCACGACGCGCTGCGGCGCAAACTCAAGAAGGCCGTCGGCGCACTGCGCATGGGCGACCCGCGCGACGAGGCCACGTTCATTGGCCCGGTGATCGACGCCGACGCGGCCGACCGCATCCAATCGTGGATCGAGGCCGCGCGCAAGGGCGGCGCCAAGGTCATCGCCGGCGGCAAGCGCGAGGGCAATCTGATCCCGGCCACGCTGCTGGAAAAAGTGCCGCGCGATGCCGACCTGCAGCGCAAGGAAGTGTTCGGCCCGGTCGCCTTGCTCGAACCAGTGGACAGTTTCGACGAGGCGATCGCCCGCGTGAACGACAGCGATTTCGGCCTGCAGGCCGGTGTGTTCACCGGCAACCTCGCCCACGCGATGCGCGCCTGGGACCGGATCGAGGCCGGCGGCGTGATCGTTGGGGATGTGCCGAGCTTCCGGGTCGACAACATGCCCTATGGCGGCATCAAGGACTCGGGCATCGGCCGCGAAGGCGTGCGCTATGCGATCCGCGACATGTGCGAGGACCGGCTGCTGGTGATCCGCGACCCGGTGTGAGTCAGCCGTCGCCGCGCCGCCCTTGCTGGACGCTGGCGGCGCACGACATATCGGTAAGCGGGCGCGCCGGCGCTAGCCGCCCCGCGCCATCAGCACGCGCTCGACATCGCGTAGCGACAGTCCGCGCGCGCGCAGCAGCACCAGCAGGTGGTACAGCAGGTCGGCGCTCTCGCCCACCAGGTCGTCGTCGCCCTGCGCAACGGCTGCCAGCGCGGTCTCCACGCCCTCCTCGCCGACCTTCTGCGCGATGCGGCGGATGCCGCCATCGAACAGCCGCGTCGTGTAACTGCCGTCCGGTCGCTCGCGTGCGCGCTGGGCGACGAGCGCATCGAGGTCGGCCAGCACACCGCCCGGGGCGGACGGGAAACAGCTGGGCCGCTGCAGGTGGCAGGTCGGCCCCTGCGGCCGGGCCAGCACCAGCAGCGTGTCGGCGTCGCAGTCGACGTCGATCGCAACCAGGTCGAGCACGTGGCCCGACTGCTCGCCCTTGGTCCACAGCCGTCCCTTGCTGCGGCTGAAGAACGTGACCTTGCCCAGCCGGCGCGTGGCATCGAGCGCATCGCGATCCATGTAGCCGAGCATCAGCACGCGCAACGTGTCGGCGTCCTGGACGATCGCCGGCAACAGGCCATCGCCCTTGTGCCAATCCAGGGTTGCCGGCTCGAAAGGCAGATCGGTCATCGCATCGTCCTGTGGCGCAGGGGGATGGGCGGACTGCGCGCCCTGGTCGCGGCGGTCAGACATCGCGCACCGCCACGCCGGCCGCGCGCAGCTCGCGCTTGAGTTCGGGAATCGCGATGCGGCCACTGTGGAACACACTGGCAGCCAGCGCGCCGTCGACGTCGGCCTGAAGAAACGCATCCACGAAGTGGGTGGTCTCCCCCGCTCCGCCTGAGGCAATCAGCGGCACTTCGCACAGCGCGCGCGCCTGCCGCAGCTGCGCGATGTCGTAGCCGCGGCGCACACCGTCGTTGTCCATGCAGTTGAGCACGATCTCGCCGGCGCCCAGCCGTTGCGCTTCGACGATCCAGTCCAGCGTGCGCACCGCCAGCGCACGGGTGCGGTCCGGATCGCCAGTGTGGCTGCGCACCCGCCATTGCCCATCGGCCTCGCGGATGGAATCGATGCCCACGACCACGCATTGCACGCCGAACGCGTCGGCCAGTTCGGCGATCAGTGCCGGACGCTCGAGCGCCGGGGTGTTGATCGAGATCTTGTCGGCGCCAGCATGCAGCACCGCACGCGCGGTGGCGACGTCGCGGATGCCACCGGCGACGCAGAATGGGATATCGATCAGCCGCGACACCCGCTCGACCCAGCCACGATCGACCGAACGTCCCTGGGGACTGGCAGAAATATCGTAGAACACCAGTTCGTCGGCGCCGGCATCGCGATAGCGCAGCGCCAGTTCGGCGATGTCGCCCATGTCGACGTGATCGCGGAAGCGCACGCCTTTGACCACGCGGCCCTCGCGCACATCCAGGCATGGAATGATCCGCCGGCTCAGCATGCCAGTGCGTCCTGCAGTGCGAAGCGGCCTTCGAGCAGCGCACGGCCGAGCACGATGCCGGCGCAGCCCTGCGCACGCGCCGCGACGATGTCCTCGAGCGCGCGCACGCCGCCCGACGCCTGCACCTGCAGCGCCGGCGCCAGCACGCGCAGGTGGGCGTACAACGCGCTGTTGGACCCCGACAACATGCCGTCGCGGGCGATGTCGGTGCTGAGCAGGTGGCGCAGCCCGGCCTGCGCATAGCGCACCGCCAAAGCGTCGAGGGTGGCCTCGGCGGTCTGCGTCCAGCCGTGCACCGGCAGACGCCAGACCCCGCTGGCATCCTGCCGCGTGTCGAGCGCCACGGTGATGCGCTCGGCACCGAAGCGCTCGATCCAGCCTACCACCGCATCGGCATCGCGCACCGCGAGCGAACCGATGACCACGCGGGCGGCGCCGGCATCGAGGATCCGCGCGACGTCGTCGGCGCTGCGCACGCCGCCGCCGGTCTGCACCTGCAGGCCGGTGGCCACACGGATGCGCGCCAGCAAGGGTGCGAGGGTGAAGCCGCCCGCACGTGCGGCGTCGAGATCGACCAGGTGCAGCCACGTCGCGCCCGCGTCGGCGTAGGCCTGGATCTGGGCCAGTGGATCGTCGCTGTAGCGCGTCTCGCGCGCGTAGTCGCCCTGCGCCAGCCGGACCACGCGACCGTCGCGGATGTCGATGGCGGGATAGACGGTGAAACCGCTCATGCGCGGACTCCAGCAACGAACGATGGGGACAGGAAGTTGCGCAGCAGCTGCGCGCCGACCGCGGCCGAGCGCTCGGGATGGAACTGCGCACCGGCGACCAGGCCCCGCTGCACGGCAGCGGCGAACGGCTGGCCGTGGTCGCAGGAGAGGATGCAGTCATCGGTCACCGGCGCCGCATAGCTGTGTACGAAGAAGGCCTGCGCATCGTCGTCGATGCCGGTACGCAGCGCGCTGTCGGCCTTGGGCTGCAGCCGGTTCCAGCCCATGTGCGGCACCCGGATTCCGGGCCCGCCGTGCAGCCGGGCGACGGTGCCGGGTAGCAGGCCCAGCCCCTCGACATCGCCTTCTTGCGAGCGCTCGAACAGCAGCTGCATACCCACGCAAATACCCAGCAGCGGCCGCTCCAGCGTGCGCAGGACCTCGACCAGATCGAGCGCGCGCAGCCGCGCCATGACCTGCGCCGCGGTACCGACCCCGGGCAGGATCACGCGGTCGGCGCTGCGGATCGCCTCGGCATCGGTGACCAACGCAGCGGTCACACCCAGGCGCTCGAACGCGTAGCGCACCGAGCCGGTGTTGGCGCCGCCGGCATCGACGATCACCACACGCATCACAACACCCCCTTGGTGCTGGGCAGCGCGTCCCCATCACGGCGCACCGCCTGGCCCAGCGCACGGGCGAAGGCTTTGAAGCAGGCTTCGACCTTGTGGTGGTCGTTGTCGCCCTCGACCTTGAGGTGCAGGTTCAATGCCGCCGCGTCGCAGACCGAGCGGAAGAAGTGTTCGACCAGTTCAGTCGGCAGGTCGCCGACGCGCTCGCGCCGGAACGTGCCGTCGAACACCAGGTACGGCCGGCCGCCGAAGTCGAGCGCGGCACTGGCGAGGGTCTCGTCCATCGGCAGCGTGAACCCGTAGCGGGCGATGCCGCGCTTGTCGCCGAGCGCCGCGCGCAGCGCCTGGCCGAGCGCGATGCCGACATCCTCGACCGTGTGGTGCTCGTCGATCTCCAGGTCGCCCTCGGCCTGCACCGTCAGCGCGATGCCGCCGTGCTTGCCGATCTGGTCGAGCATGTGATCGAAGAACGGCAACCCGGTCGCAACGTGCGCATCACGCACGGCATCGAGGTCGAGCTCGACCCGGATACGCGTTTCGCGGGTGTTGCGCACGATACGCGCCTGGCGCGGCGCATCGCTCAGCGCGTGCGCGATGCCGGGCCAGTCCCAGTCGCCGCCGAACTGCGGCGTGCGCAGCTTGAAACCGCGGATGCCCAGGTTGTCGGCGAACTGCAGATCGGTGTCGCGGTCGCCGACCATCGCCGAGGCGTCGAGATCGATGCCGCGGTCGCGCAGGTAGTGCATCACCAGCCCCAGGCCCGGCTTGCGCGTGGGCGCATTGTCGGCCGGCCAACTGCAGTCGATCAGCACCTCGCGGAACACGATGCCCTGGCTCTCGAAGATCTGCAGCATCAGGTCGTTCGGACCGTCGAAACTGGCGCGCGGATAGGCTTCGGTGCCCAGGCCGTCCTGGTTGCTGACGATGACGAACTCGAAGCCCGCATCGCGCAACCGCAGCAGCGCCGGAATCACGCCAGGCACGAAGCGCAGCTTTTCGTAGGCGTCGATCTGGTAGTCGGCCGGCTCCTCGATCAGGGTGCCGTCGCGATCGACGAACAGAATCTTGGTGCCGCTCATGCTGCCACCTCCAGCGCTTGCAGCGCCTGCACCACACGCGCGTTCTGCGCCGGTGTGCCGACTGTGATGCGCAGCGCGTCGTCGAGGCCGGGCGCGGCGCGCTGGTCGCGCACGACGATGCCGGCGGCCAGCAGCGCCGCGAACGCGCGCGACGCATCGGCGAAGCGCACCAGCAGGAAGTTGCCGGCCGACGGATACACCCGGCGCACGCCCGGCGTCGCGGCCAGCGCGGCGGCCAGGGCATCGCGCTCGGCGATTGTCTGTGCCACGCGCGCGCGGGTCTGCGCGAGCGCCGCATCGGCGAGCCCGGCCAGCGCCAGCTCGGCGCAGGGCGTGGGCACCGGATACGGCGCCTGGCAGCGCCGCAGCACCGCGATCAACGCCGGGTCGCCGATCGCCACGCCGATCCGCGCCGCGGCCAGGCCATGCGCCTTCGATAATGTCCGCAGCACCACCAGGTTGGCGTGGGCGTCGAGCCTCGTGGTCGCCGACGGCGCGTCGGCGAACTCCACGTAGGCCTCGTCGACGACGACGACCGCGCGTCCGTCGAGCGCAGTGGCCAGCGCCGCGACATCGGCCAGCGGCACCAGGCCGCCGGTCGGGTTCGACGGCGAGCACAGGAACACCAAGCGCGCCCCACGCGCGAGCGCGGTCTCGCGCACCGCGTCGACATCGAGCACGAAGCCCTCGGCGCCATCGCGCAACGGCACCTCGACGAACGGCGCGCCCTGCAACCGGGCGCTGACCGCGTACATGCCGAACACCGGCGGCGTGGCGAGCACCGCATCGCGCCCGGGCACGCACAACGCACGCACCAGCAGGTCGATCGCCTCGTCGCTGCCGCGGCCGATCAGCAGCCGCGACGCGTCCACGCCGTACAGCGCGGCGAGTCTTGCCTGCAGCGCCGGCGGTTGCGGTGCCGGATAGCGGCGGCACTGGCCGTCGGCATCGCCGGGATTGGCCCACGGCGCCTCGTTGGCATTGAGCCAGACCTCGCCCTCGAGCGCCTGGGTCCGCGCCGAGGCGTAACCTGCGAAGGCGCGCAGGTCGTCGCGCACCAGATCGAGCACCGTGCTCATGCGCCCGCCCTCGCCAGCCGCAACGCGACCGCATTGGCATGCGCGTCCAGGCCCTCGGCACGCGCCAGCGTCACCGCGTCGGGCCCGATCGCACGAATGCCCGCGGCGTCGGCCGATTGCACGCTGACCAGGGTCTGGAAGCTCGACACGCCAACGCCGCTCCAGGCGCGGGCGGCGCCGCCGGTCGGCAGCACGTGGTTGGTGCCGCTGCAGTAATCGCCCAGCGCTTCGGGCGTCCAGTCGCCGAGGAACACCGAGCCGGCGACCTCGACCCGGTCGAGCCAGTCGCGCGGCGCGCGCAGCGCCAGGATCAGGTGCTCGGGCGCATAGCGGTTGCTGATGTCGAATGCGACGTCCAGCGTCGGCACCTGCAGCAACCGCGAGCGCGCCAGCGCCCGGCGCGCGATGTCGGCGCGCGGCAGTGCTTCCAGTTGGGCCGCCAGCTCGACGCGCACGCGACGCAGCAGCGCCTCGTCGTCGCACAGCAGCAGCACCTGCGAGTCGGGTCCGTGTTCGGCCTGCGACAGCAGGTCGGCGGCAATGAACGCCGCGTCGGCGCCCGCATCGGCGATCACCAGCACCTCCGACGGGCCGGCCGGCATGTCGATTGCAACCGTGCCCGACTGCGCCGCCTGTTGCTTGGCTTCGGTGACGAACGCATTGCCCGGCCCGAACAGCTTGTCGCAGGCCGGCACCGAGGTCGTGCCGAAGGCCATCGCGGCGATCGCCTGCGCGCCGCCGAGCTTGAACACCCGGTGCACGCCGGTCAGCCGAGCGGCGACCAGCACCGCCGGATCGGCGCTGCCGTCGGGACGCGGCGGCGTGCACAAAACGACCTCGCGGCAGCCGGCCAGGCGCGCCGGCACGCCGAGCATCAACGCGGTCGATGGCAGCGGCGCGGTGCCCGCCGGCACATACAGCCCCACCCGCGGAATCGGCCGCACGATCCGCGCGCACTCCACGCCATCGGCGGTCTGGACCGCATAGCCGGCGACCCTGCCCGCGGCATGGAAGCGTTCGATTCGTGCGGCGGCGTTGGCCATCGCCTCGCGCAGGCGGGGCGAGACCTCTGCCTCGGCCGCGGCGAATTCGTCGGCCCCGACCTCGAAATCGTCCAGCGCGACGCGGTCGAAGCGCTCGGTCAAAGCGCGCAGTGCGGCGTCGCCACGTGTCCGCACCTCGTCGAGCACGTCGGCGACAGCCGCCCGCGTCTGCGCCGCGACGGTCTGCGTGGGGCGACGCAGCAGTTCGGCCTGGGCCGCGGCGTCCGTGGCCGCCCAGTCGACGATCGCCGGGATCGCGCCGTCCAGCGAGAAAGCATCGGTTGCGTTCATGCCAGCATCCGCTCCACCGGCAGCACCATCAATCCAGCCGCACCGGCCTGCTTGAGCGCCTCGAGCCGCGGCCAGGTCAGCTCGCCATGGCACAGCACCTGCAACGCGACCGTCTCGCGGCCGTCGACCTGCAGCACCGTGGGCGGTTCGGCGTCGGGCAGCAGCTTGAGCAAGGCATCGACGCCGTCGCGGCGCGACTGGAACATCAGCAGGCGGCTGTCGCGCAGCCGCATCACGCCATCGAGCCGGCGCAGCAGCAGGGCGGCGAGATCGCCGCGCACATCGGAGAACGGCTGCACCGGGCCGGCCAGCACCGCCTCGCTGGTCATCAGCGTGACCGCGGGCTTGAGCTGGTTGGCGGTCAGTGTCGCGCCGCTGGACACCAGGTCGCAGATCACGTCGGCCTGGCCCAGTCGCGGTGCGATCTCGACCGAGCCCGACAGCGTGACGATGCTCGCCTGCACCCCCTGCGCGTCGAGCCATTGCTGCAGCAGGCCGGGGTAGCTGGTCGCGATGCGGCTGCCCTGCAACTGCGCCGGCCCCGACCAGTCCTGCGACTCGGGAATCGCGATGTCGAGCCGGCAGCCGCCGAAGCCGAGCGCACGGACCGCCTTGGAGACCTGCGGCAGGCCACGCAATGCGCGATCGGCCGCGACCTCGTCGAGCACATTGCGGCCGACGATGCCGTAATCGCAGACGCCGTCGGCGAGCAGCCCCGGGATGTCATCGTCGCGGACCAGCAACAGGTCGACCGGCAGCGTCTCGCCGTAGCAGAACAACTTGTCGCGGCTCTCGCGCCACGACAGACCGCACGACGCGAGCAGCCCGCGGGCAGGCTCGCTGAGCCGGCCGGATTTCTGGATCGCGATACGCAGGCGGTCGCGCGCGGCGCCGCCGGTGACAGGACTCATGGGGGAACCTCAGTGGGAATCGGTGGACGCAGTTCGCGCCACACGGCGCGCGGCGATCGCATAGCCGCCGGCGCCGCGGTCGAGCGTGCGCGCGACGCGGCCGACGGTGGTCACGCTGACGCCGGTGCGCTCGTGGATCTCGCGATACGGCACGCCCTGCTGCAGCAGCGGCACGACCCGCCAACGGTCGACCAGGGCCTCGAGCTCGGCCGGCGTGCACAGGTCGTCGAGGAACCGCGCGACCTCGTCGGCGGTCTTCAACGCCGCAAATGCGCGGGCCAGCGCCTGCAGTGAGGCGCTGGCTTCGTGGTCAGGCAGGGGTTCGGGGCGTTGCTTCACGGACGTCGGGACGTATCAATGTAATAGCGTGCTATCACATTACGCCTTTCCGACCTGAAGTCAACCGGGACAGCGAGGCCGTACAGCGACGGTGCAAGCGCTCGCCGACGTGCGTGTCGCAGTGGTCCTACCAGGCGGTCCGCGCTGTCGTCGACTGGATTGCAGCGTTCCACCGCCCTCGCCAGCCGATCCGCGAAGATCCCGCGTCGGCCTTCCAGATCCGGGGAATCCATGCGCGAACGACTGCAGGCCCTGCTCGATGCCGGGCGCGATGACGCGCTGCTGCGCTTCGGGCTGGGCAACGCCTGCCTGCAGGCAGGCGACCCGGCCTCGGCCGCGACCCATCTGGCCGCCACCACCCAACACGATCCGGACTACTCGGCCGCGTGGAAACTGCTCGGCAAAGCGTTGCTGACGCTGGGACGCGACGCGGATGCCGAAGCGGCCTGGCGCGCCGGACTCGACGCCGCATCGCGCCGCGGAGACGTCCAGTCGTCCAAAGAGATGATGGTGTTCCTGCGGCGGATCGAGCGCGCACGGCATTCAAAGCCCTGATCGCCGACCCAAAACAAAACCGGGGTCAGAGTGGATTTCTTCGCAGAAATCCACTCTGACCCCGGTTCTTTGAGAGGGGTGTCAGTCGGCGCGCGTGCGTGCCTGCATGCCCAGCCAGGCCAGTGCGACGCCCGAGAACGCGGCCAGTGAGGACATGAACACGCGGGTGGCGAGGAAGTCGGGATCGTGGATCTTCTGCAGCGCGATGCGCGCGTAGACCGGCGACTCGAGCTTGACCACGCCCATGTAGAACAGGTGCCAGGCGTCGATCCCGACCGCGATCGCGAGCGCGCCCAGGCAACCCCAACCGATCGAATGCCCGTGCGCCCAGCGGTAGCGCGCGCCGAGCCAATGGAACAGCAGGTAGCACAGCGCGCCGACCGCCATCGCGATCAGCGCGGCCTCCAGCACCCCCAGCCAGCCGAAATGCAGCGGCAGGTTCACGCCGCAGGTCCGGTGGTCGGCACCCGCCAGCGCGGCAGCACCGCCAGCAGCGCGCCGTCGGCGACCAGGCGCACCGCCGCGGCGACCTCGCCATCGAGCGCGCGGTCGCGGTCGAGGAACGGGATCGTCTCGCGGATGCGCGCATGTGCCTGGGCGACGATCGCCCCCGGATGGAACGGCGCGCACGCGGCGAGTTCGACGCGCAGCGCCTCGACCTCGTCGAGAAAGCCGGCGTGCGTCGCGCGGTCCTGCGCCGGGCCGCCCTGCACCTTCGTCGCCAGCGCCTGGGCATCGGCCCGGCGCGCGAGGTCGCGCGCGGCGTTGATCATGTCCACCCGCAGGTCCAGCGCCTGCGCCGCGGTGTAGAGCTCGAGCGCGAGTACCTTGCCCAGGTCGTCGGCCATCGCCAGCACGTGACGCGCTTCGTTGGTGCCCATCGAGACATGGTCTTCGGCGTTGGCGCTGGTCGGCACCGAATACACGCTCGCCGGGTGCGCGCGGGTGGCTAGGTCGTTGACCAGCGCCGCCGCGGTGTACTGCACGATCATGAAGCCCGATTCGGTGGCGTCCTCGTTGCCGATCAGGAACGCCGGCAGCCCGTCGTTGGTCGCCGGGTCGACGAGCTTGGCCAAGCGGCGCTCGGAGATCGACGCCAGCACCGGGATCGCCGCCTTGACGTAGCTCATCGCCAGCGCCAGCGGCATGCCGTGGAAATGGCCGGCCGAGATCACCTGCTGCTCGACGTGCTCGGCTTCGCGACCCGGGAACACCAGCGGGTTGTCGGTGACCGCATTGAGCTCGACGTCGAACACGCGCTTGGCCTGCTCGACCGCGTCGCGCACCGCGCCGTGCACCTGCGGGATGCAGCGCAACGAATAGGCGTCCTGCGGCTGGTGCTTCTTGCCGCCGCGGAATGGCCGGAAGCGCGCGTAGAACTTCTCGCGACCATGGCGCTGATCGCTCGGCACCCAGTCCCAGCCGATGTCGAAGCGCAGCGCCTGGGCCTGCGTGGTGTCCCAGCTCGACGGCAGCCACGGTCGGAACTTCGGCACCAGGTGGTAGGCGATGTCGGCCAGCGTCGAGCCGTCGAGCAGCTCGCGCAGGTGCGCGGCGACTTCGACTTGCCCGGGGTGCGGACGCAGCGCATGGACATCGGCGTCGAACGCACCGAGCCGACCGGCGAAGGCATCGATGGTCATCGCTGCGGCAAGGTCGGCGGTGTCGAGCAGCGCATCGAGCCGGTGCAGCGCCAGCACACCGGTGGCGAGCATCTGTGCGGTGCCGTTGTTGAGCGCCAGGCCCTCCTTGTACGACAGCGTGACCGGCGCCAGGCCGGCGCGCCGCAGCGCCTCGGCACCGGACATGCGCTCGCCCTCGAAGAACGCCTCGCCGCCGCCCAGCAGCACGATCGCCAGGTGCGAAAGCGGTGCCAGATCGCCCGAGGCGCCGACCGAGCCGAGCCCCGGGACCACTGGCACGACGCCGGCGTTGAGCAGGTCGGCCAGCGCCTGCAGCGTCGCCACGCGGATGCCCGAGTGGCCCTTAAGCAGTGTGTTGATGCGGATGCACAGCATCGCGCGCACCACCTCCGGCGCCAACGGCTCGCCGACGCAGACTGCATGGGTGACGATGAGGTTGTGCTGCAGTTCCTCGTGCAACGCACGGCCCGAGGGCGTGGCACCCGGCAAGTCGTCGCGTAGCGGGCGCGCCCCGAGCAGGCGATCGGCATTGCTGCCAAAGCCGGTGGAGACGCCGTAGATCGGTTCTTCGCGGCGCACCTGCTCGGCGAGGAACTCGGCCGCCTGCGCCACCGCGCGCAGTGCCTGGTCGTCGAGTTCGACCGGCGCACCGTGGGCAACAATCACCAATTGCGCGCGGGTCAGCGAACGGCCGTCGAGGCGGATGGCTTTCATCGGGTGGACTCCATGCAGGTCACCGTCGTGGCGACGTGGGCGGCCGGGCATTCCCCCAAGACACTGCCGCGGATGCCGAGTGACGAGGTCACAGTCTCGTCGAGGCGATGGCCGCCCCGACAGCGGCGCTCAGCCTCGGCAGTGATATCGGCCAGCATATCGGTCACGTCGCCGGATGCCGCGCACTGGACACTCTCGACGCGATAGATGCCGGGCGACACACGCTCGAACCGGGTGCCGAACGGCGAGCAGGCAGCCAGCGACAGAATGGTCGGCAGCGACAGGGCCGCAGGCGCCAGCGACCGCAAGTTCATCGCATCGCCTGCCACTGCTCCCGCTCGACCAGCAATGTGCGCGGCAGGTCGTCGTCGGTGACCTCGAACTGCTCGCCGCGGCGCAGGTCCTTGACCGCGACCACGCCGCGCGCCGCTTCCTCGTCGCCGCGGATCACCACGAAGCGGATGCCGGCGCGATCGGCATACTGCATCTGCTTGGCGAGCTTGCGCGGCTCGAGCTGGGTCTCGACGTTGAGTCCGGCGCTGCGCAGGCGCTGCGACAGCGCGAGCGCCGACGGCAGGCCGGCATCGTCGAACAGCGTCACCAGCACATCGACCGAGCTGTCGGCGGTGCGCACCAGGCCCGCCTCGCGCAACTGCCAGAACAGTCGGGTCAGGCCGATCGAAATGCCCACGCCCGGCAGCTTGGACTTGGTGTAGTGGCTGGCGAGGTTGTCGTAGCGTCCGCCCGAGCAGATCGAACCGATCTGCGGATGCGCGTCGAGCACGGTCTCGTAGACCATGCCGGTGTAGTAATCCAGGCCGCGCGCGATCGACAGATTCAGCGCGTAACGCGACTCGGGCACGCCGAGCGCACGCAACTGGCTCAGCAGCGCGCGCAGTTCGTCACGCCCCTCCTCGAACAGCGCCGTACCGGCGCCGAGCGCATCGAGCTTGGCCAGCGCATCGTCGTGCCCGGTCGAACGCACGCGCGAGAACGCCAGCAGGCGTTCGGCGACGTCGTCCGACAGGCCGAACGCCTCGCCAGTCAGCGTCGCGCGCACTGCGTCCTCGCCGCGTTTGTCGAGCTTGTCGATTTCGCGCAGCACGGTCATCTGCTGCGCATCGTCGATGCCCTGCCCTTCGAAGTAGCCGCGCAGCAGCTTGCGATGGTTGAGCTGGATCGTGAACTCGCCGATGTCGAGCGCGGCGAACACCGCGCTGATCACCGCCGGCACCTCGGCGTCGTAGCGCGGCGACAGCGTGTCCTTGCCGATCACGTCGATGTCGCACTGGTAGAACTCGCGGAAGCGTCCGCGCTGAGCGCGCTCGCCGCGGTAGACGCGCTGCATCTGGTAACGGCGGAACGGGAATGCCAGGTCGTGCTCGTGCTCGGCGACGTAGCGCGCCAGCGGCACGGTCAGATCGAAGCGCAGCGCCAGTTCCGGCAGGCCGTCGGCCTGGCCGCCTTCCGCCGATTTGGCCAGCGCCCCGGTCGACTGCACGAAATAGACCTGCCGCTCGGTCTCGCCGCCCGACTTGGTCAGCAGCGTCTCCGACAGTTCGAACACCGGCGTCTCGATCGGCAGGAACCCGAAGCCTTCGAACGTGCGGCGGATCGTGTCCAGCATGCGCTGGAACGCGATCTGGTCGCGCGGCAACAGTTCCATGACGCCGGGCGGGGTCCGGGGCTTGATCATGCGGGCAGCTCGTCGGTGATGCGGAGGAAGACCGCCATTCTAGGGCGTGTCGGCATGCAGGTGCCCGTCGCGCAGCCACAGGTGGCGGTCCGCCAGCCCCGGCGGCACCGCGCCGTGGGTGATCAGCAGCAGGCTGCGGCCATCGAGCAGGTCGGGCAATTCGCGCAGCAGCGCGTCGGCGGTGTCGTGATCCAGGCCCTCGGTGGGTTCATCGAGCACCACCAGCGCGGCATCGCGCAACAGCGCTCGGGCCAGCGCCAATCGCCGCGCCTGCCCCCGGACATCGTGATGCCGGCCTCGCCGACCCAGGCATCGAGCCCGCCCAGCGCCCGCGCCCAGTCGGCCAGCCGCACCCGCGCCAGCATCGCCCACAGCTGCGCGTCATCGGCCTGCGGCGCGCCAAACACCAGGTTGTCGCGCACGCTGCCGGCGAACACCGGGGCGTTCTGCGGCAACCAGGCGATCCGTGCGAACCAGTCGCGCTGACGGACGGCGCGCAGGTCGACCCCGCCGAACGACAGCGTGCCCGCGTCGGGCTCGGCACTGCGCAGCAGCAACGCCGCCAGCGTGGACTTGCCGCCGCCGCTGTCGCCACCGATCGTCACGCGTTCGCCCGGCGCGATCGAAAGCGTCAGGCCACGCAGCACCGGCCGGTCCTGGCCAGGCCAGGCGAAGGTCACGTTATCGAAACGCAGCGCCCCGGCGGCCGGTAAGGCCACCGGCGCTGGGGGATCGACGACCGTCGGCTCGGTACCGGCCACCGCGTCGAGACGCGCAATCGATGCACGCGCGGCCAGCAGCGCTTGCCAGGCCAGTCCGGCCCCCGCCCAGGCCTCGAACAACCCGATCGCGAGAAAGAACAGCGCCGCCGCGTGTGCGGGAGGCAACGCCCCGCCCAGCGCCGAGGCGCCGACGATCCACAGCGTGCCGACCAGGCCGACGCCGGTCGCCAGGCCATGCCACAGGCCGCCATCGGCCAACTGCCGTCGGCGCACGCGCTCGGCATCGCCCACGGCCTGCGCGTCGGCGTCGACGCGGGCCAGCCAGCCATCGGCCACGCCCAGCGCCGCCAGGTCGGCCTGACCGTCGTAGAGCTCGTGCAGGCGGGCGCGCAGTTCGGCACGGCGCCGGGCCCGCTCAGCCTCGGCGGCCGAGCGCCCGCGGGCGACCAGCCAGGGCACGCCGAGCCCGGTCGCCAGCGCGACCAGCGCCAGCCAGGCCGCGGTCGGCGGGTGCAGCCAGGCGGCAATGCCCAGGCCTGCGACGCCCAGTGCGAGCAGGGCCAGCAGCGGGCCGGTCGCGCGCAGCAACAGGCCATCCACCGCGTCGATGTCGCCCAGCAGTCGCGCCAGCAGATCGCCGGTGCGCAGCCGCCCCAACTGGCCGGGCGTGAGCCGCAGCGCGCGCGCAAAGAACCAGCTGCGCAAGTCGCGGGCGATGCGCAACATCGCGTCGTGGCCGGCGAGCTTTTCGACATAGCGCGAGGCGATGCGCGCGAAGGTCAGCGCCCGGATGCCGGCCGATGGAGTGAAGAAATTGAAACTGCCCAGCGTGCCGAAGGTCAGCGCACTGGCGGCGATGAACCCACCCGACAACCCCAGCAGTGCGACGCCGGACACCAGCGTCAGCGCCAGCAGGCCGATCGCCGCGGCCACGCGCCCGCGATGTCGGCGCAGTAGCGAGCGGGTGCTGGCGATGTCGCGATCGAAGGCCGCACTCATCGCGCCGCCTCCACGGTGGGCTCGACCGGGGCCGCCGACGGCCCGGGCAAGCGCCAGACCGCATCGGCCCAGTCCATCACCGCCTGACTGTGCGTGGCGACGATGACCGTGCAGTCGCGCAGCGAGGTGCCGAGTGCGGCGAGCAGGTCGGCTTCGGTCGCAGGGTCGAGAAACGCCGTTGGTTCGTCGAGCAACAGCAATTGCGGGCGCAGCAGCAATGCGCGCGCCAGCGCCACGCGGCGCGCCTGCCCGCCCGACAACCCGAAACCGTGCTCGCCGATCGGCGTGTCGAGGCCCTCGGGCAGGTGCGCGGCAAACCGTGTGACCTGCGCGATCTGCGCCGCCTCACGCACCGCAGCCTCGTCGGCCTGCGGCGCGCCGATGCGCAGGTTGTCGCGCAGGCTGCCCTGGAACAGCCACGGCCGCTGCCCGGCCAAGGCGATCGTCGTGCCGGGAGGCACATGGATACACCCGGATTCCGGCGGCAACCAGCCAGCGAGCGCATCGAGCAGCGTGCTCTTGCCGCCACCGCTGGGCGCCACGATCGCCAGGCGCTGCCCGGCCGGGATGTCGCGCGAGGCGCCGGCCAGGGCCGGCACCGCGGCGCCGGGATGACGCAGCGTGACCGCCTCGATCCGCACCGCCGGCGCACCGGTCGCATTCGGTGCCGGGTCGGCCGCCGGCACTGCATCGAGCGCGGGGCGGCTGTCGTCGAACGCGGCCTCGACCTCGGCGACCGCGGCCAGCGCGTTCGCGCGATCGTGGTAATACCCGGCCAGTCGACGCATCGGCCCGTGGAACTCCGGTGCCAGCAGCAGGCAGAACAGGCCGGTCGCCAGTGTCGGGGCCGGGTCGCGCAACGCGATCAGCCCCAGATAACTGAAGCCGAAGTACAGCGCCACCAGTGCGACGCTGACCGAGGCGAAGAACTCGAGCACGGTCGAGGACAGAAAGGCGATGCGCAGCACGCGCATGCTGCGCACGCGGATGGTTTCGGTGGCCTCGCCCACCTGCGCCAGCTCCGCTTCGCCTCGGCCGTAGACGCGGATCAGGTCGAGCCCACGCAAGCGATCGGTGAAATGCGCACCGGCCCTGGCAAGCGCCGAGAGCTGCGCGCGGCCGGCGGCCTCGGCGCGCATGCCGATCAACGCCATGAAGAACGGCGCCAAGGGCGCAGCCGCCAACAGCAGCAGACCGACGATCCAGTCGGCGGCGAACACCGCCACCAGCAGCACCGGCGGCACCAGCATCACCTCGGCACGCGCGAGCAGGTAGCCGCCGAAGTACGGCGCGGCGGCATCGACATGGCCGGTCGACAGCGCGACCAATTCGCCGCTGCGCCGCCCGCGCAGCCACACCGGACCGCGCGCGATCGCCGCACGTGCCAGCCCCACGCGCATGCGCGCCAGTGTGTCCTCGACCGCATCGGCGGCCGCGCGCTGCCCGATCCAGCCCAGCAGCGTGCGCGCCAACAACGTGACCGCCAGCAGCGCGAGCGGCGCATGCAGCGCGCCTGGCCCCCGCCCGTCGATCAATGCCGCGTCCAGCCCCCAGGCGATCGCCGCGGCCTGCGGCACCAGCAGCCAGCCGGCGAGCACCTGGCTGGCCTGGGCCACGCGGTGACGCGACCGGCTCGGCACCAGTTGCGCATCGAGCCATTGCAGGCGAAGACGACGAGGACCGGTGCGGTCCTTTCCTTGCGGCGGCGAGGTCATGAAATCAGAAACATCCAGCAGCGGATGACGGCGACCCCATTGTCGGTATCGCGTCGTGCCCGCTATTATCGCAGCCCGCCGCGCCGACGACGCGACCGCCCTCCACCAGGAGGCCGATCGCCCCCGTCGAACACGACCCCCTTGCCCTGATGACGGGTGCATCGGTAGAATGCGCGGCTCACCTGTCGGGGTGTAGCTCAGTCTGGTAGAGCGCTACGTTCGGGACGTAGAGGTCGCAGGTTCGAATCCTGTCTCCCCGACCAATCTGGTGATCCGAAACCGGCCCTTGCGCCGGTTTTCGTCTATTACGGCCGTGCCCGGTTCGCGGCATGCGATGCCGCCCGCCATGACGCCCACGCCTCACGCCACCCGCCCACCGATCGCCTTGCGCACGGTGCGCCTGGTGGTGTTGCTGGGCATCGCGCTGTCGGCCTTCAACCTGCGCACCGCGGTGACTTCGCTCACCCCGCTGCTCGATCTGCTGGGCACGCAGTTCGGCTTCGGCTCGGCCACCGCCGGGGTGCTCGGCATGCTGCCCACCGCGGCCTTCGCCGTGTTCGGGGTGACCACGCCGATGCTCGCGCGCCGTGTCGGCATCGAGCGCACCGCATTGCTGGCGATGCTGCTGGCCACCGCCGGCCTGGCGCTGCGCTCGTGCGCTGGCGGCGTGGGCCTGCTGATGGCCGGGTCGATCGTCGCATTGGCCGGCATGGGCATCGGCAACGTGGTGTTGCCGCCGCTGGTCAAGCGCTACTTCCCCGATCGGGTCGGCGCGGTCTCCACGCTCTACATCACCGTGCTGCAACTGGGCACGATGTTGCCCGCATTGCTCGCCGTGCCGCTGGCCGAGGCCGCCGGCTGGCGTGTGGCGCTCGGCGCCTGGACCTTGACCGCGCTGGCCGCGGCGCTGCCGTGGATCGGCCTGCTGGCGATGGCGCGGCGGCGCGGCAGTGGCGTGCGGGTCGATGGCCCGTCCACCGCGGTGGCCAGTGTCTCGACCGGCGGCGCACGCGGACGGGCATGGCGCTCGCCGGTCGCCTGGGGCATGGCGATGATGTTCGGCACCACCTCGCTGATCACCTACGCGATGTTCACCTGGCTGCCGACCCTGCTCAGCGAAGCCGGCGCCTCGCCCGCATTCGGCGGCACGATGGTGGCGTTGTTCTCCGCGCTCGGCCTGGTCAGCGCACTGGGCATGCCCGCGCTCGCGGTGCGCGTGCGCAATCCGTTCGCGATCGTGCTGCTGTGCGCCTGTTGTCACATCGCGGCGTTCTCCGGCCTGCTGCTCGCGCCGATGGCCGCGCCGGTGCTGTGGGTCGTGCTGCTGGGCCTGGGCCCGTCGACGTTCCCGCTGGCGCTGACACTGATCAACCTGCGCACACGCACGCCGGCCGGCTCGGCCGCACTGTCGGGCTTCATGCAGGGCGTGGGCTACACGCTCAGCTGCGCCGGCCCGCTGCTGTTCGGCGTGCTGCACGGCGCGACCGGCGGCTGGCGCTGGCCCTTTGCGATGCTCTACGGCTTCGTCGCCGTGCTGCTGGTCGGCGGCTGGCTGGCCTGCAAGCCGCGTGCACTCGAGGACAGCTGGTAAGCGATGCGTTCCGGCGGTCAGCGGTTCGCGTGCCCGTCGCCGCGCGCGGCCCAGCGCAGAAATCGCCGATACAGCCAATAGAACACGCCGAGCAACGGCAGCGGCAACAGCACCAAGGTCGCCACGCGCGCGGGCTGCGACAAACCCGGCGCCAGCATATCGACGCCGGCCGCATCAAGCAGCAGAACGGTCGCCAGCAGCGACCACAGATTGCACATCAGCAGCGCCATGCCGCGATAGAACAGCCGATGCGGACGCGAGGGATGATCGATGCCCGCCTCGGCCGGACGCAGCACGAACATGCCTTGCATCAACGCGACCTGGCCGACGATGCCGCCGAACAGTTGGAAGAGAAAAACGAAAGCGCTCAACTGACGAAAAGTCCGAATCGGGGAAGGCGAATCGCAGGCATCGCTGCCAGCGCTCGGTCACAGACGCCTGAATCTGCGGATCGCGCCGGCAGTACCACGGCCGCTGCGCCGTGAACTTCTCGGGCGAGCCTCGTATCCTGCCGCACTCAACGATAGCGCAGCCGATTGCCATGCACGACACGCCCAGCCACGTCACCGGCCCCACCGATATGCCTCTGCTCGAGGAAACCGTCGGCGCGATGCTCGCGCGCGTCGCGGCCCGTCACCCCGATCGCGAGGCGCTGGTCGCTCCGTCGCAATCGGTGCGGCTGAACTACCGCGCGTTCGATGCCGCGGTCACACGGCTGGCCGCCGGCCTGCTCGCGCTGGGGCTCGAACCGGGCGATCGCATCGGCATCTGGTCGCTCAACCGCGCCGAATGGGTGCTGATGCAGTTCGCGTCCGCGCGCGCCGGCTTGGTGTTGGTCAACATCAATCCCGCCTATCGCACCCACGAGCTCGAGTACGCACTGACCCGCGTCGGCTGTCGAGCGCTGGTGCTGTCGCGGGCCTTCAAGACCTCCGACTACGTCGGCCTGCTGCGCGAACTGGCGCCCGAGCTCGACAGCGCCGCGCCCGGCGCGCTGCAGGCCGCCCGCTTGCCCGAACTGCGCCATGTGCTGGTGCTGGGCGATGGCGACGAGGTGCCTGGCACGCTGCGCTTCGATGCGGTGGCGGCCTGCGACGACAGCGATGCGCACGCGCGGCTGGCGGCATTGCAGGACCGCCTGGCGCCGGACGATGCGATCAACATCCAGTTCACTTCCGGCACCACCGGCGCGCCGAAGGGCGCGACACTGAGCCACCGCAACATCGTCAACAACGGCTGGTTCGTCGGCGAGGCGATGCGCCTGACCGAGACCGACCGGCTGTGCATCCCGGTGCCGTTCTACCACTGCTTCGGCATGGTGCTGGGCAACCTGGCCTGCGTGACCCACGGGGCGTGCATGGTGGTCCCCGGCGAAGGCTTCGATCCGCTGACGACGCTGCAGACGGTCGAGCGCGAACGCTGCACTGGCCTGCACGGCGTGCCGACGATGTTCATCGCCGAACTCGACCATCCACGTTTCGGCGAGTTCGACCTGTCGTCGCTGCGCACCGGCATCATGGCCGGCTCGCCGTGCCCGGTCGAGGTCATGAAGAAGGTCGTCGAGCGCATGCACATGACCGAGGTCACGATCGCCTACGGCATGACCGAAACCAGCCCGGTGAGCTTCCAGACCACGCCCGATGACCCGCTCGACCGGCGCGTCGACTCGGTCGGACGGGTGCACCCGCACGTGGAAGTGCGCATCGTCGACAAGGACGGCGCAGTGGTGCCACGCGGCGAGACCGGCGAACTCCAGACCCGCGGCTACTCGGTCATGCGCGGCTACTGGGGCGAACCAGCGCGTACCGCGGAGGTGCTCGATGCCGACGGCTGGATGCACACCGGCGATCTGGCCACGCTCGACGCCGAGGGCTACTGCCGGATCGTCGGCCGGCTCAAGGACATGCTCATCCGCGGCGGCGAGAACATCTACCCGCGCGAGATCGAGGAATTCCTGCACACCCACCCTGCCGTTGCCGACGTGCAGGTATTCGGCGTGCCCGACGCACGCTTCGGCGAGGAAGTCTGCGCCTGGATCCGCCTGGCCGACGGCGCCACCTGCACCGCCGACGAGATCCGCGCGTTCTGCCGCGGCCGCATCGCGCACTACAAGATTCCGCGCTACATCGACTTCGTCGACGGCTTCCCGATGACGATCACCGGCAAGGTGCAGAAGTACCGGATGCGCGAAATCGCCGCACGCCAGCACACCGCGTCGAACTGAATCCGCGCCCGCGTATCGGCGCGGCGCGTCGTCCGCTACGGGTGCCGCACCTGCCCGGCGCCCTGCACGACAAAGCGCTCGATGGTCAGCGCCTCCAGGCCCATCGGGCCGTAGGCATGCAGGCGCGTGGTCGAGATGCCGATCTCCGCGCCCAGGCCCAGCTCGCCACCGTCGCTGAAGCGCGAGGACGCATTGACCATCACCACCGCGGCGCGCAGCGCGGCGACGAAGCGCGCGGCATTCGCATCATCGCGCGTGGCGATGACCTCGGTGTGGTCCGAACCGAAGCGCTGGATATGCGCGATGGCGTCGTCGAGCGAATCGATCACGCGCGCGGCGATGATCAGGTCGAGGAACTCGGCGGCATAGTCGTCCTCGCTCGCCTCCGCGACATCGCCGGCCAGGGCACGGACGCGCGCATCGCCACGGACTTCGACGCCGGCCGCCCGCAATGCCTGCACCGCGCGCGGCACGAACGTCGCAGCGATGTCGGCGTGCACCAGCACTGTCTCGAGCGCATTGCAGGCGCTGGGGCGGCTGGTCTTGCCGTCGATCAGCAGCCGCAACGCGACCTCGGGATCGGCGCTGGCATCGACGAACAGATGGCACACGCCTTTGTAGTGCTTGATCACCGGCACCCGCGCGTGCTCGGCGACGAAGCGGATCAGCCCCTCGCCGCCGCGCGGGATGGCCAGATCGACGACATCCACGAGTTGCAACAGCGCGAGCATCGTCTCGCGCCGCAGATCGGTCACCAGGGTCAACGCATCTGGACCGACGCCATGCGCGGCGATCGCCTCGCGCAGTGCCGTGGCAATGGCCGTATTGGAGTGGATGGCCTCGCTGCCACCGCGCAGGATCACGCCGTTACCGGCCTTGATGCACAGCGCTGCGGCATCGGCGGTCACGTTCGGGCGCGCCTCGTAGATCATCGCGATCACGCCCAGCGGCACGCGCACCTTGCGCACGTGCAACCCATTGGGGCGGACGTCGTCGCGGGTCACCTGCCCGACCGGATCGGGCAGCGCGGCGACTTCGCGGACTGCGGCCGACACGCCGGCCAACCGCGCCGCGTCCAGGCGCAGACGATCGAGCAGCGCGCCGGTGGTGCCACGCGCCTGGGCGGCGGCGACGTCCCGTGCGTTGGCGGCGAGGATCGCCTCGGCGTGCGCGTCCAGCGCATCGGCCATCGCGCGCAGCAGCGCATCGCGCGCGGCGGTGCGCAGGCCCGCCAGTGTGCGCGCGGCCTCACGGCATGCCAGGGCCTGTTCGCGGAGAGTCTGCATACCGGCTCCTGTGCCGAGGAAACAAGGCGTCACCGTAGCACCGCGACGCCGTGCCTGGGACCTGCGCCTTTGCCTATTCCAGCGTCGGCAAGGCGATCCGCGTCGGTTGCGCGGGCAGATACAGCAGCTCGAGCGTCCGTGCGGTCTCCACGCGCGCCAGCCGCAGCGGCGCGATCGCACGCTCGGCAACCACCGTGTGGCTGACGCCGGCTTGGTCGACGAAGCGCAGGCGCAGGGCGATCACCGGCGCGTCGTTGATCACCGTACCGGTGTGCTCGGCCGACAGCACCTCGGCCACCGCAGGCACGCCGCCATAGCGCAGCTCGGCCGGCACGGCCAGCGCATGGCGCCGCAGCGTCCGGCCCATGAATGCCAGCACCGCCACCAGCAACAGCACCGCGATCGCCAGCCCGAACTCGGCCTGGCCATGACCGAACATCTCCGACCACTCGCCGCCGGCCTGGTAATGGCGCAGCCGCAGGCGCCAGGCGCACAGCGCGCCGATGCCCAGCGGCAGCAGCGGCAAGGCCCATACCCAGAGGGTTGGGCGCGAACGCGCGCCCTCGATCACCAGGGGCGGCGCGCGACGCGGATCCGGTGCCAGCCGCACCGCCAGACGTCCACCGGGTATGAACCGGCGCAGCTGCGACCGGGTGTCGACCAGCGTCACCGCGTCCTGGATCCGATGCCCGCCCAGATTGTCGAACGCCAAGGTCACCGTGGTCGCCGGGCCCGGCCCTGCGGTCGCCGACACCACCTCGGCCTCACGGCGGACGCCCGCGGTGGCGATCCGGCGCACGCGCCACCATTGCCGCAGCGGCCACACCGCGGCCCATGCCGCCGCCAGCGTCGTCAGCGCCATCGCCAGAAGCACCAGGATCAGTTCGATCATCGGCGTGTCTCCGTCGCCAACGGCTGCGTGTCGCGTGTCCGCGCCAGATAGCGCCAGCCGGTGCCGCGACCGAGGTCCACCCGCAGCAGCACGTCCGAACGCGCGTCGTCGCTGCGCCCCGCGGCCAGCAGGGCGCCGTCGCGCGCACGCCAGATCGCATCGACCCGGTCCACGCCCAGCGCCAGCGTCCAGCGCACAAGACCGTCCTCGCCGACCGCACTGAGCAGTTGCGGTGCACCGCGCGCCGCGTCGGTGGCGTGCAGCACCAGGCGATCACGCGCATCGCCGACCGTCCACAGCGCCTCGTCGGCCGTGAGCCAGGCCCGCTGCAACAACGGACGCATCGCGTTGATGTAGGCATTGCGCGTACCGCGCGCCTGCCCCGCACGCGCATCGGCTTGCTGCCGTTGCTCGCGATAGGCCGCCATCGCGCGCATGTACTCCGCCTGCTCGGCATGGAAGCGGCGCAGCGCGGCCGGCAACTGCGCACGGTAGCGCGCCCGTGCCTGCCGATAGGCAGCCTCGCTGGGGAAATCGGACGGCTCGCGCCCGAAATGCGGCATGCGCGGCGATTCGGGCATCGGCACGTCGTCCTCCGGGCCGGCCTGCGAGAACACCGTGTCGATGTCCAACGGCGGGTGCGCCGGGTCGCGCAGGAATACGCCACGGATGAACACCGCCTCGCCCACTGGCGCAAAGCGGTTGCGCTCGGGCGATCGCCAATCCAGCCGCCCACGCAGCAACTGGCGGCGCGCATCGAGCATGTCGTCGCCGCTACGCTCGCGGCCGGCGGCCAGCGCCTGGGCCTCCGCCGGTGCCGCCAGCAACGTCCAAAGGCCCTCGGCGTCGACCGCCGCCGAGGCCGCCGCCAGCGTCGGCGCGGCCATCTCCGGGTTGGTCTCGTCGAACAGCGTTACCGGATCGATGTCGTCTGCGGCCGTCGTCGCCAGCGTGTCGCCGTCGATGCGCCAGGCGCGGCCCTGCGCGTCGACGATCGCCAGCCGTCCGGCCTGTGCGTCGTAGCGCGCCCGTTCCACCGGTGCGGCCAGGGGGCCGTCCGGCTTTTCACGGTGGCCATCGGCACGGCCGAAGGCATAGACCGCATTGCGCCAAGCAAACAGGTGATGCTGCGATGCGCCCAGCAGCACGCCGCGGCCCCAGTCGCGGCCTTGTGCATCCTCGGCGTCCAGACGCCGGCTCCACAGCAGCCGGCCGTCGCGCATGTCGACCACTTGCGCGTACTGGCGCGAGCGGCTGCGCACGATGCCCTTCTCGACTGCGTGCGCACGGGTGTCCTCGAGCACGAACGCCATCTGCGGCGCATCGGCATCGTCGAGCAGCAGCGGGCCGGACTGGATCCGGCTGTCGGCATGGCGCGACAGCATCCAGGCGATCAGCAGCGGGATGCCGGCGACCATCCCAAGCCCGATGCCCACCGCCAGCACGGACTTGCGCAGTTGGGCGCCGGTCATGTCAGCACAAGATCGTCGCGGTGGACGATATTGCCGCCGTAGCTGTAGCCGAGCACCGACTCGATGTCACGCGTGTGCCGGCGCAACAGACGGCGGATGTCGTCGGCCGAGTACTGGCTCACGCCGCGCGCGACCGCGTCCTGACCATCGCCATCGCGCCGCACGATCTCGACCAGGTCGCCGCGACGGAACGCCCCCTCGACCGCGACCACGCCGCCGGGCAGCAGCGACGCGCCCTTCTCCACCAGCGCATGGGCGGCGCCGGCATCGACGACCAGCGCCCCCGGCTCGGCCGGCGCGTTGCGCAGCCAGTGCTTGCGCGCCGCCAGCCGGGTGCGCAGCGCATGGATGCGTGTCCCGGTCAGCCGGTCATGGGCCAGCGCCTCGAGCACATCGGCGCGACGGCCATTGAACAGCACGGTCGCGATGCCGGCCGAGGCCGCGCGCTGGGCGGCTTCGAGCTTGGTGCGCATGCCGCCGGTACCGACGCTGCTGCCCGCGCCGCCGGCCACCGCGAGCAGCGAGCCGCTCATCTGCGCGACCACCGGCATCGGCCGCGCATAGGGCTCGACCCGCGGATCGGCGTCATAGAGGCCATCGATATCAGTGGCGATGAACAACACCTCGGCGTCGACCAGCGCGGCGACGATCGCGGCGAGGTTGTCGTTGTCGCCGAGCTTGAGTTCGTCGACCGACACCGTGTCGTTTTCGTTGACCACCGGCAGCGCACGATGGCGCAGCAGCGCCTGCAACGTGGCGCGCGCATTGAGATACCGGCGGCGGTTGCGCAGGTCGTCGTGGGTCAGCAGCACCTGCGCGACGGGCCGTTCGAAGAAGCCCTGCCAGAAGCCGGTCAGCCGGGCCTGGCCGAGCGCGGCCAGCGCCTGGCGCTCGGCCATCGGCGCGCCCGCCTCGCCGCCGGCCTGCAGGATCGCGCGACCGGCAGCCACCGCTCCCGACGAGACCAGCACGACCTCGCGCCCGGCCGCATGCGCGGCGCGCACGAAACCGGCGAGCGCAGCGGCGTACTGCGGCGACAGCCCGCCACCATCGGCGGCCAGCAGACTGCTGCCGACCTTGAGCACTGCGCGCCGCCACGGTGGCAGCGACTGCTCGGGAAACGCTTGCGTGTCGGAGGCGGTCATCGGCCGGAGTTCAGCGGGTATGCCACTCGTGGACGATGAGATTGCTGGTCTGCTGCAGCGCCAGCGGATCGGCCGCGACGATCGCGCGCGCCGCCTCCAGCGAGGCGACATTGCGCAACAGATACGCACCGCCACTGCCGTCGCCGAAACCGCCCGTCATCTCGAGCATCCCGCGCGCGCGCAGATCATCGAGGAAGGCCTTGTGCGGTTCGATGACCGCCTCGTCGAAGTCCGGCCGCCGCATGGCCAACACCAGGTAACGCGTGACCGTGCTCATGCCAGCGCCTCCCAGCGCGCACGCAAAGAAGCCAGTCGCAGGTCGGCCGCCCCGCCCGGCGAGGTCCGCGCGGCCAGGCTGCCCTCGGGCGTGCGGCCCTGACCGGCGGTGTCGGCGCTGGCCGCGGCCGCCTGGTAGGCCTCGCGGAACGGCACGCCGGCGATCGCCGCCTCGACCGCGACATCGGTCGCGTACATGCCCGAATCGACCGCCGCACGCAGCCGGTCCTCGCGCCATTCCAGGTTCGCCAGCAAGGCCGGCAGCAGTTCGAGGGCGGCCAGACCGCGACCGAAGCCGTGGACGATCGCGCCCTTGGAGCTCTGCAGGTCGCGGTGATAGCCCGACGGCAACGACAGCAACTGCTCGATCTCGGTGCGCGCGGCCGCGACGCTGGCGTGCGTGGCGCGCATCAGCTCGACCACATCGGGATTGCGCTTGTTGGGCATGATCGAACTGCCGGTGGTGTACTGCGCCGGCAACGCGACAAAGCCGTACTCGGCACTGGTGAACTGCGACAGATCCCAGGCCAGGCGACGCAGGTCGAGCGTGGCGCTGCCCAGTGCTTCGAGCGCGGCGAGTTCGAACTTGCCGCGCGAGAGCTGCGCATAGACCGGCGAGACCTGCAGCCGCGCGAACCCCAGGGCAGCGGTCGTGTGGTCGCGGTCGAGCGCCAGGTTGACGCCGTAACCTGCCGCGGTGCCCAGCGGATTGCAGTCGATCAGCGCCAGTGTGTCGGCCGCGCGCACCGCGTCATCGATGAAGGCTTCCGCCCAGCCCGACCACCACATGCCGCCCGAAGACAGCACCGCGCGCTGGATGTGGGTATAGCCGGGAATCGGCAGGTCGCGCTCGGCCTCGGCGCGATCCAGCGCGATCTTGGCGATCTCGCGCGACAGCGCGGCCAGACGCGCCAGCTTCTCCTTGAGCCACAGACGCGTGGCGACCAGCACCTGGTCGTTGCGGCTGCGGCCGGTGTGGATGCGCCGGCCGGCATCGCCCAGGCGCTCGGTCAGGCGCGCCTCGATCGCCGAATGGCCATCCTCGAAGCGGTCGTCGAGCACGAACGCGCCGTTTTGGAAGTCCTCGGCCAGCGTTGCCAGCTCACGCTCCAGGCCGGCGAGTTCGTCAGACGACAGGATGCCCACACGCTGCAGCCCTTGCGCATGCGCGGCACTGGCGGCGATGTCGTGCAGGAAGAACGCACGGTCGAGGATCACGTCGTCGCCGGCCAGGAACGCCTGGATCTGGGTGTCGACGGCGACGCCGGGCTTCTGCCAGAGGAGATTGCTCATCGAAATGCGTCTCGAAATGGGCTTGTGTTCAATCCCGCGCAGCGCGGTGCGGGCGCTTGCGAGGGGCTCGCATCACTGGATCGACGTCAGCTCGTCGAAGCCCAGCGCGTGGTTGAGGTTCTGCATGGCTTGTGTCGCCGCGCCCTTGAGCAGATTGTCGAGCGTGGCGACCACGACGACGCGGCCGTTGCCCTGGGCCATCACAAAGCCGCCGACCTGGGCACCGTGCTGGCCGGCGATGCGGCTCACCCAGGGCGCCTCGTCGACCACCTCGACCAGCGGTTCGTCGGCATAGCGGGCCTCGTAACGCGCCTTGACCGCATCGCGCGACATGGGTGCGCGCAGCCACAGGTTCACGGTCATCGTGATCCCGCGGAAATGCGGCGCCACGTGCGGCATGAACTCGACCGGCACGCCGAGCCGGGCCGAGACCTCGCGCTCGTGCACATGGCCGGTCAGCGCATAGGGCATCAGGTTGTCGGCCAGCAGCGCGACATTGTTCTTGTCCGACGGCGTGGTACCTGCGCCCGAGTAACCGGACACACCGAAGCACTGCGGCGGGCCGGCGAGCTGGTCGAGCAGCGGCGCGATGGCCAACTGCATCGCGGTGGCATAGCAGCCGGGATTGCTGATGCGACGCTGACCGATGTAGGTGTCGCGGGTCAGCTCCGGCAGGCCGTAGTACCAGGCCGGATCGAAGCGGTAATCGGCCGACAGGTCGACGATCACCGTCTCGGCCCGGGCGGCGTCGAGTGCAGCGACGAACGGTGCAGCCTTGCCGTTGGGCAGCGCCAGGATCACCGCGTCGGCGCCCTTGGCCGTCACGGCGTCGGCATCGAGATTCTCGAAGCGCAACGCGCCCTGCCAGGCCGCGTTGTGGTCGGCCACGCGCTGGCCGTCGAGCTCGCGCGAGGACACGAACAGCAGTTCGAGGCCCGGATGCGCGGCGACGAGGCGGATCAGTTCGCTGCCGGTGTGACCACGCGCGCCGACGATGCCAATGGTCTTCTTGTCCGTCATGTCGCTGTCCTCAACCCGCCAGTGTCGCGGCGCGCGTCGCGCAATGGTCCACGCAGCGCTGGATCTGCTCGAAACCGTCGAGGCCGTACCAGAACACTTTCCATTTCTCCTGCTTGATGCAGCCGTCGGACTCGGCGTAGTAGAAGATATTGACCGGATTGTGGTGACGCGAGCGCCAGAACAGCTGCGGGGTCTCCTCGCGCATCACCTGCCAGACCGCGCGTCCCAGCCCTTCACCCTGGGCGTCGTCGAGCACGGCGAACTTGTCGAGGTAGGTGCTGCCCTCGGCCGCACTCAGCACGACCGCCGCGCGGTAGTTCTCGCTCACGTAGGCGCGCAGCAGCGGCGTGCGTTCGAAGTAATCGTCCGCCAGCGTGCGTCCGAAGCTCGACTCGATCAGCGTGCGCAGCCGCGGCAGGTCGAGCGCATCCCACGAGGTGGCGCGCAGCACGCGCTCGCCGCGCCTTACCAGCGTGCCCGAGCCCTTGTGCGTGAACAGTTCCTTGGCCAGGTCCGCGGGCCGGGTGATCGAGACCGACGAGGCCAGCGGCAGCCCTTCGAGCAGGTCCTTGATCTGCTCGATCTTGACCTTCATGCCGCCGTGCAGCCACGGCTGCCGGATCAGGTGGTCGTACTCGGTCGACAGGTTGATCGAGTCGATGACCTTGCCGCTTTCATCGAGCAGTCCGCCGGTGCCGGTCAGGAAGATGATCTTGTAGGGCTGCAGCGTGCGCACCAGCTCATTGGCGGCGAAGTCGGCGTTGACGTTGAGGATCTGGCCCGAGGCGGTCTCGCCCAGGCTGGTGATCACCGGGATCGAGCCGGCCTGCAGACTGGCCTCGATCGGGGCCAGGTTGACGCGCTCCACCTCGCCCACCAGCCCGTAGGTCTCGCGATCGAGGTAATGCGCCTCGAACACGCCGCCGGTGATCGAGGTCGCGCGCGCCCCGTTCTTCTGCAGCGCCTCGACCAGGCGCAGGTTCGCGGCCTGAAACACGCGGCGCACGATCGCCAGCGCCTCGGGTGTGGTCACGCGCAGGCCGTCGACGGTCTTCTTTTCGATCCCGGCTGCCGACAGTTCGGCGTCGAGTTGCGGACCGGCGCCGTGCAGCACGATCGGCGTCAGGCCGACTTCCTGCAGAAACGACAGCGACGAGGTCAGGTCGTCGAGTTCGTCGCGCAGCACCGCGCCACCGACCTTGACCACGGCGAAGCGCTTGGCATCGAGCTGCGAGAAGCGCTTGAGGTATTGGCTGATCTCTTTCGCGCTGGCCATGCTCGAAAGCAGGCGCACGATGGTCTGGCGGGTCTGTTGGTGTGCGTGCATGGGTCTGGGCTTGTGCTGTGCCGCGCACCGGGCGCGGACGGGAAGGAGAACGATCGGCCGCTGCGTCAGGTCGCGGCGGCCCGACGGTACGGGTCGGGTGACGCACTCATGGACGCGATCCGCCGTCGATGACCCGGTGCACCGCATCGGCATAGCGCTGCAGTTGGTCGAGGGTCACGAACTCGTCGGCGGTATGCGCCTGGGCGATGTCGCCGGGCCCGTATACCAGGGCGGTATGGCCGGCGGCCGAGAACAGCGAGGCCTCGGTCCAGAAATCGACCGCATTGCCGATCGGCAGTTCGAATGCATCGGCGATGTCGCGTGCGGCGAGCCGGCGCTCTTCCGCACGGGCGATGTCCCCGGACGGCAGACTCGGGCCGCGGAAGGTTTCCTCGAAATACGCGGCCGCAGGCTCGGCGAAGCCGGCGAAGGTTGCCAGCAATCGGTCGACATCCATCGACGGCAGTGGCCGGAAGCCGAAGCGCAGTTCGGCCGCAGGGGCGATCATGTTGGCCTTTATGCCGCCTTCGATCCGGCCGATGTTGAAGCGCAGTCCGGTCAGCCCGCCGAAGCGTTCGGCGTCGAGCGAGGCAACATGGTCGAGCGCGCGGTCGCCCCAACGCACCGCCTGATGCAGCGCGCTCGCCGCGGGATCCTGTTTGCCAGACGCGTGCCCCGCGGTGCCGGCAAAGCGCATCAACACAGAACTGATGCCGCGATGCGCCAGCACCGCCTCGCACTGCGTCGGCTCGGCGACCAGCACCGCGTCGAACGACAGCCCGCGCGCCAGGAATGCGGCGATGCACCGCGGATCGTTGGCTTCTTCGTCGGACGAGAACAGGAAGGCCGCATCGCCATCGCAGGCGTTGGCGGCCGCGATCAGCGCCGCAGCCGCCCCCTTGATGTCGCACACGCCAAGCCCGACCACGCGGTCGTCCAAGCGCCGCATCGTATGCGGATAGGCCGACCAGGCCGGCGAGTCGGGCACGGTATCCAGGTGCACGTTGAACAGCACCTTCGGCGTGCCACGCACCGCGTACAGGCTGACCGCACCCGCGCCGTGGTCGATGACCTCGACCGCGAAGCCAGGCAGCTGCGCACGGATGTAGTCGAAGATACCGCCCTCGGCCGCAATCGCGCGCGGCGGATTGCGGGTATCGAAGGACACCAGCCGTTCGAGGTGGTCGAGGGTCGCGGCAAGCAGATCGGTCATGGAGTCCACATCGACAGAGACACGGGAGCAACGGATGCGTTGCAACGCCGGCATGGGCCGGCGTCACGAACAGGGCTCAACGATTGACCTGCGCGAACAGCGTGCTGCTCATGCCGAACAACTTGATGAAGCCTTCCGCCTCCTCGACACCCCAGTCGGCCGACTGCGCATAGGTCGCACCCTTGGCATTGAGGATGTGCGGCGACGCCACCGCCACCGCGTCGACGCGGCCACCGCGGGTCTCGAGCACGACCTCGCCGGTCACGTTGGCCTGGGACGAGGCCAGGAACGCCTCGATGTCGGTCTTGAGCGGATCGTGGAAGAAGCCTTCGTACACCAGCTCGGTCCACTTGCGCGCGACCTCGGGCTTGAAGCGGTTCTGCTGCTTGGTCAGCACCGCGTCTTCGAGCGCGCGGTGCGCGGCGAGCAGCGAGATCAGACCCGGTGCCTCATAGACGATGCGGCCCTTGAGCCCGATCACGGTGTCGCCGGTGTAGACGCCGCGGCCCACACCGTAGGGCGCGAACAGCGCATTGAGCCTGGCCAGGATCTGCGCGCCCGGCAGCGTTTGGCCGTCGAGGGCGACCGCCGTGCCCTGCTCGAAACGCAGCGTGACCTGCAGCGGCGCTTCCGGCCACTCGGCGCGCGGTGCACACCAGCCGCGCGCGCCCTCGCCCGGCGCTTCCCAACGGTCGATCTCGCCGCCGGACATGGTCACGCCCAGCAGGTTCTCGTTGATCGTGTAGGCCTGCTGCTTGGCGCGCACGCCAAATCCCCGCTCTTCCAGATACGCCTGCTCGTAGGCGCGCGTCTGGGTGTGTTCCTTCTGGATCTCGCGGATCGGCGCCACGATGCGGTAATCGCCCTGCGCCTTGACCGCCAGGTCGAAGCGCACCTGGTCGTTGCCCATGCCGGTGCAGCCGTGCGCGATCGCATTCGTGCCCAGTTCGGCGGCGCGCGCGAGCACGGCATCGACGATCAGGTACCGGTCGGACACCAGCAGCGGGTACTGGCCCTGGTAGGCCTCGCCGGCCCAGACGAAGGGTTTGACGAAGCCGTCCCAGATCGCCGGACCGCCGTCGATGGTGACGTGGCTGGCAACGCCCAGCTCGGCCGCACGCTGCTCGATGAACGCGCGCTCCTCGGCATCCACGCCGCCGGTGTCGGCGAATACGGTGTGCACGGTCCAGCCCTGCTCCTTGAGGTAGGGCACGCAGAAGCTGGTGTCGAGGCCGCCGGAAAAGGCGAGGACGATGTCGCGGGAGGTGGTGGCGCTGGTCATGGGGCGTGGTCCGTGAGATGCGTAAAAAGGAGATTCGGTGTCGAGCAGCGGGTCAGCGCATCAGGGTCGCCATGACCGCCTTCTGCACGTGCAGGCGGTTCTCGGCTTCATCGATGGCGATGCACTGCGGCGAATCCATCACCGCGTCGGTCGCCTTGACGTTGCGCCGCAGCGGCAGACAGTGCGAGAACACGCCATTGTTGGTCAGCGCCATCTTCGCCTCGTCGACGATGAAGTGCTGGTACTGGTCGCGGATCGGCTTCTCCGGGCCCCAGTTGCCGAAGAACGGCAGCGCCCCCCAGCTCTTGGCATAGACCACGTCGGCGCCGGCGTAGGCGCTGTCGATATCGTGACTCACGGCCAGCGAGCCGCCGCTCTCGGCGACGTTCTGCTTGGCCCAGTCCATGTAGCGTTCGTCGAGGATGTAATCCGGCGTCGGGCACAGCAGGGTCACATCCATCCCCAGGCGCGTGGCGATGGTCAGCGCGGAGTTCGCGACCGCGGTGTTGAGCGGCTTGGGGTGGTAGGTCCAGGTCAGCACATATTTCTTGCCGCGCAGGTCGGACGTGCCGAAATGCTCCTGCAAGGCCAGCGCGTGCGCCAACTCCTGGCAGGGATGGGTGATGGTCTCCATGTTGATGACCGGCACCGGCGAGTACTTGGCAAAGGACCTGAGCACGATGTCCTGGCGGTCGTACTGCCAGTCCACGAACTTCGGAAACGCACGCACGCCGATCATGTCGACGTAGCGGCCGAGCACGCGCGCGACCTCGGCGATGTGCTCCTCGGTGTCGCCGTCCATCACCGTGCCCAGGTCGAACTCGATCGGCCAGGCATCCTTGCCGGGCTGCAGCACGATGGCATGGCCGCCGAGCTGGAACGCGCCGAGCTCGAAACTGGTGCGCGTGCGCATCGACGGATTGAAGAACACCAGCGCGATCGACTTGCCTTTGAGCGCATCGCCGAGCTTCTCGCGCTTGAAGCGCGCGGCATCGGCCAGCACGGCGTCCAGGTCGGCGCGGCTCCAGTCCTGGGTGTTGAGGAAATGGCGGATGGCGGTCATCGGCAATGGGCTCGAGGGAGGCGGGAAGGAAGGAAATGGCCGGTGCGGAAACGAAAAAACCCGGCATGGGCCGGGTTTGGTCGGAGTCTGCGCCAACGCGCAGGCAGGTTCCGTCTAGCCCGGGAGGATGTGGGCTTGCGGTCGACGCGCGCGCGAGGTCATGCCCGACGCCATACGGGCGGAGGTCAGGATGTCGGCGTCGGCGCGGCATGCGGTCATGGGCGCGCATCCTCGCATGCGCCGCGCTGCGCTGCAACAGGGGCCGGCCGCACGCTCAACGCGGCTCGATGACCGGGGTCACCGCGACCCGCACCCGCAGCCGGTTGCCGGGATCGTACGGCAGCCGGGAGCGGTACTTGACCCCCTTGTGGACGTAGTCGACGTCATAGGCGATCGGCCTGCGGAACTCGCGCTCGACCGGCACCATGCGGCAGTCGCCGCCGGCCGAACGGTCGACCTCTTCGACCTTGTCATCATCCGAGCGCAGCACGTCCTTGACCGCCCCCACCACTCGCGCAAAACCGCGGCGTTGCGACTCGGCCGTCACCGGCGTGGTCGCCTCGCAGCGCTCGACCATGCTGGTGGCGCGCAACGTCTGGTACACCGGCTCGGCGCGCAGCACCTGGGCGTACTCGATACGCGCGTTCTCGATCTGCTGCTGCGCCGTCGGCGCCGATGCGGCCGGCGATTGTGCGAACGCTGCCCCGGGCGCGGCAACGGCCAGCAGGGCCAGGACGGGCACCGGCATGGACGAGCGGCGGATTCGACGGGCGAGCGTGGGCACCAAGCCAGTGTAGGCGCCCCCCGACGACCGGGGCTGAATCCTCGCTGTCGTGACCCGGCCGGCTTGGCGACATGCCAAGGCCATGTGCGACCTGTCGCCGGCAGCGCCCCGCCGCTAGAATCGAGCGGTTATCCGGCGAGCACGCAATGTCCCTGCATCTGTACAACAGCCTGAGTCGTCAAGTGGAGCCCTTCGCCCCACTCGACCCCGCGTGCCCGACGATGTACGTCTGCGGCCCCACCGTCTACAACTACGTCCACATCGGCAATGCGCGCGGCCCGGTGGTGTTCGGCGTACTGGCCGACCTGCTGCGCCGCCGGCACGGCGCGCTGCGCTATGCGCGCAACATCACCGACGTCGACGACAAGATCAACGCCGCCGCGGCCGCTCAGGGCGTGCCGATCTCGGCGATCACCGACCGCTTCGTCGCTGCCTACCGCGAGGACATGGCCGCACTCGGCGTTGCCCCGCCGGACATCGAACCGGCCGCGACCGCGCACATCGACGGTATCGTCGCGATGATCGAATCGCTGATCGCCGCCGGTCACGCCTACGCAGCCGAAGGCCACGTGCTGTTCGCGGTCGACACCTTCGCCGACTACGGCAAGCTCTCGCGCCGCGACCCCGACGACATGCTCGCCGGGGCCCGCATCGAGGTCGCACCCTACAAGCGCGGCCCCGGCGACTTCGTGCTGTGGAAGCCCTCGACCGATGCCCTGCCCGGCTGGGACTCGCCCTGGGGCCGCGGCCGCCCGGGCTGGCACATCGAGTGCTCGGCGATGGCTGCCGCGCATCTGGGGCCCACGATCGACATCCACGCCGGCGGCGTCGACCTGCAGTTCCCGCACCACGAGAACGAGATCGCGCAGAGCGAGTGCGCCCACGGCGGCGCACCGTTCGCGCGCGTGTGGCTGCACAACGGCATGCTGACCTTCGCCGGCAGCAAGATGTCCAAGTCGTTGGGCAACATCGAGCGCGTACACGACCTCGTCCGCGCCCACCCGCCCGAGGCGCTGCGCTATGCGCTGCTGTCGGCGCACTACCGCCAGCCGCTGGACTGGTCGGACGCATTGATCGAGCAATCGGTGCGTACCCTCGACCGGCTCTACGGCACCTTGCGCGACCTGCAGGAGATCGAGGCCGCGCCGGCGATCCCCGACAGCATCGAGCGGGCCCTCGACGAGGACCTCAACACGCCGGCCGCCTTGGCCGAACTGGCGCGCATCGCCGGCGAGGCCCGGCGCGCCGAGACGCTCGAGGCCCGCGCCACCCAAAAAGCCGCACTGCTCGGCGCCGGTCTAGCCCTGGGCCTGCTGCAACAGGCGCCGGCCGACTGGTTCGGCCGCGGCGCCAGCGACGACGACGACGCCCGCATCCAGGCCCTGATCGACGAACGCGTCGCCGCCAAGGCCGCGCGCGACTTCGCCCGCGCCGACGCCATCCGCGACCAACTGGCCGCCGAACGCATCGTGCTCGAAGACACCCCCCAGGGCGTACGCTGGAAACGCGGCTGACGAAGGGCGTGCTTCCCGCCTGAGGGAGAGCCCACGTCACTCACCTCCCCCGCACGCGGGGGAGGTCGGCGCCCTAGGTGCCGGGTGGGGGCGCTTCTGCGCGATGCGGTATTCGCTTCACTGACACCCCCCCACCCAACCCTCCCCCGCGTGCGGGGGAGGGCTTGAATCGCGCACGATGGGTGGCTTCGAATCGCCGTGGCGAGGGCAGCGCGCGATCGGTGATCTCAAAGCCCTGCGAAGCAGCGTGCAGTGACCTCTTTGAAAAGACACCACGCGGCTCACCTCCCCCGCTCGCGGGGGAGGTCGGCGCCGCAGGCGCCGGGTGGGGGGCCGCTTCTGCGTGCGATGCGGTGTCCGCTTCACTGAGCCCCTCCGCACGCGGGGAGGACTTTGAGTACGCACGATGGGTGATCTTGAATGGCCGTTCGGGACAGTGCGCAGTGGCTGACATGCCATCGACGACAAGGCCCGCTTACGCGGGCCTTGTCGTCGTCTGGACACCGGAGGCGTCAGATCTTGCGGAACACCAGCGACCCGTTGGTGCCGCCGAAACCGAACGAGTTCGACATCGCGTACTCGACCTGCACCTGCCGCGCGGTGTGCGGGACGTAGTCGAGGTCGCAGCCCTCGCCCGGGTTGTCGAGGTTGATCGTCGGCGGAATGATGCCGGCGTGCAGCGCCATCGCCGAGAACACCGCTTCCACGCCGCCGGCCGCGCCGAGCAGGTGGCCGGTCATCGACTTGGTCGAGCTGACCATCACCTTGCCGGCCTGGTCGCCGAGCACGCTCTTGATACCCATCGTCTCGGCCAGGTCGCCGGCCGGCGTCGAGGTGCCGTGCGCGTTGATGTAACCGATCTGCGAGGCGTCGATGCCGGCGTCGGCGATCGCCGCGCGCATGCAGCGTGCGCCGCCCTCGCCGTTCTCGCTGGGCGCGGTCATGTGGTAGGCGTCGCCGCTCATGCCGAAACCGGCGACCTCGGCGTAGATGCGTGCGCCGCGCGCCTTGGCGCGCTCGTACTCTTCGAGCACCAGGATGCCGGCGCCGTCGCCCATGACGAAGCCGTCGCGGTCGCGGTCCCACGGCCGCGAAGCCGCGGTCGGGTCGTCGTTGCGGGTGGACAGTGCCTTCATCGAGCAGAAGCCGCCGACCGAGGTGGGCGTGGTCGCGAACTCGGCACCGCCGGCGATCATCACGTCGGCATCGCCGTACTGGATCATGCGCATCGCCAGGCCGATGTTATGGGTGGCCGTCGTGCACGCGGTGACCGCGGCGATGTTCGGCCCCTTGGCGCCGGTCATGATCGAGACCTGGCCGGAAATCATGTTGATGATCGTGCTGGGCACGTAGAACGGCGAGATCTTGCGCGGGCCGCCCTCGTGGTACTTGATCGCGGTCTCTTCGATGCCCTTCAGGCCACCGATGCCCGCGCCGATCGCCACACCGATGCGCTCGGCGTCCGCCTCGCGGATCTCAAGCCCGGCATCGGCGATCGCCATCAGGCCGCCGGCCACGCCGTAGTGCACGAAGGGGTCCATCTTCTTGATGTCTTTGGGCCCGATCCACTGTCCGGCATCGAAGCCCTTGACCTCACCGGCGATGCGCGTGGCGAAGTTGGAGGCGTCGAAATGCGTGATCGGGCCGATGCCCGAGCGTCCGTTGACGATACCGTCCCAACTCGAAGCCAGGTCGTTGCCCAGCGGCGAGAGAATGCCGATGCCCGTGATGACGACGCGGCGCTTGGCCATGGTGAACTCCTGACGTGGATGCGGCGCAGATCGCGGCCGCCGATACGCACGAGGCCGCAGTGCGGCCTCGTGACAGATTCGGATCGGGCAGCCGACCGGCGGACCGGTCGGCACCTGCGCGCACCGCGGGGCGGCGCGACGCAGGACGCGGGCATCAGCCCTTGGCGTGTGCCTTGATGTAGTCGATCGCCTGCTGCACCGAGGTGATCTTCTCGGCTTCTTCGTCCGGGATCTCGCACTCGAACTCTTCTTCCAGCGCCATCACCAGCTCGACGGTATCCAGCGAGTCAGCGCCCAGGTCGTCGACGAACGAGGCGTTGTTGCTGACCTCGTCTTCCTTGACGCCCAGCTGCTCGATCACGATTTTCTTGACGCGCTCTTCGATGTTGCTCATAGGTCTTCTGCTCCGGGGAGGCGATTTGCGGTGGATAGTGTAAGGGAAAGCCGGGCAGCGGGCGTACCACCATCGAAGCCCTTGCCATTCAACGACTTGCCCTCGAAATCGAGAGGACGGTGACGGCCGTCTCAGGGCATGTACATGCCGCCGTTGACGTGCAGGGTTTCACCGGTGATGTAGGCGGCGGCCGGGCTGGCCAGGAACGCCACCGCCTGCGCGATGTCGTTCGGCTCGCCCAGGCGGCCGAGCGCGATCTGCTCGGTCAGCGCGGCCTTGGAGGCCTCGGGCAGATCGCGGGTCATGTCGGTGGCGATGAAGCCGGGGGCAACCACGTTGACCGTGACCCCACGCGAGCCGATCTCCTTGGCCAGCGACTTGCTGAAGGCGATGATCCCGGCCTTGGCCGCGGCGTAGTTGGCCTGGCCGGCGTTACCGGTCACGCCGATCACCGAGGCGATGTTGACGATGCGGCCGCGGCGCGCCTTCATCATGCCGCGCATCACGGCCTTGGAGCTGCGGTAGACGCTGGTCAGATTGGTGTCGAGGATGGCCTGCCAATCCTCGTCCTTCATGCGCATCAGCAGATTGTCGCGGGTGATACCGGCGTTGTTGACGAGGATCGAGATCGCACCGAACTCGGCGGCGATCGACTCGACCAGCGCCTCGATCGCGCCGGCCTGCGCCACGTCCAGCACGCGGCCGTGGCCGCCATGTGCGGCCAGGCGCTCACCGATCTTCGCAGCGCCGGCCTCGCTGGTCGCGGTGCCGATCACAGTCGCGCCCTGCGCGGCCAGGGTGTCGGCAATGGCCGCGCCGATGCCGCGGCTGGCGCCGGTGACGAGGGCGATCTCGCCCGAAAGCGGTGTGCTCATGGAATGCTCCGGAAAAAAGACGTCGGGTGCGACGAATCTACAGCGGGGTCCAAGGATCGATCAGGCCAGTGGCGGACGGTGCGATCCCCGTCCGCCCTGCTCGCGATCCGCGCCAGCCGGCCGATCCGCCGCCCGGGGATCAGGCGGCCCAATCGGCCAGGGCGGCGTCGAAATCGGCCGGCAGGCCCAGCGCCCGCGCCTCGATCGACTTGTCGATGCGCTTGACCAGGCCCGCCAGCACCTTGCCCGGCCCGCACTCGGCGACGCGGGTGGCGCCGCGCGCGGCCAGGGCCTCGACGCAACGCGTCCACTGCACCGGCAGGTAGAGCTGGCGTACCAGCGCATCACGGATCGCCCCGACCTCGTCGTGCACGGCCGCATCGACGTTCTGCACCACCGGCAGCGCAGGCGCTTGCCAGGCGATCGTGCCCATCGCGTCGGCCAGCCGGTCGGCGGCCTCGCGCATCAGCGGGGTATGCGAGGGCACGCTGACCGCGAGCTTCACTACCTTGCGCACGCCCCGCTCGCCCAGCAGCGCGATCGCCCGGTCGACGGCCTCGGCGTGCCCGCCGATCACCACTTGGCCGGGAGAATTGAAGTTGGCCGGTACCACCACGGAGGTGTCGACCGACACCTCGCGGCACAAGGCCTCGACCATCGCATCCTCGGCGCCGATGACCGCGGCCATCGCACCGGTCCCGGCGGGCGCAGCGTCCTGCATCAGCTGCCCGCGCAGACGCACCAGGCGCGCGCCGTCGGCCAGCGATAGCGCACCGGCCGCGACCAGCGCGGTGTACTCACCCAGGCTGTGGCCGGCGAGCACCGCAGGACGGGCACCGCCGCGCTGCTGCCACGCGCGCCACACCGCGATCCCAGCAGCCAGCAGCGCCGGCTGGGTGAACTCGGTGCGCCCCAACTCGGCCTCGGGCCCCTGCTGGGCGAGCGCCCACAGGTCCACGCCGGCACCGGCGGAGGCTTCCGCGAACGTCTCGCCCACGATCGGGTGCTGCGCGGCCAGTTCACCGAGCATGCCCAGAGACTGCGAGCCCTGCCCGGGAAACACGAATGCGAGTTGCGATGCGGTCACACGATCTTCCAACGGAAAAAACCGGGGCGATGATAAGGGCCCGGGTACGACATTGTCTGTACTCAGGCGTATGCAGGCCGGCGTGGCGTGCGCGCGATCACGCCCCGAGCAGGGCAACGCAGCACTCGGTCGCTCGTCTTCAGAACAGCATCTGCAGCAGATCGATCTCGCCGTCGTCGATCCAGTCCCACAGCACGAATGCCAGCACCAACAGCGGCAGCAGCGTCGCGGCATGCACCACCAGGATCGAATGGGCGATATGCCGCGCCGAGCGCCCCAGCCACTGCATGCGCCGCGCCAGCCCCTGCAGGCGCCCGACCTGGCCCGCATGCCACGCGACCTCACCGGGCCCATCGCGCAGCGCCGGGGCAAGCAGATCGGCCAGCGCGTCGGTGCGTCCGTCGTAGTACTTGGCGATGCCGAAGGCAAACAGCAGCCAGTCGCGCGCCTGCGCCTGCGGCAGCGACATCACCTCGAGCGGATCTTCCTCGAAGTCGATGAAGCCCACGCGGCCAGCGTCGTCGATGGTGATGTTGCGCGGGACCATCTGCCCGAAATAGGCGCCGCGTGCATGCGCATCGGAGATCGCGGCGATCACCTGCCGGGTCAGCGCATCGATCGTGGCCGCGTCGCCATCGGCGGCACGCAGGCGTGCGGACAGCGTGGTGCCGATGTCGCTGAGCAGCAGGGTCGACTCGCCTTCCCCGAGCACCCGCGGCACACGGATGCCCAGGGCCTCGAGCTCGGCCAGACGGCGCGCCTCGATGGCCTTGGCTTCCTCGCCGCCGGGATGCGGCGGCGGGCGCAGCGCATCGATCTCCAGCTTGCGGACGACGGCGTCGAGCAGACCAAGGGTCAGCTTGCGGCTGTCTCCAGCCTCATAGGCCTTGAGCCAGGCCTCGCGCCCGGCGATGACGATCGATTGCACGCCCATGGCGGCGTCCTCCGTGCGATCGCAGCCGGTCCGCGCGGGGCCGGACCGGTCACGCGCGCGCCACGATCGGCACTCAGTAGCGCAGCAGCGCCGAACCCCAAGTGAATCCGCCGCCGAAGGCTTCCAGCAGCAGCAACTGGCCGCGCTCGACGCGGCCCGACCGCACCGCCTCGTCCAGCGCCAGCGGCACCGATCCCGACGAGGTGTTGCCGTGCCGGTCCACCGTCACGACCACCCGATCCATCGGCATATCCAGCCGCTTGGCGGTGGCTTCGATGATGCGCAGGTTGGCCTGATGCGGGATCAGCCAGTCGATGTCGTGACGATCCAGGCCATTGGCGTGCAGCGTCTCGTCGACCACCGAGTCGAGCGCCTTGACCGCGTACTTGAACACCTCGCTGCCGGCCATGCGGATGCGCACACCGGCATTGGGCTCGTCGGGCTTGAAGCCGGCCGACACGCCGACCGGATTCCACAGCAGTTCCTTCTTCGCGCCATCGGCATGCAGATGGGTGCTGAGGATGCCGGTCTCGCGATCGGCCTTGAGCACCACCGCACCGGCACCGTCGCCGAACAGCACGCAGGTGGTGCGCTCGGTCCAGTCGACCATGCGGGTGAGCGTCTCGGCGCCGACCACGAGCACGGTCTTCGCATCGCCGGACTTGATGAACTTATCGGCGACCGACATCGCGAACAGGAAGCCAGAACAGGCCGCGTTGACGTCGAACGCGCCGCAGCCGCCCGCGCCCAGCCGCGCCTGCAGGAGGCACGCGGTGGACGGGAAGATGATGTCGGGCGTGGTGGTGCCGACGATGATCAGGTCGAGCTCGCTGGCCGAGACACCGGCCGCCTCCATCGCGCGGGTGGCGGCGTGAAAGGCCAGATCGCTGGTGGTCTCGCCTTCGGCCGCGATGTGACGCTCGCGAATGCCGGTGCGGGATGCGATCCACTCATCGCTGGTGTCGACAATCTTCGACAGGTCGTCGTTGGTCAGCACCTTCTCGGGCAGATAACTGCCGGTGCCTGCGATGCGGGAATAGATGCGTTCGCTGCTCATCGTGCGGACTGCCCTCGCCTCATGAACGTCTTGGAAAGGACGGCGGCGACCGGAGCGTCCGCGAATTCGCGAAAGCGACCGGCGCTATGCCGCAACGCGGCGCGTCGCCTGGAAAGCGTGATACTCAAAACGCTTGATACACGCCGAAGGGTCCGCCGCGACGCGACGGACCCGGGGAGACTTCAGTCTTCCTCGACGATCCGCGTCTTGGGCTGGATCACCTGCTTGCCGCGGTAGTAGCCATCGGCCGTGACGTGGTGGCGGATATGGGTCTCGCCGGTCGTCGGGTCGGTCGACAGCAGCTTGGCGCTCAGCTTGTCGTGCGCGCGGCGCTGGCCACGGCGGGACGGGGTCACTCGGGATTTCTGCACAGCCATGGGAATTGCTCCAGCAACAGGTTCAGTTGTTTCGTTCTTTCTTGAGATCCGCCAATGCCGCGAACGGATTGACGCGTGTTTCTTCTTCGGTCGACACCGGCCAATCGCGCTCGACCGTTTCCGACCCCGGGGCCGCCGGAATCAGCGGCACCGCGAGAATCAGCTCGTCCTCGACCAGCGTGGCCGGCGACAACATGCCGTCCTCGGGGACCAGCAGCGCTTCGTAGTCCGGCAGCAGCCCGGCCTCGTCCGCCTCGTCGCGGATCAGACCCAACCGCTGCACCGTCCCGACCGGCAACACGAACCGCTGCAGGCTGCGCTGACACATCAGCGGCAGCATCGCGTCGATCCGCAGTTCCGCATACGGGATCTGCAGCGCGTCGCGACCGAACTCGATCGAGCAGACGACATCGTCGGCCTCGGTATCGGCCAGGACGTCGCGCAGACGCGACATCGACGACAACGGAACCTTGGCTTCCAGACGGCTTCCGGCCGCGACCAGACGCCAAGCATCGACCAACTCGGGCATTTGCGCGGACATAAGCCGCTGAATGTTAAAGACGTGCCGAGAGCCTGTCAAATACGCCATCGCCCCGGAATCGTCTTCGACCGCCCGGCGATGCTGCCGTTATCGTTCGACACGGGCCGATCGCACTGCGGGCGCCGGCCGATGGGTCGGTATTGTAGCGGCGCGGGCGGCCACTCCGCGATCGCCCACCCATTCAGGCGATGATGACGGCGCACGCCGCGCCTCTCCGCTCCACCCGCCCTGCCCCCTGCTGCACAGGACCCACGATGCCCGCGCCCCTGATCCTCGGTTCCACCTCCCCCTACCGCCGCGACCTGCTCGCCCGCCTGCGCCTGCCCTTCGAATGCCGGCGCCCCGAGGTGTCCGAGACGCCAGCCCCGGGCGAGGACGCGCAGGCGCTGGCGACACGCCTGGCGCTGGCCAAGGCGGTCGACGTGGCGACCCATGCACCGGACGCCTGGGTCATCGGCTCCGACCAGGTCGCCGCGCTCGATGGCGCGCCGCTGGGCAAGCCCGGCGACCGCAACGGCGCCATCGTCCAGTTGTCGGCGATGGCCGGCCGCACCGTGGTGTTCCATACCGCGGTCGCCCTGGTCCGCAATGGCGAGCCGGCACGCCAGGCCCTCGATCGCACGCAGGTGCGCTTCCGCACCCTCGACCGGGCGACGATCGAGCGCTACGTCGACGCCGAACAGCCCTTCGACTGCGCCGGCAGCTTCAAATGCGAAGGTCTGGGCATCGCCCTGTTCGAGGCGATCACCAGCGACGACCCGACCGCACTGGTCGGCCTGCCGCTGATCGAGACCGCCCGCCTGCTGCGCGAGGCGGGCTACGCGGTGCCTTGAGGATCCTGCGCGGAGCCGTGCCCCCACCCGGCGCGCAATGCGCGCCGACCTCCCCCGCAACGCGGAGGAGGTGACCCTACCGCAAAGCGCCGCTCGCCCTACGAGGCAACGCTCCCCGCGAGGCAGCGCCCTCCCCAATCGCCAGCAACACTCCCTCCCGCTCGCGCGCGCGGACCTTGGACCCTTCCCCCATCGAACGGTCGATCCTCCCTCCCTCCCGCGAGCGAGCGAGGGCAACGAGCCGCGCCCCGGCGAAATCTCGCTGCTTCCTCCCGCGCGCGCGAGCGAGCGAGGTCTCTGGAGCGACTTGGGGGCGCATTCCTGCCTCCCTCCCGCGCGCGCGAAGGGGCTTCGACTCTTTGGGATTCTTTCTGCGGAACCTCCCTTCCCCGCGCGCGGGGAGGGTTGAGGATTCGCCCGCCTCGAACGTGGATGGAAATCTCCCTCCCCCGCACGCGGGGGAGGGTTGGGGTGGGGCGAACGCCCACGCCGATGCCTCACCCTGCCCGCGTGCGGGGCATTGCGCCCTTTACGGGTGCAGGCTGAGGCGGGGGCAGACGCCTCGCGAATACCTCAACCCGCGCGTGACGCGCCTGCGTCATCGGCCGGCGGCTCCCAGCCGAACACGCTGCGTCCGCCATAAGTGTGCGAGGCGGCGCGCTCCTGGGCCAGGAAGGCCGCCAATGACGGACCGCCCGCGGTCGCTTCCAGCGCGCGCGACTGCGCATCGAGCCGACGGATCGCCGCCAACCGGTCGTCGTTGCCGAGCTTGGCGCGCGTCACCGCGGTGCGCATCACCTCGATCGTGCGGTCCAGCACCTGCGTGGGCACCGGATACGGGTGTCGGTCCTTGCCCCCGTGTGCCAGCGAGAACCGCGCCGGATCGCTGAACCGGCACGGCGTGCCGTGCACGACCTCGGCCACCAGCGCGAGCGCACGCACTGTCCGCGCGCCCACCCCAGGCACCTGCAGCAGCTCGGTGAAATCGCGCGGCCCACACTCGGCGGCCGCGGCCAGCGCGCCATGCAGCCGCCGCAGCACGACATCGCCACTGCGTACGTCGTGATGATCGGGCAGACTCAGGTGCGGCTGCAGCGGGGCCGCGTCACCACCGATGGGCGCGAACAGATCGCCGGTCGTGCCCGGCGTCGGCTGCGTCGATGTCGCAGGCCGAACACGTGCCGGCGCCGCACCCGCCGCCCGTTCCAGCTGCCCGAATTCCTGCACCAGTCGCGCCGGCGCCATCTCCTGCAGCAGTGCGACCTGCGATGCGCGCGAGGCGGCGGCGCGCCGATCGGCGAGATTGACGATCCGCCCCTGCCCCGGCCCGTCGATCGCCGCATGCGGCGCATCGACGAAGCTCTCCAGGCCCTCGGACAGCCAGTGGTAGCGACGCGCCTGTCCACGCCCGCCGTGCATGCCCTGCTGGATCACGACCCACTGGCCATCGTCGGCGACGATGAAGCCGTGCAGATAGAGATCGAAGCCGTCCTGCACCGCCGCGCTGTCGACCTTGGCGACCAGCCGACTGGTGCGCGCCAGCGCCGCGCCATCGAGTCCGTTGCGTGCGCCGACCGCCAGCAGTTCATCGGGGGTGGCCCGGGAATGCCGCCCACGCCCGCCGCAGACATGCAGGCCGAGTTCGCCCGACAACGGCGCCAGCCCGCGCTTGAGCGCGCCGACCACGCTGGTGGTGATGCCCGACGAGTGCCAGTCCATGCCCATCACCGCGCCGAAGGCCTGGAACCAGAACGGATGCGCCAGCCGGCGCAGCAGCTCGGCACGCCCGTACTCGAGCACGATGGCCTCGCACAGCACCGCCCCCAGCCGGGTCATGCGCTGACCCAGCCACGCGGGCACGCGCCCGCCATGCAGGGGAAGATCGGCGCTGCCGGTGCGTCGCGACATGCGCACAGCCTGCCGCGGCGATGTCTCAAACCGTGAGACCGCGCGCCTGCGCCGTCGGTCAGCCTTGCGCGGCCGGCTTCGCCTTCTCTTCCGCGATGAAGCGGCGCACCTCCGTCTCGAGCACCGGCAGCGGCACCGAGCCCAGATTCAGGATCGTGTCGTGGAATGGGCGCTGGTCGAACGCGGGCCCGAGTTCGCGCTCGGCCTCGGCGCGCAGGTCGAGCAGGGTCTTGTAGCCGATGTAGTACGACAGCGCCTGGCCCGGCCAGGAGATGTAGCGGTCGACCTCGGTCACGACATCGTGCTTGGCGAGCGCGGTGTGGCTGGCGAGGTAATCGATCGCCTGCTCGCGCGTCCAACCGTATTCGTGCAGGCCGGTGTCGATCACCAGCCGCGCCGCGCGCCACATCTCGAACGTGAGCCGCCCGAACTCTTCGTACGGCGTCTCGTACAGGCCCATGCGCGTGCCCAGCCACTCGGTGTACAGCCCCCAGCCCTCGCCGTAGCCGGAGAAGTAGGTCTGCTGACGGAAATCCGGACGTGCCGGCGCCTCGAGCGCGAGCGCGGCCTGGAAGCTGTGGCCCGGCGCGCACTCATGCAGCACCAGCGCCGGCAGGTTGTACAGCGGCCGCGACGGCAGGTCGTAGGTGTTGAAGAAGCAGGCCTCCAGCCCGCCACGACCGGAGGTGTAGATCGGCGCGATGTCGTCGGCCACCGGCAGGATGGTGAAGCGGTAGCGCGGCAGCGTGCCGACGACGTACTGCAGTTGGCCGTCGATCTTCTTGGCGATCAGTGACGCCTCGGCCAGCAGCCCGCGCGGCGTGGTCGCGTAGAACTGCGGATCGGTGCGCAGGAACTCGATGAACTGCGCCAAGGTGCCGGTGAAGCCGGCGCGCTGCTTGACCTGCTCCATCTCGGTGGTGATCCGCGCGACCTCGGCCAGGCCCAGGTCGTGGATCTGCCGCGGGTCCATGTCGCGGGTCACGTACTCGCGGATCTGCGCGCGATAGAACGCGCGGCCGTCGGGGAGATTGCTGGCGGCGAGCGTGGTGCGCGTGCGCGGCAGGTACTCGCCGCGGATGAAGCCCAGCAGCTTGGAGTACGCCGGGATCGCGCGTTCCAGCACCACGCGCCTGCCCTCGTCGCGCAGTTGCGTGCGCACCGGCTCGGGGATGCTCGCGGGAATGCGCTCGAAGGTCGCCAGCAGCGGATTGCCCTCACCCGTCTGCACATAGGGATCGAGCGTGTTGTCGCGGCCGTCCAACGTCGCCCGCGGCACGCTCCAGCCCCGCGCCAGGCCGCGCTCCATGTTCGCGATCTGCTCGTCGAAGTACCGCGGCACGTCCGCCAGCCGGCCGATGAACCGGCGCCAGTCGGCCTCGGTCTGGAACGGCTGGCGCGGATTGATGCCACCCCAGAAGAAGCTGTCGCTGTTGAACGGCGCCTCGTAGGTGCGCCACTGCGCATTGGCGACGTTGGCTTGAAGGGTGGCGCGGAACACCGCGGCATTGATGCGCTCCTCGCTGCCGAGCGCCTTGGCGTCGATGGCATCGAGCCCGGCCAGCGTCCGGGTCCAGTAGTCGGCGCGGCGCGCCCAGGCCTCGGGGGTCACCGACGGCAGCCGGTCGCCGGATTGCCAGCGCCCGTCGACTTTCACGCGCACGAACTCCTGCTGTCGCCACGCCCACTCCTGCGTGTAGAGCGCGCGCAAGGCGGTTTCTGCGGCATTGGCTGGCGCGGCCAGCGGAGCGGCGGGCGCGTCCTGCGCCCATGCCGGCACGGCGGCGCCGACCGCAAGCGAGAGCGACAGGGCGAGGACGGACAGCGTCGTGCGACGGCGCGGCGGCATGGACATGGGGCAACTCCTGGACAACGGATTCATGGGGCGGCGGCCGCAACGCGGTTCCAGCGCGGCGGTGCGGCGCCGAGCAGGTGGCGGACGAAGAACTCGGCCTGGCGGCGGTGCGCGTAGTCGATCGGCCCGCTGGACCGGCCGACGGTATGGCCGCCGCCAGGAATCGCGAGCAGTTCGAAATCCTTGCCGGCGCGGATCAGCGCGTCGGCGACCTGCATCGTCGAGGCCGGGTCGACGTTGTCGTCCTGCTCGCCGAGGATCAGCAGCAACTCGCCCTGCAGGCGGTGCGCATTGTCGACGCCGGACGCGCGCGCGTAGTGATCGCCCTCGCCTTCGGGCAGGCCCATCCACTGCTCGTTCCAGCTGATCTTGTCCATGCGGTTGTCGTAGCAGCCGTTCCAGGCCACACCGACCTTGTAGAACTCGGGATGGAACAGCAGCGCGCCGAGCGTGCTCTGGCCGCCGGCCGAGGCGCCGTAGATGCCCACGCGTGAAATGTCGTAGGCCGGATCGACGGCGGCCAGCGCGCGGTGCCAGGCGATGCGGTCCGGGAAGCCCGAGTCGCCCAGGTTGCGCCACGCCACGTCGTGGAAAGCTTTGCCCCGATGCGCCGTGCCCATGCCGTCGATCTGCACGACGATGAAGCCCAGATCCGCCAGCGCCTGCATGCCGATCGGCTTGTCGCCACCCGAGTGATAGCCGAACGGCCAGAACGTCTTGGGCACGAATGCATCGTGCGGACCGGCGTAGATGTTCTCGATCACCGGGTAGCGCCGCGCCGGATCGTAGTCGCGCGGGCGCACGACCAGCCCCCAGATGTCGGTGACACCGTCGCGGCCCTTGGCGACGAATGGCTCGGGCGGCCGCCAGCCGGCCGCGCGCAGCGCTGTGATGTCGCCGCGCGCGATCTCCGCGACCAGGTGGCCGTCGGCGCGGCGCAGTTCCATCACCGGCGGCAGATCCACCCGCGAGTACACGTCGACGTAGTACGCGCCATCGGGCGACAGTGCGATGTCGTGGTCGGCGTCCGCGTCGGTCAAGCGCACCGGGTCGCCACCGTCGAGGCCGACGCGGAACAGTTGCCGGAAGTACGGATCGCGCCCGGCGTCCATGCCGCTGGCGGTGAACCAGACCTCGCGCTTGGCCTCGTCGACACGCAGCACGTCGCGCACGACCCAGTCGCCGCGGGTGAGTTGCTGGCGGATCGCACCACTGCGGCCGTCGAACAGGTACAGGTGACGCCAGCCGTCGCGCTCCGATACCCAGACGATCTCCTCGCCCAGCCCGTCGACCTCGTGGCGGAACCCGCGCCAGGTGTCGACGAACGTGGCGCCGGGCTCGGCGATCGCGACCCGGGCAATCGCCGCGCCATCGCCGGGCGGCATGTCGACCGCGATCACGTCCACGCGCTGGTGACCGCGATGCACGACCTCGAACGCGAAGCTGCCGCTGTCGCGACGCCACTGGATCGGCGAGAGCCGGTAGGGGTTGGCGAACGCCGAGGCGTCGATCTCCAACTGCCGGCCTTGCGCGATATTGAACAGCACCGGCCGCTCGATATCGACCCGGTCGCCGGGTTTGGGATAGAGCTGGGTGTGCACCCGCGGCTGGCGCTGGTCGCGCGGCGCGGTCTCCACCCGCACGACCTCGCGGCGATCGCCCGGCACGACGCGATAGACCGCCAACCAGCGCGAATCGGGCGACCAAGCCAGCGTCTGCGGATCGTCGAACGCCGCCGCACTCCCGCCGCTGCCACGCAGCACCACCTGGCCATCGGCGACCCGGCGCACGACGACGTTGTCGCCTTCGACCTGGGCCTCGTAACGGCCGTCGGGCGATGGTCGCGGCGTCGTGTCGGCGGCCACTGTGAGGTCGCGCACCACGCCGAATGCGCGCGGACGACCCAGGCGCGCTGGCTTCGGCGCGCAGTGCGCGGGCTGCAGCGTGCAGCCCCAGCGCACGTCGCCGACCTGGAACGCGATCGCGCGACCGCCTGCCTCGTAGTCGAACGCGTCGAATGGCAGGTGCAGTGGATCATGGCGCGTGCCGTCGGCGCGACCCAACGCGGTCGCGATCGCGTCGTGGTCGAACGCGCGGCGCGCCCCGCCGCCGGCGAGGTCGTAGCGCAGGAACGCGAAGCCGCCCTCGACCGTCGCGCGGTAATGGAAGCGCCCGTCGTCGGTCCAGCGCGCCGGCCAGGTCACATTGCGCGTCAAGCCGCTCCACTGCGCGCGCAGTGCCAGCGCGCGCGCGTAGTCGTCGGCATCCGGCCCGGCCGCCATCACGATCGCCGGGAGCGCCAGCAGCGCCGCCACACCCCACGCGGCCAGCCGCCCCGCGCTCCCCTTGTCCGGTCGTGCCATCGTCCCCGTCGCTGCAGCGGCCCGATCGGCCGGTCGATGCTTGTGCCACAGCCAGGCAGGATCGGGCAACCGCCAGGCTAGGGTCCACCCCAATGCCCCGATCGGGCCGCGCGCGCTAGCCTTCCACCTGCTGACGATCGCCGAGGTCCACGATGCACATTGCCGCCCCCGACGCCCTCAGGGCCACCTTTCTGCCGCCGACGCTCGACCCCAAGTCTTCGCCCAAAGCCGAGACCCCGAGCAGACCCCGTTCGTCCGCGGCGAAGACGACCGGCACACCGTCGATCCCAACGACATCCAGCAGGACGGCTACGGCAGCTGCGCGGTGCTGTCCACGCTGCACACCATCGCCCAGCACGACCCCTCGGTCATCCAGAACATGATCCAGGACAATGGCGATGGCACTTACACAGTGACGTTCCAGGAGAAGGTCGAGATCCTCGGCTTCGCCTTCTTCAAGCCGGTCGAGGTGACCGTCAGCGGTCCGTTCACCGGCGGCGCGGCGAATCCGGCGGACGTGGGCGCCAACGGCGAGGAAGTCTGGCCGGCCATCATCGAGGCCGCCTACGCCCAGCAGTACAAGGACGGCGACCTCACCTACGAAACCGGGGTCATGCCAGCCGACGTGATGGAACACATTCTTGGTGCGAAAGCGCAGACCGCCGGCACGGACGAGGTCTCGGCCGAGCAGATGCGCGGACGCCTCGCCGATGGCGAGGCGACCGTCGCCTGGACCCCGAGCTTCAAGGACGGGGACGGCAACTGGCTGCCGGAGATCACCGAAGAACAACAGGCGTTGATCGAGCACTACGGCATTGCCGGCGGGCACGCCTACGCGGTCAGCGAGGTCATTCCCGCGGGCACGTCCTATGTGGATCCCACGACCGGTGAGTCAGTCGTCGCCAGCGAGGACGTGGTCGTGCTCGACAATCCCTGGGGCAGTTCCGACGTAATCATGCCGTACTCGGGCTATCAGGAGGTCTACGGCTGGGTCAGCAGCGCGGCGACCGAGTAACGGCGACATCCTCCGCCTCCGCGACCTTGCCAGCGCGATGCGCACGTCGATACTGGTCTCCGGTCGCGACTGCAGATACCGGAACCGCGATCGCGGGCCGGTGCGGTAGCATCGGCCCATGCGATCGTTCCCGCGCCACCACACGCATGTCCGGCCTGTCCGCCCGGGGCCGCTGCTTGCCAGTGTGATGGCGCTTGGCATCGCGGCCGGGTGCACGGCTCCTACGCCGTCGTCGGCGTCCACTTCTGCTTCTTCCGGGGCTCCCATGCAAGACGATGTCCTCCAGATCCGCCAGGGTGCCGCCTCGACGTGGCAGGGCCAACGGCTCGGTTACGTCGGCGCCGACGGACGCGGCGGCGCCCTGCTTGATGTCTGGAGCGAGGCCGAGCCGGCCTGGTCGGTGCACCACCGCCTGCAGCCAGATGCAATCCTGCCCGCCGGCGGCCGATTCCTGCGGGTGTCGGAGATCCGTCACGGCGAACCCGGCGGCTGGATCGCCCTGTCGCCGGCGAGCGACACAGGTGCAATCGCACCCGTGCCACCCGAGCACGCGGTCCTGCCGCTGCATGGCAGCCTGGACATCGGATCGACCCGCCTGGAACTGGTAGCTCCCCCGGAGGCGAAGATCGCCCATGTCCGGCGCTGGCCCAAGCTGCAACCGCTGGCGAGGACGCCGGCCGACCAGATCGAGGCCCTCGAACTGCGCGCCGGCGATACGCTGACCGTCGGCAACCGCACCTTGCGTGTGGAACGTATCCAGTCCGACGCCGGCGAGATCGGCGCGTTCGTGGCGTTCTCGATCTCGCCTTAGTTGCGCGGCGGCTCGGGCGTCTGCACGTCAGACTGACGGCGTACGACCTCACCCATCCCCTCGCGCAGGAACGGCGCGGTCCGGCTGTTGCGATGCTTGGCGACGGCCGCCGGCGTCCCGGCCACGACCACATGGCCGCCCGCCGCGCCCGCACCCGGCCCCATATCGACGACCCAGTCGCTGGCAGCCGCCACGCGCATGTCGTGCTCGACGACGATCACCGTGTTGCCCGCGTCGACCAGCCCGTGCAGTTGCGTCATCAAGGTGTCGACATCGCTCGGGTGCAGGCCGGTCGTCGGCTCGTCGAGCACATAGACGGTGCCGCGCCGCTGCGCGCGTTGCAGCTCGCTGGCCAGCTTGATGCGCTGGGCCTCGCCGCCCGACAGCTCGGTCGCCGGCTGACCCAGCCGCAGATACCCCAGACCAACTTCGAGCAGCACCTGCAGCGGTCGCGCGATCGCGGCGTCGTCCTCGAAGAACGCCGCGGCTTCGGCGACAGTCATGCCCAGTACGTCGGCGATGGTCTTGCCGCGCAGCGTGATCGTCAGCGTCTTCGCATCGAAGCGGCTGCCGTGGCAGGTCGGGCATGGCGCGTAGACGCTGGGCATGAACAGCAGCTCCACGCTGACGAAGCCCTCGCCCTCGCAGGTCGCGCAGCGCCCCTTGGCGACGTTGAAGGAGAAATGCCCGGCATCGAACCGGCGACGGCGTGCAGCCGGCGTGTCGGCGAAGCGCTTGCGCACGTGGTCGAACAGGCCGGTGTAGGTCGCCAGGTTCGAGCGCGGCGTGCGCCCGATCGGCTTCTGGTCCACGCGCACAAGCCGGCGCACCGCGTCGAGTCCGCCGACGATACGGCCCTCGACGGGCGTCTCGACGCCGCGTTCGAGCGGATCGAGCGGCGCCTCGTCGGCATCGGCGGCCTGGCCCAGGTGCGCGCCGAGCAATTCGACCAGCGCCTGGCTCACCAGCGACGACTTGCCCGAGCCGCTGACGCCGGTCACCGTCGTGAACACGCCCAGCGGCAGGTCGACATCGAGTCCGCGCACGTTGTTGCGCACGATGTCGCGCAGTTGCAGCCAGCCGGCCGGCGCGCGCAGGCGGCTGGCCGCGGGGGCGTGCCCGGCGAACAGATAGCGCCGCGTCGACGAGGCCTCGACGTCCGCCAGGCCTGCCGGCGGTCCGCTGTAGAGCACCCGGCCGCCCTGCTCGCCCGCGGCCGGCCCCACGTCGACGATCCAGTCGGCATGGCGGATCACATCGATCTCGTGCTCGACCACGAACAGCGAATTGCCGGCGCTTTTGAGCTGGTCGAGCGCGCGCAGCAGCGCCTGCGCATCGGCCGGATGCAGGCCGGCCGAGGGCTCATCCATCACGTAGACCACGCCGAACAGCTGCGAGCGGATCTGCGTGCCCAGGCGCAAGCGCTGCAACTCACCCGGCGACAGCGTCGGTGTGCTGCGCGCGAGCGTCAGATAGCCCAGCCCCAGGTCCTGCAGCACCGCAATGCGGGCCAGCAGGTCCTGTGCGATGCGCTGCGCGGCCAGCGCCTGCTCCGGATGCGCGCGGGCATGGGTCTCGCCGGCCGCGGCCGGGGCCAGCAGGCCGGCGAGTTCGTCGAGCGGGCGCTGCGAGAATGCGGCGATATCGAGCCCGGCGAAGGTCACCGACAGCGCCTCGCGGCGCAGTCGCTTGCCGTCGCACTCCGGGCAGTCGGCGCCGATCAGGTACTGCGCCGCGCGCTTCTTCTGTTGCGGGCTCTGGGTGTTGGCAAAGGTGTGCAGCACGTGTCGCCGCGCACTGGTGAAGGTGCCCATGTAGCTGGGCTCCATCTTTTTCTTCAGCGCACGCTGCACCTCGTCCAGGCCGAAGCCGGCATACACCGGCACCACCGGCTGCTCGTCGGTGAACAGAATCCAGTCGCGGGTCTTCTTCGGCAGCTTCGACCACGGGACGTCGACGTCGATGCCGAGTGTGGTCAGGATGTCGCGCTGGTTCTGACCGTGCCAGGCGCCCGGCCACGCCGCGACCGCACGCTCGCGGATCGTCAGGCTGCGATCGGGCACCATCGACGCCTCGGTCGCGTCGTAGATCCGGCCCAGCCCGTGACAGGTCGGGCAGGCGCCGGCCGGCGTATTGGGCGAGAACCCGTCGGCGTAGATGATCGATTGCCCCGGTGGGTAGTCGCCGGCGCGCGAGTACAGCATGCGCAGCGAGTTGGAGATCGTCGTCAGGCTGCCCACCGACGAGCGCGCGGTCGGCGTGCCGCGCGCCTGTTGCAGCGCCACCGCCGGCGGCAGGCCCTCGATCGCATCGACCTGCGGCACGCCCGCCTGGTCGATCAACCGGCGCGCATAGGGCGAAATCGAATCGAGATAACGGCGCTGCGCCTCGGCAAACAGCGTGCCGAAGGCCAGCGACGACTTGCCCGAGCCCGACACACCGGTGAACACCACCAGCGCATCGCGCGGGATGTCGACATCGATGTCCTTGAGGTTGTGCTCGCGCGCGCCACGCACGCGCACGCAGTGCGCGGGACCGGGCGGCATCGACGACGGCGACTTGGGCATGGGGCGGCCTGACAAGCGGAAGCGGCCGGCATTATCGGCCCGCCGCCGTGTCGGCCGCGTGCGGTCGCGTCTTTGCCCCTCAGGCCTGCTGCGGGGCGCCGACGCGCGGCGCCGGCGCGCGGCGCGGCCGGCTCGGGAAGGCATGCCGCACGATCCGCCAGGTCACCTGGCCGAACTGCCGCAGCAGCGATCCGGTGTTGTAAGGCTGGCCGTAGCGCGCACAAATCTCGCGCACCTCGACCGCCATTGCGCCATAGCGGTGCGCCGGCACGTCGGGATAAAAGTGATGCTCGATCTGGTGGCTCAGGTTGCCGGTCAGCAGGTGCATCAGCCGGCCACCGCCGATGTTCGACGAGCCGCGCAACTGGCGCAGGTACCAGTGGCCGCGGGTCTCCTGGCGCAGGCAGTCCTTCGGGAACACCTCGGCATCGGCGGTGAAGTGGCCGCAGAAGATCACCACGAACGTCCAGATGTTGCGCAGGCCGTTGGCGACCAGGTTGCCCAGCAGCACCGGCAGGAAGAACGGCCCGGCCAGCGCCGGGAACAGCACGTAGTCCTTGAGCAACTGCCGGCCCATCTTGCGGCCAACCGGCGCGAAATCGCGCGCGAGCTTGCCCTTGGGCATCTTGCCAGCGAACCAGCGACCGACCTTCAGTTCCTGGATCGCCACACCCCACTGGAAGTACAGCGCGAACACCGGCGCGATCAGCGGCTGCAGCAGGTAGAACGGCTTCCAGCGCTGCTCGGGAAAGATCCGCAGCAGGCCGTAACCGATGTCGTCGTCCATGCCGCGCACATTGGTGTACGTGTGATGGCGGTAGTTGTGCGAATGCCGCCAGTTGTCGCCGGTCGCGACGATGTCCCACTCGTACCGCTGGCCCTCGAGCTGCGGATCGCCCATGAAGTCGTACTGGCCGTGCATCACGTTGTGCCCGACCTCCATGTTCTCCAGGATCTTGGCCAGCGCCAGCAACAGCACGCCCAGCGGCCACGCCGCCCACAGCACCCACGGCACGAACGCGCCGGCGACCGCACCGAGCATCAACAGCGCGCGACCGGCCAGGCCCGTCCAGCGCACCGCAGCAACGATCCGACGGATGTAGTCGGCATCGACCTTGCCCACCTGCGCCATCGTGCGCGTGTGCAGCGCATCGAGTTCGGCGCCGAAGGCTTCGAGTTCCTGCGCGCCCAATCGGCGGGCGGTGGTCTTGGACATCAGGGAGCTCCGCAAATTTCTACAGATCGAGAACGAGATCGGTGACCGCGCTGCTGACACACAGCTTCAGCGCAGCCGAGGGCTCGCCGTGGACGTGACCGGTGCGCAGGTCGCGCGCAGCGCCTGCGGCCTTACCGCAGGCGCAGGTGTTGCAGATGCCCATGCGGCAGCCCGACCGGGGCTTGAGCCCCTCGGCTTCGAGGGCGGCAAGCAGGTTGGTGCCGCGCGGCAGTACAAGCGCGCGTCCGCTGCGCGCCAACTGCACCGACACCGTGCCGGCATCGTCGACCGGCGGGCTTGGCGGCGGTGTAAAGGCTTCGCTACGCAACAGCGGCACGCGCCCGTCGAGCAGCGTCTGCGCGGTGGCGACAAAGCCGCCGGGCCCGCAGGCATAGACCTGGCGCTGCGCAAGATCGGGCACCAGCGTGTCCAACAACGCAGCATCGATGCGGCCCGCCGTTTCGTCGTCGGCCGCTGGCACTTCGCCCGTCAGGAGGAAGCGCACGTCGAATCCGGCATGGCGTGCGGCCAAGGTCCTGAGTTCCGCGACGAAACAGGCCTGCGCGCGATGACGCACCCAGTACAACAGCGTGACCGGCACCGGCATGTCCTGCGCGGCGAGTTGCCGGATCAGCGCCATCATCGGCGTGATCCCGCTGCCGGCCGCCAGCAGCAGCCAACTGCCCTGCGGCACCTCGGACAGCACCAGGTCGCCGAAGCCCGGACCAATATCGAACACGTCGCCACGCCGTGCGCGCTCGAGCAGATGCCCGCTGACGCGGCCGCCCTCGACCTGCTTGACCGTGATCGTCAGCCGGCCATCGGCCGCGACCGGCGCATCGAGGCTGTAGCTGCGCGTGATGCGCACGCCGTCGATCTCGACGCCGAGATTCACGTGCTGGCCCGGCTGCGCCCCCGTCCAGTGGCGATTGGGCTGCAAGGTCAGCGTGACCGCTCCGTCGGCGGCCGGCACCCGGCCGACGACCCGTGCAAGCGGCCGCTCCCAGGTCCACGTGGGATGCAGCCGGCGGGCCCAAAAGTCGAACACCGGGGGTGCGACGAAGGGCGCGGCAAGCCGACGAAGCGGGCTGCGCGGGCGGGAGACAAGCGGGGAGACGGCGGACATGGCGCGACTGTACAGGCATCCGCACAGGCGTGTATACAGTTGTGCATTAATTGTTCAGCGCGCCGTCTCCCGCGGTCAGGCGGACGTTCCGGCTGCACTGTTATGCTGGTCGCCCGCTTCACCTGGCTTCCCCTTTGACCGTCACCGCTCCCGCGCCCGCCGGCGATCCCGCCGCTCAGGACGGTCAACCCGGCCGCAAGCCGACCATCGTCCGCGATGACCTGATCGCCGCAACGCTGCGCCTGATCGGTCCGCACCGCAGCGTTTCGACGCTGAGCCTGCGCGAAGTCGCGCGCGAAGCCGGCATCGCCCCGAATAGCTTCTATCGCCAGTTCCACGACATGGACGAACTGGCCGTCGCGCTGATCGACCAGGCCGGCGAATCCCTGCGCCGCATCGTCGGCGACGCCCGCAAGCGCGCGGTCTCGGGCCGCAGCATCGTCCGCGGTTCGCTGGAGGCGTTCATGGAACGCCTGCGCGCAGACGACAAACTGCTGCATGTGTTGCTGCGCGAAGGCACTGTGGGCTCGGACGCGTTCAAGCGCGCGGTGGATCGGCAATTGCATTTCTTCGAGGACGAACTGCGCGCCGATCTGGTGCGCATCGCCGCCGCGCAAGGCGCGGCCTTCCACGAACCCGCGCTGGTGGCCCGGGCGATCACCCGCCTGGTGTTCGCGCTGGGCGGCACCGCGCTCGACTCTCCGCCCGAACGCGACGACGCCCTGGTCGACGATCTCGCGAAGATGATCCGCATGCTGCTGCGTGGCGCCGCCGCCGTCGGCGCCGATCGCGCGCACCGCGGCTAGCGCGCGCGCAGAGCCCTGCCCCCACCCGCCGCAAGCGCGGTGACCTCCCCGCAGGCGGGGGAGGTGATCTGCGCGCGGCGGTGTTTTTGCTCCTTCCCCGCTTGCGGGGGAAGGTTGGGATGGGGGCCGCCTTGCCCGAAGCGCTCAACCAGCCACCCGCACCACCTACAACCCTCCTTCACACCCGCTGATAGACGCTGGCTGCTCCTTCGCTTCTGTCCGGTATCACGCTCCGCTGCCGGCGCTCCCGATCCCGATGGCCGCAGTCGCTCCCCTGCTCCGCACGTCGCCGATGCCGACCGTACCGGCATCGACGCCACGTCCGCAGGCGCCGCCCTCCCGCTTTGCGGACGGCGACCCCGGCGCGGTGCTGCGGGCAGCGCGCGATGCGCTGGCGGCAGGGACGCGCCCGGTGCTGGCGATCGTTGTCGAGACCGAGGGCTCGACCTATGCCGCGCCTGGCACGCTCGCGCTGTTCGGCGAGGCTCTGCAGCACGGCTGGATCAGCGGCGGGTGTCTGGAACCCGAGATCGCGCGCTTGGCGATGGAGGCCGCGGACGGCAAACGCATCGGCTGGCTGGAGATCGACACCACCGACGATGGTGCGCTGTTCCTGGGCTCGGCCGTGGGCTGTCGCGGCCGCCAGCTGATCGCCTTGTTGCCGCTCGCTGCGCTAGACGACATCGACACCGCAGTGCAGGCCTGGCTCGCCGAACACCAGGACCTGACGATCACGCTCGATCGCGAAGGCGCCATCGACTGGCGCATCGGCGCACGCCGATGGCATTGGCGCCTGCCCAGCGGGCCGGTGCCGCCCTCCGAAGTGGACCTCTGGCCAATCAGCGTGCGACGCATGCCGTTCGCGCTCGTACTCGGCACCGGGCCGGAAACGCCGGTACTCGTGCCCATGCTGCGCACGCTGGGCTGGCGTGTGGTCATCGCCGAGGCCCGCCCCGCCTGGCGCGCCCGCGTCGCGCCGGACATCGACGTGATCGAGGTCCCCCCCACCGCCGCGATCACCGCCCACGCCGATGCCGACGTCGCGCTGGTCATGCACCACGGCTTCGAGGCCGACCGCGATGCACTCGAAGCACTGGCGGCCTCACACATTCCCTTCATCGGCCTGCTCGGGCCCGAGCGTCGGCGTCGCGACCTGTTCAAGTTGCTGCGCGCTCAAGATCGCGACGCGCTCGCCGAGCGCCTGCAGTCGCCGGTCGGTGTTCCCGGCTGCGGCCGCGGCGCGGCGGCGATTGCGTTGAGCATCGCCACGCAACTGCAGCTCTGGCGCGGCGCACACGCGTAGGCGCCCACAATTGCATGTCACGGTCGCGGTCTACACGCGCCGAATCAACGCCCGCGAGCATGCAGGCCCCTGTGCAGCTGAGATCGGTGGCGGTCGCGACCGGTGGCCCCCCACCGCCAGCACGCCGCAAGTCCGCAGATCGCATCTGCTTGCGGCGAATGAATAGGCATGCCGCGCACGCCGATCAACAACCCGCTGCATTCTTGATCCCCTCGACACGCCACGACCGGCACGCTCGCTGTGCATCTCGTTCACGTGCGCACGCCGCGCGCGCATCTTCCGCCCCACACCAATCCCCGCCAGCCCGTGCCCCCGGTCGCCAGCCAGAAGGATTCCGCCATGTCCCCGCTCTCCCGCCGCGAGCTGCTCAAAGCAGGCGCGGCCTCGGCCGGCGCTGTCGCCGCGCCCGGCATCGCCCAGGCCGCCACCGCCTCCGTGACCGCCGCGCCGCCCCGCCCACCCGTCATGCAGCGCGTCACGCTCGAGGTCAACGGCCGACGCATTGAGCGCGAGGTCGACACCCGCACCACACTGCTCGACCTGCTGCGCGAGCACCTGCAGCTCACCGGCACCAAGAAGGGCTGCGACCACGGCCAGTGCGGCGCGTGTACCGCGATCGTCGATGGCCGCCGCATCAATACCTGCCTGACACTGGCGGTGATGAACACCGGCGCCAAGGTCACCACGATCGAAGGCCTCGGCACGCCCGAGCGGCTGCATCCGATGCAGGCCGCCTTCGTCAAGCACGACGGTTACCAATGCGGCTATTGCACGCCTGGGCAGATCTGCTCGGCGGTGGCGGTGCTCGACGAAGTGCGCGACGGCATTCCGAGCCATGTCACCGGCGACCTCACCGCGCGTCCCGCACTCAACCCCGACGAGATCCGCGAGCGCATGAGCGGCAACCTTTGCCGCTGCGGTGCCTACGCCAACATCCTCGACGCGATCGAGGATGTGGCCGGCAGCCGTCGCGCAACGGAGGCTGGCGCATGAAGGCCTTTGACTACACGCGTGCCACCTCCCGGCCGAGGCCGCGGCAGCCGCTGCCCGCGCGCCGGGCGCGAAGTTCATCGCCGGCGGGACCAACCTGCTCGACCTGATGAAGCTCGAGATCGAGACCCCCGCGCAGCTGATCGACGTCAATGGCCTGGCACTGGACACCATCGACGCGACACCCGATGGCGGCCTGCGCATCGGCGCGCTGGTGCGCAACACCGATCTTGCCGCCGATGCCCGTGTGCGCCGCGACTATCCGGTACTGTCGCGCGCCCTGCTCGCCGGCGCGTCCGGCCAGTTGCGCAACCGCGCCACCACCGCCGGCAACCTGCTGCAGCGCACACGCTGCCCCTACTTCTACGACACCGCGCAGCCGTGCAACAAGCGCCTGCCCGGCAGCGGCTGCGGCGCGCTCGACGGCTACAGCCGGCAGCTCGCGGTCATCGGCGGCAGCCGCGCCTGCATCGCGACCCATCCCAGCGACATGGCGGTCGCGATGCGCGCACTCGATGCGGCGGTGGAGACCGTCCAGCCCGACGGACGCGAACGTCGCATCGCGCTCGCCGATCTGTATCTCGCACCCGGCGACACACCGCAGCGCGAGACCGCGCTTGCCCCGGCGAACTGATCACCGCGGTCGTGCTGCCACCGCCAGTCGGCGGCCGCCAGCTCTACCGCAAGGTCCGAGACCGCGCCTCGTACGCCTTCGCGCTGGTGTCGGTCGCGGCGATCGTGCACGACGATGGCCGCGGCCGCATCGCCGTGGGCGGCGTCGCGCACACGCCCTGGCGCAGCGACGCCGCCGATGCCGAACTGTCCAACGGCGCGACCGCCGTCGCTGCGCGCCTGTTCGAGGGCGCCACGCCCACCGACGACAACCGTTTCAAGCTCACGCTCGCCCAGCGCACGATCGCGGCCGTGCTCGTCGACGCACAGGAGACCCGCGCATGAAATTCGACACCCCTGCCGGCCCCAACCCGATCGACCGCCTGCGTGTGGTCGGCCAGCCGCTCGACCGCATCGACGGCCCACACAAGGTCACCGGCACCGCCCCCTATGCCTACGAATGGCACGACGTCACCGAACGCGCCGCTTATGGCCACGTCGTCGGCGCGGGCATTGCCAAGGGCCGCATCGCCGCGCTCGACACCTCGGCCGCAGAACGCGCGCCGGGCGTGCTGGCAGTCGTCACTGCGCGCAACGCCGGCGAGCTCGGCAAGGGCAAGATGAACACCGCGACCTTGCTCGGCGGCCCGGCGATCGAGCACTACCACCAAGCCATCGCGCTGGTCGTCGCCGAGACCTTCGAGCAGGCGCGCGCCGCAGCCGCACTGGTCCGCGTGACCTATGCGCGCGAGCCCGGTCGCTTCTCGCTGCATGCCGAGAAGGACCGCGCCATCAAGCCGGAGGGCGACACGCCGGCCGACACAGCGGTCGGCGACTTCGACAGCGCATTTGCATCGGCCGAGGTCACGCTCGACGCGACCTACACCACGCCCGACCAGTCGCACGCGATGATGGAACCGATGGCCTCGCTCGCGGCCTGGGACGGCGACCACGTGACGATCTGGACGTCGAACCAGATGATCGCCTGGAGCCGCGGCGACGTCGCCCGCACGCTCGGGCTTGCGCCGGAGAAGGTGCGTCTGGTCTCGCCGTACATCGGCGGCGGCTTCGGCGGCAAGCTGTTCGTGCGCGCCGACGCCATCCTCGCCGCACTCGGTGCACGCGCGGCCAAGCGCCCGGTCAAGGTCGCCCTGCACCGCCCGCTGATCGCCAACAACACCACGCACCGCCCGGCAACCGAGCAACGCATTCGCATTGGCGCGCGCCGCGACGGTCGCATCACCGCGATCGGCCACGAGAGCTGGTCAGGCAACCTGCCCGGCGGCGACCCGGAGGTCGCGATCCAGCAGACCCGCCTGCTCTACGCCGGCGAACACCGCATGACCAGGATGCGGCTGGCCACGCTCGACCTGCCGGAGGGCAACGCGATGCGTGCGCCGGGCGAGACGCCTGGGCTGATGGCGCTGGAAATCGCCATGGACGAAATGGCCGAGAAGCTCGGCATGGACCCGGTAGAGTTCCGCATTCGCAATGACACCCAGGTCGATCCCGAGAAGCCCGAGCGGCCGTTCTCGCAGCGCCAGCTCGTCGAATGCCTGCGCCAGGGCGCCGAGCGCTTCGGCTGGCATCGCCGTGCCGCGCATGGCAGCGTCCGCGATGGCCGCTGGCTCGTCGGCCTCGGCATGGCCGCCGGCTTCCGCAATGCGCCGGTCACCAAGTCCGGCGCCCGTGCGCGCCTGCAGCCCGACGGCCGGGTCACGGTCGAAACCGACATGACCGACATCGGTACCGGCAGCTACACGATCATTGCGCAGACCGCTGCCGAAACGATGGGGCTGCCGATCGACCAGATCGAGGTCAAGCTTGGCGATTCCGCCTTCCCCGCTTCCGCCGGTTCCGGCGGCCAATGGGGCGCCAACAGCGCGACCGCCGGCGTCTATGCCGCCTGCATGAAATTGCGCGAAGTCATCGCGACCCGGCTCGACCTCGATCCGGCGACCGCAGAGTTCGTCGACGGCGAAGTGCGCGGCGGCGGACGTGCAATGAAGCTTGCCGAGGTGGCCGGCGACGGCCAGATCGTCGTCGAAGATGCGATCGAGTTTGGCGACCTCGACAAGCGCAAACAGCTGTCCACGTTCGCTGCGCACTTCTGCGAAGTCGGTGTTGACGCGCTGACTGGCGAAACCCGCGTGCGCCGCATGCTCGCCGTGTGCGCCGCCGGCCGCATCCTCAACCCGAAGCAGGCACGCAGCCAGGTCATCGGCGCGATGACGATGGGCATCGGCGCCGCTTTGTCGGAAGAACTGGCCGTCGACGAGCGCCTCGGCTTCTTCGTCAATCACGACCTTGCCGGCTACGAAGTCCCCGTGCATGCCGACGTGCCCGAGCAGGAGGTCGTGTTCCTGGATGAAGCCGACGCCGACAGCTCCCCGATGAAGGCCAAGGGCGTCGGCGAACTGGGCCTGTGCGGCGTCAGTGCCGCGATCGCCAACGCCATCCACAACGCCACCGGCGTGCGCGTGCGCGATTACCCGATCACGCTCGACAAGCTGCTGCCCGGTTTGCCGGACGTCGCCTGATATCGTCCGATCGCAGGCCTGGCGCTTCGCATCGAAACGCACGAGGCGACAACCTCGTCTCGTGCGTTTCGGTGACTTCAATGCGGACGATGACCCCAATGTGCGCGTCGACCGCAAGAACCCGAGTGTCGCGTCCGACGCGATGTTGTCGCGAACGCAATGTCGCGGGTCGCAACGTGTCGCTTTCGCAGGTGTGCTGCGCGCACCAACGGCGATCGAAGCGGTGCGTCGCAGACGCGCTCGGCGTCATCCGCCCGCCAGTCCCCGCCTGCACGCCCGGCAGTGCATCGTCGTTATCCGGCGCATCCGGATCATCGAGATCGCCGACCTCGCGGTCGATGCCTGTCTTCGGATCGCGCGGTGGGGTGCGCGTGGTGTCGTCGTCCTGCGGCGCGCCGCCGCCCTGCGTCTTGCCGGCTTGCGTGGTCATGGCGTTGTCCCGATGGGTAGAGCCTCGAGGCTAGGACGGCACGCGTGAAGGCCATTGCGGAAGACGCACCGTGCTGATCCTCCCATCGGCATCTCCTGCACCGGTCATGGCTCGAGCCCTCGTACCTGCGAACCCGCCCCACCCGGTGCCCACGGCACCGACCTCCCCGCACGCGGGGGAGGTAACCGCCCGGGCCCCTCTTTTTCTCCTTCCATCGCCTGTTTCCTTCCCCGCGCGGTGGGGTGCCACCACGCGAGCGGCTGCTTGTCTCCTTCCCCGTGCACGGGGCATTGCGCCCTTCACGGTGGAAGGTTGGGATGGGGCAGCCGTTCGCGAAAACGCTCTGGCCGCCACGTTCACCCCGCATCCGCTACACCTGTCCCTCCGCACGGACCGCGCCGATGACGACGCCTTCCCCTGCGATGCCACCGCCCGATGCCATCGCCAAGACCATGTCCGAGACCTGCGTCGACAAGGCCCATCGGCCGCTCGGCGCGATAATCGGCCTGGGCATCCTGGCTGGCGCCTACATCGGCTTCGGCAGCCTGATGGCCGCGTTGCTTGGCGCCGGCACCGAGGACCTGCCCTACGGCCCGCGCAACTTGCGATCGGCACCGGCTTCGCGCTCGGCCTGATCCTGGTGCTGCTGGCCGGCGCCGAACTGTTCACCGGCAATACGCTGATGACCTTGCCGCTCGCCCAGCGCCGCCTCAGTCCGAGACGTCTGCTGCGTGCCTGGAGCGTGGTCTGGCTGGCCAACCTCGTCGGCGCGCTCGCGCTGGTGCTGCTGGCGATCGCCGCCGGCCTGCCTGCGGCGGCGACGGCACCGTCGCGGCGTCGGCAATCGAGCTCGCCGCGACCAAGACCGCGAAATCCCCGGTCACCATCCTTGCCAGCGGCGTCCTCGCCAACATCCTGGTCTGCCTGGCCGTGTGGATGGCGGTCGGCGCCAAGACGCGGTCGACAAGGTCGCGGTGATCGTGCCGCCGATCGCAGCGTTCGTCGCGCTCGGCTAGAGCATTCCATCGCCAACATGTCATTGCTGCCGCTCGGCCTGCTGGCGCGTCCGCCAGCGGCATCGTGCCGCCTGCCGAGCTGTCCTGGGCCAGCGCCGGCGCCAACCTGCTGTGGGCGACACTGGGCAACATCCTCGGCGGCGCTTGTGTCGGGTTCGGCTATTGGGCGATCCACCTGCGACGCGGCTAACGACCGCGCACGTGCCAACGCTTGCGGCGATTGAGCATGCTATTCACCGCACGCGATGCGGTGATAGACGCGCGCTTCGCACCTCGGACACGAAACCCGGCAAAACCACACCCAGCCAGGTGCGGGATTAAGCGCACGCACCAGCACGCTGAAACGCGCTGTTGGCGCATCGGTGCCCAATCAGCGACGGGCACGGCATGGGCGATGGCATCGCCTGCTGGCGCTACTCGCCGCATACACCGCATCGCGGACCTCGCGCGGCAGTGCGCGGACATGCCTTCGAACGCGGTGTTGGTCAGCAGCACGACGGTCAGGCCGTTGGCCGGATCGACGAACCAGGTGTGGCCGTATACCCCGCCCCACTGCAGCGTGCCGGGCGCCTGCCGGGTGGCGGCGGCAACTGGATCGACGAGCACCGCGCCCGTAGCCGAAGCCCAGCCCGGCCCCTGCGTGGCTGCAGCTGTGCCTACGTGGTCGCGCCTCGCCTGGGCGATGGTGGCCGCCTGCAGGAACGCCGGCCCGCGACCATGGAACACCTCGAGCGCGCGCACGACATCGTCGGCCGTGCCGAGCATGCCCGCACCGCCGATGCGAAGGCCTGCGCATCGAACGCACGCTCGGGATCGAAGCGCAGCGACACGCCAGCCCGGGGGCAGCGGCATGTCCATCGCACCGGTCATCCGCGCGGCACCGGAACGCCATCGACGTAGGGCACCGCGACCCGATCCAACGGCGGCACCCAGAACGCCGTGTCCGTCATGCCGAGCGGTCCGGTGACGAGGTCGGCCACCGCGCGCGGCAGATCGGTGCCGTGCGCCTGGGCGACGACCTCGCCGAGCACGTCGATCGCCAGTGAGTACCGCAGCCGGTGCCCGGTGCGAACGCGAGCGGCGCGTCGGCGATCCGCTGCACGTTTGCGCCAGCGTCAGCGTTGTGCGGTCGAGTCCATCCGACACGCCGAGCCGGTGATACGGCCCATCGGCGGCTGCGCGCCGGATTGCCGAGCCCTGCGCTGTGCGTGAGCAGGTGATGCACGGTGATCGTCGGCACGCGGCGTCCGCCAGCGCGGGGCGGAACGCCGGAATCCAGCGCGTGACCGGGTCGTCCAGCCGCAACCGGCCCTGATCGACGAGGCGCAGCGCCGCCAAGGTCACGATCGGCTTGGTGACCGAGGCCAGGCGAAACACTGCGTCGTCGGGCATCGGGCGGCCAGCCTCGCGGTCGATCTGGCCCACCGCCCGCCGGTACACCGTGCGTCCATCACGCTCGACCTGCAGCACCGCACCGACGATCCGCTGCTCCTGCACCGCGGTATCGAGCACGGCGTCGAGCCGCGCTGCCAGCGCGGGCGCCGGTGGCGTGGTCTGTTCAGGGCCGGTGGCGATGGACAACGCGAGCAAGGCGGACAAGGCGGTCATGGCGACTCTCGGGGGCGGGGGCACACACTGTCCTGCCGGCGACACGCCGGAAACAGCGGATCGGGCTTCACCGGGCTGTAAGTTCTGCTTCATGTCCAAGCACGAAACCCTCGCCGGCCTGACCGCATTCCGCAGCGTCGCGCGGTTGGGCAGCTTCACCCGCGCGGCCGATGCCGCGGGCGTCAGCCGTCGGCGGTGTCCCAGGGCGTGCGCGCGCTCGAGGCCCGGCTCGGTGTGCGGCTCCTGCACCGCAGCCGCGCCGGGTCACGCTGACCGAGGCCGGGCGCGCGTTTCTCGAACAGATCGACGCCCCGCTCGACCGCATCGACATCGCGATGCAGCAGGCACGCGCCGGCAGTGGCCAGCCAGCGGGCTGCTGCGAATCAATCTCTCGCGATTGGCCGCCGACCTGCTGGTGGTGCCGCGGTTGCCCGACTTCCTGGCCGCTATCCCGACATCCAGGTCGAGCTGTTCACCGACGACACCCTGTCCGACCTCGTGGCGGGCGCTTCGATGCCGGCATCCGGCTCGGCCAGTCGCTCGCCCAGGATGTCGTCGCCGGCCCATCGGCGGTGCGCAGCAACGCATCGTCGTCGGCACACCGGACTATCTGCGCCGGCATGGCGTGCCGGCCGCCCCTGGCGACCTGG